>DYTB01000047.1 GCA_020726185.1 Candidatus Odyssella sp. | reverse complement strand
TTCCATACTCATCTTCGAAAGTTTCCAACAAATCCCAAACACCAATATCTTTAAATCTTCCAGTGCATATTCAGGCGCTAATGTCGCTGTAAAGGCAATATCACTATGACGATTTCGATAGTTTACTTCTAGATCACGACGTGACTCATGTAACTTTTCTCCGGTGATATATGCTGCACTTTGCACTGAACTTCGCCCAGTACTTCTGCTTACAACTCCATGACTAAGATGATATATGGCCATGCCGGCATTGTAACTCCGTAGGCACAAAAGTGCACATTTAGCAAATATGCGAAATGATACTTGTGGTGTTTATAGTTTTGTAACATTTAAACGAAAAACAAATTATTCCGATTGATATTAAAAAGAAACAAGGTCAGTTGGATAAACCCTATTCAACACTCTCTCAGGAGCATCTATGATAACTTGGCCACCAGCTGCATGAATTAATACTTCATCCATAAACACTGTGTCGTGAGTGCCTTTAACTGCATCACCAGTTTCAACAATGGTGCTACCGCGGATAGCATCAATGTTTTCTGCTTCAAGCTCAGTATCCCCATTTGAACTAAATAATTCTGTTGTAGATGCTGCTGCTTTTTGGCCTGGGATATACAACATCAGATTTGCTGATTGTTGATAAATGCCAAGAGGCTATGTATGCCAATGCGCAAATACAACGAGATTTAGACATCTCTACGTTCAAAACGTCTATGTCAAAAATACGAAGTAAGACAATTGATTGAAAAAGACCTGAAAGAACTCATATCGCATTATGAAAACGATGCAAAATTTATGAAAACGATTGAGCGTAGCGATAATAAAAACATTCAAATGGTTGTTGATCTCTTTAAAAACGAAGACTTATCAAAAGAACAGGTAGAACCTTCACGAGGGTTTGAGCGCTAAACTCTTATCAATCAATGCTTAAATTAGAATTAGACAAGAACTTAAGTTAAAAATAATGCTTTTCATTTTTTGATATTTCGGATATGGGTGGTATTGTAAGAATGAATTAAATAAAAATTAATAACTATTGTATTAATATTAAAAGGGAGGAAAAAATGAAAAAGCTAGAGCGGTTACTTTTTGTAGGATTCCTACTTAGTTTTGTATCTACTGCATTTGCAATGGAACAGGAGGTAGGAAATTCGTTAGAATCCAAGCATCGCCTAATTGGCCCTGCGAGTATGAGTTACCTTAAGTCTAAAAGCCAAGAGTTAAGCAAACCAGTTATTTTCCATATAATAATAGCTTCTCCTGATGAAGACGATACCATAGAGAGAGATGTTTCTATTGTTGACTCATCGTTACTTCCTAATGAACTAACCGTTACCATTCTTAGTCAATATTTTTCAGAACTTCCCGCGATTTTTGAAGGTTATTTTAAGACTTACGGTTGTGCGAGGATCCATGTAGATGGTTCGGTTTTTGACGCACCATATAAAGCGACAGGGTTTGATTATGTTGAACAAGAGGAAAAAAAATAAATTAGCATTTCTTTGTTTTTTTCTATTTTTTACATTTAATATTGGTAACGCTGCAACTACCGACAGCTTCATTACAGAAATTAATAAAACTAGAAATTTAGTAGCTGTTTTTGAACAAACAAAGAAACTTGTAAAAAAATTTAAAAAGAAAGAGCCCCTAACCGCAGCAATAGAAGCTGATATTTGTCGTTGCATTAGGGCTCAAGATTATGAGCTACACCAATCAAAATCAATGCTCGGAGATGCACCAAAAATTGGTGAGTTTATTGGGGCATTGATTTTTCCTCATCACTGTTTTGCTAATACTATTAAAACGAACTACAACCAATTATCGTTTTTTGAGAGATCCCTCATTCTAGTATCGGCTGACTTCGGATTTAAATTTGCGAAAAACATCATTGTTTTAGCAAATAATGCAAAAGTAAATCTCAGTACATTTTCTACTTTCGAAGACCTACTAAAATTACTTTCTATCCCTTTTGCAGTAGAAAACGGCATGGTTGTACGAAAAGCTAAAGAAATCTTAAATGATACCGTTAAGCAAAACGCTTTCAACCAACTCTTTGAAAAAGAAGGAACCACGGCAAGTAGTCATACAGCCGTCCAACGCACAATTCTTTTGAATGCTGGATACGTTTATAAGTTTCTAGGAAGACCAGATTTAGCGATAAATTTGTTTCGGATGGTAAGCGAAAAAGAGTCCCGACGAGGCACTATAGAGTACGGTTTCATGATGCTTACAGACAATCTTGCAGGAGCAAGTGAGTTTTTGGTAGATCAGAGCCTTTAGGGATAAGACCCTATGTTTTATGGAAGCTTGCACAATACCATCGACATGGTATTTCTACTTCACCTAATCTGGTCCAAGCTAACGCACTCTATCTCGAAGCTTTAGCTGGAGCTCATGAATTTCCTGAAATATTTTACGATGCTGGTGATTTTGCTGAATATTTTGCGTGTTCACAGACTGATCCATTGAAAAGATTGAGCGCTCTTAGGCAAGCTTTAGGTCATTACAGTAGGGCAGCAGAAGGAGGAGTCGATGAAGGGTATAGAAAACAAGTAGAAATTTTAGGAAAAATAAATGAGTTAGATAGAGTCGGTGATTTGCAGGAAAGAATAGTAAGCATAGCAACTGGTGCAGCACGAAAAAACTATATTCATGCCGGAAATCTTCTCAAAGCTTCAGGTATTAATATTGACGGAAGAATTGAGTTTCTTGAATTAGAACAATGCGTAGATAGTTACAAAAATTATCTGAAAGCTGTCTTAAGAGAGGGAAGCAAATGTCCATCTTTTTAGGCTTTATCCTTGCCTTTTCTCCTGTTCTTTATGCTGTATCTGGCTTTGAGGCTGCTGACTTTCAGCATTGCCAAGAAAAAGGTGCCAATTTTGAAGTGATTGTGAAAAACGTTGGACAAGGTAGTTGTACAATTTTAAAAAATCACAGAAATGCACGCTATGTAATAATTGATGCCGGTACATCTTCAGACACTCCAGAAGAAATTGTTAACCGTATTGCCGGTACACTTGGAATAGGTGAAGTGCATTCAGACTTACCAGAATATGCAGGTAAAATAACAGCTATCACTTCTCACAGTGATAAAGATCATATCAATATTTTTGCAGAGTTGTTCAGCCTTAATACGATATTATTCCAACGTACTACACAATTTATATTAGGAGACAGTGACCAAAGCTATCTTTCAAAACAAGACGGTAAAGAATTACATGAAGGAGTCTTACAACGAATACCAGCTGTTGTTTCTTTTATTAATGAGTACAGGAAAGATTGGTTATTAGACTCTGAGTTTTTAGATGCTCAAAGTCTTATGAATCCTAATACATTTTTATCAATTTTATTTGTTAATGCAGGTGCTGGTTCATCATACGCAGGTAATGAGAATACAAATAGTGCTGTTGTAAGACTTTCTTTAAATGGCCATAATGTTTTAATCATGGGCGATGCATCGGCAATTGCCACAAGAAGATATTTAGTTGATCGAAAAAAGGAAATTCCAACAGCCGTTTACCAACACCCTCCTAAATCAGTTCAATTATCTATTGTTAGCCATCACGGTGCAAAAGATGAAGATGGCTCTAATGATGGATTCTGGTTAAATCAAAAACAACCACGTCATGTGGCAATTAGTGCGGGTTACAGGTACAACGGTCACCCAGATCTTGGACTTTTTCAGGAATTCTTTTTAATTGATTGTTTAAGAGATACGACTGATGATTTCTTTCATTATGAAGATTCACACCCAATTGCTATTGGGGTTTCTAATCCTGAGGACTATGAATATGCAAAAGGGCAGCTTGCTCCTGATTTTCGGTTTATTGATGTAGATACAACTGAAAAATGGTCTATATTCGCAACGAAAAAATCTATCTACAATACAGCAAATTCTGGAGATTTGAGATATATTTTTGATGTAGATGGTTCTTTAATCAGTTTTTCAAGAGAATACTGAGACTCGTTATTCCTTATAAACTTGGCGTTCATAACGAAATAAATTTGTTTTTTTAACATTGATTAGGAGGGCATTATGAAGAGCAAAATGTTGTTTTTTGGCTTACTTTTAAGCTTTTTGATGAGTAATGCAGTACACAGTACTGATTATCAAATAGATAAGTTTAACCTTGATTTGCACGCAGGACGGGTAGCTAGCTACTTGTGGCAGGGAGCAAAAGTTCCAGCTGAAGAAATAGATAAGGTTTGTAATTCAGTTATTAGAACAGCCAGGAATTCGGATGCTTCTACTGAAGCTGTTGCTAGTATTTCCAGAAACCCTGAAGCAATCACTGATGAAAGATATACCGTAGAAACTGATACGGCTCCTTCTGAAATCTCAACAGCAATTAGTGATTTTCTTGAGTTTACTAAAGATGTTGCAAAAGAACGTGGTCTAAAGAAGCGGCTAGATTCCAAACCACTAGAATCCAGCTTGGAATTATTTGTCGACCAAGTGACTACGTATCAGCACGATCCCTATATTCTGCGAATGGTTTTTGATGCTGTAGCTGAAGCATATTGCTGATTATAATTCCAGCTTACAACCAACTCTTAAACTATAAAAAAATATCTAGTCAAACATCAGATAAAGTTATTTGCATTTCTCAGATACCTCGGATTCCCCCCCCCTGGGACTTGTCTCAGTGATCATATGCCGGAGTTTTTTTATGCTTAAAATTAAGCCACATTCTAATCTTGATATCATCTAAGTCAATGCTGATTTAAAATGTTTACGCTAAATTCCCAAGCTAATGAATAACTGTCAACGATGTTGATATAAATGAGTTCATACACTTTGGATGATCATAAAGAATTTATCTAAAATTTTCCCTTGTGTGCTCTTTAAAGTGGGCCTATAAACTTACCAAGAGGATGAGATTAATTTTGCATCGAATATAGCTCGTCCTAATCAATGAAAGGTTGTGTAGCCTTTTGATCGACAACATTAGGAGAAGTAGCCATGGAGTCAGATTTAATCAAATTTATTTATCTCATTAGACTCTCTGGGTTTCTGTTGTTCTCCTCGTCCTTATTTCGAAGACAAAAAAGAAAAAATAAAACCAAAAAATATTCTTCAGGAAGATATAGGACCAACATTCAAACAAGCCACTAACTGAAGAGCGCTAACTTATCTAATTTTTTAGTTTAAAAACGATCTTTAATGGAGTAATTAAGAATGACGTATGCAGATTGTGACGGTTCTTCTTTATGAAAAAACACAAAGTACGTAAGCATAGTATTCCTTCTCAAAAGGGATCTTTACTCAAACGAATAAGCAAAAGAAATTTTGCAGACACTAAGTCTCTAACGCTTATTCAAATTGGTGCTTTCTTAGAGTATTTCGATCTTTATCTTTATGTGCATATGGCAGTTGTTTTAAATGAGATCTTTTTTCCCAAAACAGATCCGTATACCGCTTCTCTAATTGCTGCCTTTACTTTTTCATCTACCTACATTCTTCGTCCTATTGGGGCGTTATTTTTTGGTTATTTGGGCGATATCTTCGGACGAAAATCCACGATCATTATGACAACGTCAATTATGGCTTTTTGTTCTTTCACGATTGCTTCTCTTCCCTCTTATCAAGCCATTGGGATTACGGCTCCTATTATCATGATAGTTTGCAGAATGCTTCAGGGCTTTTCTTCTATTGGTGAATTTGTTGGAGCGATGACTTATGTAACGGAAACAACTGCTCCTCCAAGAACCTATTTTATTACGACACTCGTTGCATTTTTTACCAATCTTGGCAGTACTTTTGCTCTAGCCATCGGTGCTTTCTTTTTGTTTATTAATGCTGAAAATGGCTGGCGTACGGCTTTTTACTTTGGATCTGCTATTGCCGTTATTGGATCTGTTGCTAGATCCCAATTGCGAGAAACACCTGAATTTAGTCATGAATATCGTCGCGGAAATACTAAAAACAAAACCCTAAAAGATTTATTACCTTCTTATAAAACCCGACGTAACTTTTTATGCTATTTGGGCGTTGAGTGTCTTAGACCTTTTTATTTTTATCTGAGTTTTATCTATATTGCAGCCATTTTAAGAAATTCATACGGTTACACAACTTCAGAGGTCATCTCGCATAATTTATGCGTCTCTTTTGTCGAATCTTTAGCCATGTTAGCGTATGGACGTTTAGGGCTTCACTACTACCCTATGAAAATCTTAAAAATTCGTGGCTCTCTCTTTTTAGGGTTTTCGTTTTTCTTACCCTTTTTATTAGGATCAGCCAGTAACCCCTATCACATTTTCTTTATTCAATGTGCGCTGCTTATTTTAGGTGAAGGAGCTTGTCCTGCTCACGCACTCTTTATTCGCGCCTTTCCAGCTATTGGTCGGTATACGCAAGCCTCACTTGCATATGCCTTATCACGAATTGTGATGACATTAACAACTGCATATGGTTGTACGTTAGTCGGAGAGTATTTTGGCTTTATAGGGATAACAGCGCTTTTAATCGTATTTATAGGAATTTATCTCTTCTCCGTGTTTTTGTTCTCTCCTAGCCCTAATAAAGAAGAGAGTGTAAATAAAAACTATCCTGCAGAACCACCTCTTCAAGCATCCAATGCGACTTCTTAGAGTGACGAACACAAAGACTCTGAAAATTCTAAATTGTTTGTGCCCATTATCTGCTACAGTGGCCCATGATAATTTCAACAGAAAGTTAAATAAAATGAGCGTATTGGTTGGTAAGAAAGCTCCTAATTTTAAGAGCACAGCAGTTTTTAAAGATGCGTTTAAAGAAATCAGTTTAGAAGACTACCTTGGTAAATATGTTATCTTGTTTTTTTATCCTCTCGATTTTACGTTTGTATGTCCTACCGAGTTACATGCTTTTCAAGAACGATTAGCAGCGTTTGAAAACTTAGGAGCTGTCGTTTTAGGGTGTAGCGTTGATAGTCACTTCTCACATAGAGCTTGGTTAGCTACTCCTAAAGAAAAAGGGGGAATTCAGGGTGTAGAATACGGCCTGATTGCTGATATTGGTGGAAAAATAGCTAAAGACTATGATGTTTTAAGCGATGAGAACATTGCATACCGTGGATTATTTTTAATCGACCAAAAAGGAGTTGTTCGTCACCAATTGGTAAACGATTTACCATTGGGACGAAGCATTAGTGAAGCTCTACGCATGCTTGAGGCATTACAGCATGTAGAAAAATGTGGAGAAGTGTGCCCAGCAGATTGGAATACTAGTAAATCTGCAATTAATCCTACTTTAGAGAGTGTTTCCAAGTACCTAAGTGCAAAGTAGGTAGCTTGAAATCCATTATTACACAACAGGCTTGGTGATAAATTTATGACGCAGCAACATACGAACTCTTTTGACATGGACTTAGTGCTCGAGTGGCTTAAGTCTCAGGACTATAGAGTCACACATCCTTTCACGCCTCGTGAATTTTATTGCGATGAACCACTTCCATCTAAGCTCCTTAAAGCTGCCATCCTTGATACTGAGACCACAGGCATCAATCTTGCGACAGACAAGCTCATTGAACTTGGGATCGTGATCGTTGAATACTGTCCAGAGACAGGTCAAGTTTATCGTGTCCTTGAAACCTATAACGAATTAGAAGACCCGGACATGCCTATCCCTCCGGAGTCGACAAAAATCCATGGCATTACTGATGACATGGTAATCGGTAAAAAAATCATCGACGCTGAGGTAGAGACTTTGTTGGCAGATGTTTCACTTGTGATTGCACATAATGCTGCATTTGATCGAGGTGTTGTTGAAGCAAGACTTCCAATCTTTCAAGAAAAAGCTTGGGGCTGCTCTTTTGCCCAGGTCCCCTGGAAGAATGAAGGCATTAGCTCTGCAGCTCTAGAGTTCATTGCGTATAGACTTGGTTTTCACTTCAGTGGACATCGCGCATCAGTAGATTGTCATGCGCTGCTCGAAGTGCTCCAATCTAATCTCCCTGTATCAGGTGTTAAAGCATTTAAGATATTGCTAGATGCTGCACGCACACCAGACCTAAAGCTATGGGCCCTTGTTACACCATTTGAAACCAAAGACATATTAAGGGAACGTGGATATCGTTGGGATAGTGAACGCAAAACCTGGCATAGAACCATCTCAACTGATGATTTAGCCAAGGAAGTAGATTGGCTCAGGTCTGATGTTTATGAACATCGTGCTTTCCAATTAAAGCAAGAGACGTTAGATGCCTATAATAGATTTTCACTGAGGCATGGTGTGTCTGAGATCGTGAATTACTAATATTTGAACATTTTTAGTTCCTGCCATCCAGCACATCAGCAATTTCTTGGAGATTCCCTGTTTTTTCGGGTTCTCCACCAACTCCGAAAAGATCTACTCCATAACTAGGTTGAATAACTTGTCTTATTCTATCTATAGATTGTATAAAATTTATAATGTTCCATCCCCAGGAACAATACCCCCAGAAGATGATCCAGAGATTGATATCTCTAGCTTAAATGGAATATTGTTTTCCTTAAAATACTGAGAAACAATGCCAAGCTTTTTTTGACTCGTGAAATGTTGCCATTCACAACTCTCTTCTTCACTACCATTAATGGCACTGTCAAGTTAACTCAATGAAGGTATGTTGAGGCATGATCTTCTCCCATTTAGATAGAAAGAAGCCCTTGAGCCGCTTCTAGCCAAATGGCTTGAGCGGCAGCAAAAGCCAGTCGTCGATCCGGTGCTTTCTTTTTATAGCGTCCGACGTCTACCGCAAAAATATTACGAACCTTGCCCATCAGCGACAAAAGTTTTTGTGCACCAGGTGGAGATTTGAATTTTATTAAACACTTCTCTTTGCGGCGAGTAGGTTGATGAGCATTTTCTTCTCGATTATTTAAGCTTTTGTGCGAACGGTGTTCAGCTTTGGAATACACGTGTTTTATGGGTTTGTTATAGCTTTTGAGTTTGTTGGTGACGATGATACGTGGAGCAAGATAAGTCCCAAGCAAGCGGTTCAGAAAGCGAATTGCTGCTTTCTTATTACGACGCTTTTGCAAGAACATATCTAATTCCATTCCTTCCTCATCAACCGCACGCCACAATACAAAGGGATTACCATTAATTTTTACGGTCATTTCATCAAGATGCCATTTTTTGCTTGGTTTTCTTTCACGTTTTTTGATGACATCCTTAAAATGGTCAGCAAATTTCAGGCACCAATCGCGAACTGTTTCATGGCTGAGGACAATACCACGAAAAGCTAGTTGTTCCTGGACACCACGGTAGCTATGGTTAAAGCGATGATACATCCATACACTTTGACTGATGATTGAGAGGGGAAAGCGGTGCCGTTTGAGTTGTTGATTTAACTGCATAAGAGATTTATTCCCAGCACATTCTTACTTTGTATTCTAACAAACTAAAGTTAAGTTGACGATGCCAGGACTTCCTCCTAAAAGTACACATATAGAGTCCTTTTATTGTTTTATTGACACCTTACAAATAAAGTCTAAGAGTTCAAATAGACATATTAAAAATATTGAGACACTTAACTAAAGAACGATAAGAAGGGTTTGAGTAGTTTTTCAAGATTT
>DYTB01000016.1 GCA_020726185.1 Candidatus Odyssella sp. | reverse complement strand
GTGCCTGGCTCGACTTTGATCGTGAGAGCGGATCCAAACAGACTTACGGGATGTTAGCTGAATCAAAGATTCTCCCTAATGAGCTGCTTACCCATATTCAAGAAAAAGAGGCAACGTTTAGGCAAACGCAGCTTCAACAAACAAAGGAAGATATATTCGCCACGCCGTCTTCCGCGTCTCAAACACCGAAGACTTTCCAAAGCTTTAAGGTCAATGATTCTCAAAATCTGCATGAGTCATTAAAAGAGAGAATAGGGGAGTTAAGCCAAACATTGCTTGGGGATCCATCTAGTCGCAGCGCCTATCAATATAGGTTTGGGCGCAAAGGATCAATCTCTGTGATGGTCAGTGGTTCGAATCAAGGATTGTACTCAAACTTTGAAACAGGGGTTCATGGCAGTCCGATAAAGATGATTGAAGAAAAACTTCAGCTATCCCCTAAAGAAGCAATCGGTTGGGCAAAAGACTGGCTCGGTCAAACACTGATGCCAACGCCAATAAGGTCTATAAGCCCACAACACTCGATCATTAAAGACCCAGAGAAGGGCACAACGTGGACACCGATTCTGCCGGTACCGAGTCATGCACTTAAACCTGATATTAAAAGTAATACTTATCTGTCCTATATGATCAATGAGCGGGAGGTTACCTCTGTCTATATCTATAAAGATCAGCGAGGACAAACACTGGGTTATGTCGCACGCCTTGAGGATAAGGATGGCTCCAAAATTACACCAACTTTAACTTACTGTGAAAACGAGAAGGGGCAACAACATTGGCGTTGGAAAGGATTTGGCGATAATCGACCTCTGTACGGTCTTGACCGTTTGGCAGAGAACAAGCCTGTTTTAATTGTTGAAGGTGAAAAGGCGGCTGATGCTGCTCAAAAACTTCTCCCCAATCATGCTGTTCTCAGTTGGGCAGGCGGTGTCGGAGCGATCAATAAAGCCGATTGGTCGCCTCTGGTTGGACGAGATGTCACCATCTGGCCGGATAATGATGTGCCTGGACAAAAAGCAGCCACCCAAATCACGCAAGAACTTACCAAGCTTAATCAAAGTGCTGCGAAAGAGCCGCAGATAAAGATTGTGGATCTTCCAAAAGATTTACCTGCGAAATGGGATTTGGCAGACAAAATGCCGGAGACATTGACGGTTGATAAAGTGCAAAACCTTGTGTCGGGTGTGGGTAAGGAAAAATCCCCACAACAAAAAACATGGGCAGAGATGATGAAAGAAACGGCGGAAGAGTATAAATCGATGACGCTGGATCAAGTTTTTGCTGATATACAACACCGAAATTCAGGTAGGAGTGATTCTTCTGCTGAATTAGATAGGATTGCACCGTTTGCTCATGACTCCAGACTTCACCTTCCTCAGAAAGAGGAAGTTTCAGGATGGGGTAACATAGCTAAGGGAACTCATTCTTCTCATTCAATATTAGACACAGGAAAAATAGGTCAAAGTAATGAAATACATACTCCTTCTGTTAAGCCTATGCGTCCTCAAAACAAGTATGATTTAGCCACCGAATTCTTAAAGGAGTACCAATCATTTGAGCGTGCTGAAAAATTGCAAAATATAACGGATGACACGAAAGCTGCTTTTGAAGAAAAATCCCTAGACTTTATGAAAAAACATAAAGAGGCATATGAGATTGTTAAAAGTACTTGCCCTGAATTTGGAAAAAGAATTGAAAAAATAGCTATGGAACAAGAAAGATCTCGGGAATTATTGCAATCTCAAAGTCGAGGCTTTGATTTCTCAAGATAGAATAGAAAGGAAGTAATATGGAAAAGCATGATGAGCTTCATAAACACGATACTGCAAAAGATCTAACCCGGTCTTTGTATCTAATTAATAGTGTGCATCAGAACTTGGCAAATGAACGAGAACATATTGCTGATGCTGCGTCTCAGATGACGTATGTATCGCAAGAGCTTAAAGCATGCTCTCAAAAAATTACAGAAAAAATGCTTCATCTTGATGAAGCAAATCAATCTATCATTGCGAGAGAAATACAAAAAGTATCTCAATCTATTACCGAAGAAGTAAGCAATAAAATACTTGACCTTTTAAGTGCAAAAACTGATGACCTAGTTCAAAAACTACAAAATACCACGGATAGATGTGAGGCTGATCTTGAAAAAGCTGGTAAAACAGTCTCCTTTTTTTCTAAATGGTTTTTTGCTGCTCTTATTGCAACGTCTTTACTGTCCGGATTGATTGGCGGGTGGCTAGTGCATTATTCATTTCCCAAGATGGATCAACAAATGCTTGCGCAATTTCGCTCTGGGGAAGCTATGCAAACCATTTGGTCTAAGCTTGATCCCAAAGAAAGAGAAAAACTAAATTCTGTGTATTTTGATAAGAAGAACAAAAAATAAACGCTAGCTATTTTTGAAAGAACAAAAAATGATTTCAAGATTAATATTATTATGTATCTTGGTAAATTTAGGAATATATAGTACCCCTTTAGCTTTAAATGCTTATGCTCTTCCTAACCAACCAAGTATGCTAGAAGCTAAAACTGAATCTTATGCATCTATTGTTAACAAATCGCCGGAAAGGGCGTGGAAAAACTTTGTTAAATCTATAGCTCAGAAACCAGAAATTATAGCTCTAGTTGATCAAACATTAGAACAGATCAAGCCTATTATTCAATTTGTTGACCCTGAGAAGATAAATAAGGTGATAAGTATTCGTAACCGCATTCATATAACTCCAGAAAATTGGGGCAAGCATATTATGGCAATTGGAAATATGTCAACTGAACCGGGAAAGATCCTTGTTGTTAATAAAAATTTGGGAAATCTACTTCATCAGTTATCCACTGCTTCAGAAAAAGCAGATTATATATCAGCACTCACTGGGATGGTCTACTTTTTCTTTATTTCCAAAAATGACCCAGATTTGGCACTGGTTGAGAATAAATGGAAAAAAGTAGAATCTCCCATCAAGAAATACCTGAAAAAATCCAAGGTATTACAGGATTAAATATATTTTGCTTAATATTCATATGAATAAAAAAATAGAAAAGGGAGCTAGTAAAATAAATGATGTGGTATATTGTCAAAACTATAATAGCTGCTCTTATTATTGTTAGTGTTACAGAAATTAGCCGATTTAGCACCCAAATCGGAGGGGTTATCAAATCGTTACCTCTTATATCGATTATTAGTTTTATCTGGATTTATTATGATACCCACGATACGAAGGTCATTGCAGACTTGTCCTTAAGTACTCTTTGGTATGTTCTGCCAACACTTCCAATGTTTTATATACTTCCAGTTATTTTAAATAAAGGGGTGGGGTTTTACATGTCGCTATTTTTATCTGTTTTTATTACCTTACCTGGGTATTTAGTGGTTTCTAAGCTGCTAAACTCGTAGAAGTGTTTTATAATTTATTGAGGAATTTTAGGGCTTTATAAATTAATTTAATTCTCTAATAAGTTGCTAAAATTTATAATTAATTTAATATACTTATATTGCTTAGATAATAAAATTGGAGAAACCGTTATCATTACAAATTTAATTTTGATTTTAGCTGCTTGTGGGTTTGTCATTTTAAATGGATTTTTTGTTCTTGCAGAATTTGCTCTAGTCAAAATGAGGCAAACTCAAGTAGAAAAGCTTAAACACAATAATGGTTGGAAAGGTAAGATTCTTGTAAAAGTTCACAGCAAATTAGATGCTTACCTTTCTGCTTGTCAGCTGGGTATCACGTTTTCTTCGCTTGGTCTTGGTTGGATCGGGAAGCCGGCTTTTGAGGAACTATTATCGCCTGTTTTCCAGTATATAGGGCTTTTCTCACAAACGACCACTCAAATTATTGCTTTCTTTCTTGCCTTTTCTATTATCTCTTACCTTCATATTGTTATAGGGGAGTTAATGCCAAAATCCATGGCTATCCGTCAGCCTGTGAAAATGTCTTTGATATCAGCAGTCCCACTTTATCTGTTTTATTGGCTAATGTATCCTTTAATTTCATTATTAAACTATAGCGCTAATAAAATGCTTGAATGGTTTAAGCTCGACCATACATCCACCCACGATCATTTTATTTCTTCAGAAGAATTAAAAATAATACTTAAAAAAAGCCATCATCACGGCGTATTATCTCATAAAGAAATAAAAACACTCAATCATCTTTTAGAATTTCACAAGCTACAGGTATCTGATGTTATGCGACCTATAAAAGATCTCATTTTTTTAGATGCTTCTAAACCCATTAATGAAACATTCAGAACGATTTTAAAATATCAATTTAGCCGCTATCCCGTTTATAATGGCAGTCCCACAAAAGTTCTTGGAATGCTACACATTAAAGATTTAATTGCTGTTTTGTTTCCTAATACCCGAATTAAAGATTTGAAAAAATTTGTCCGCCCCATTTTGCAGATACAGCTATCTGATAATGCTCTCAATTTGTTAGACGATTTTAGAAGAGGAGCATCTCATTTGGCTCTTGTCTATTCTCAAAAAGAATTAGTAGGCTTTCTTACATTTGATAATTTACTTCAAGTTCTTACAGGAAAAATTAAAGACGAATTTCATTTTACAGCAGAAGACGTTGTGGATCTCCCTGATGGTTCATTTCTTCTTAAAGGAACGGCTTCTATATATGTTCTAGAAAGGATAATTGCGCAAGATTTATCCTCCTATCCAGTAGCAACTGTTATGGGACTTATATTACATGAAACAAAGAATCTACCTCAGGCAGGAGAAATTATAAACTTTAATCAATTTACTCTTATGATTGAGAAGAGAGGAGATCCAAAACACGTATGGATAAAAGTAACCCTTCATACATTATGATTCACCAATAGTATTATAAGAATCGACCCAATAACTTGCAATTAATTAAATTGAATTTGTCTAAAAACAAATGTTATTTTTATTTACCTTAAGAATTTAATGCATAAACCTAACTTATGATAAATACTACTACAAAAGATAAATTATCTACTTTAATTGTCGGAGCAATTGGCGTTGTCTATGGAGATATTGGCACTAGCCCACTTTATGCGTTGAAGAGCTGCCTGTCAATGGGAGGGCTATCAGCTAGCCAATCTATTATTATAGGTGTCATATCCCTCTTTGTATGGTCACTAATTCTCATTGTATCTTTTAAATATGTCAGGTTAGTTTTAACAATGGATCATAATGGTGAGGGAGGAGTTTTAGCTTTATCAACACTAGCAGCTGCAATGGATAACTCTAAATTTCGTTCTTTTGCTTCTCTTTGCGGCATAATTGGAATGGCCTTATTTTTTGGTGACGGAATTATAACTCCAGCAATTTCAGTGTTAAGCGCTGTTGAAGGAATTTCTCTCGTTAACAATCAACTAACTCCTTACATTATACCTATTACAATAGGAATATTAACGGCGTTATTTAGCATTCAAAAATTTGGTAGCAGTAGAATAGGGCATTTTTTTGGACCAATAATGATTATGTGGTTTAGTTTATTATTGATTTTAGGAGTTTACCATATCTGCTGTTGTCCTCTTATATTAAAAGCAGTCAACCCATACTATGCTCTAAGCTTCATGTGGAGTAACTCATGGGGAGGTTTTGCTTTAATGGGAGGAGTGATCTTGGTAGTTACTGGAGCTGAGGCTCTATACGCTGATCTTGGGCATTTCGGGAAACGGCCTATTCAATTTTCTTGGATATATCTTGTTTTTCCCGCTCTTGTAGCAAACTATTTGGGGCAAGGAGCTTTGTTGTTATTATCCCCTGAGGCAATTTCAAATCCATTTTATTTAATGGTTCCTTCTTGGGCTTTACAGCCAGTAATTATTTTAGCGACTTTGGCTACGGTGATTGCTTCTCAGTCTATTATTTCTGGTCTTTTCTCCATTGCTTGGCAAGCAATTTTATTAAACTATTTACCAAGGATGAAAGTAACAAAAACCTCAGAAAAAAATATGGGGCAAGTTTATCTCTCAGTTATTAATTATGGAATTTATCTATTAACTGTCATAGCTGTTTTGAACTTTGGTTCTTCAGAAAAGCTAGCTGTTGCTTATGGACTTTGTGTATCTGGGATTATGTTAATAACTACGACACTTGTTTTTATGATTGCTTGGGTAGAATGGGGTTGGCATAAAATAAAGCTAATATTAATTTTTTCTCCTCTCTTTTTAATGGATATACTCTTTGTTTCCACTAATATTGTAAAGTTTTTTGACGGTGCATGGTATGTCCTCACAATTACATCAATTGGTTACTACGTTGTCCATGTATGGAGGAAAGGAAGTCAGGCACTTTATAGTCAAAAAATCAGTGTACCTATGGCTGCAAAAAAGTTTATAGAAAATCACTTGCAAGCTTATCAACATCGAATTCCGGGTACGGCATTATTTTTATGCCGCGAACCCTTTAAGATACCTAGCTCATTGGTAATGCAATTGCATCATAACAAGTACTTGCATGAAAAAGTTATTCTTGTTTCTTTTGTTATTAAAGCAGTTCCTTACCAGAAAATTTCTGATAGATTTAAATTCCAATTAATTACTAATAATTGTTCACAGCTTATTGCTAGCTTTGGGTTTAAAGAAATACCAGATTTGAATAAGGCATTACAATGGCTAAAGCACCAAGATATCATTACATCAGAAGAAAATGTGTCAATATTTTTAGGAAAAGGTATTCCAGTAGCAAGTAAATCCCTTATTTTATCAGGATTTTCTGAAAAATTATATATAGCCTTGGCCTCTCTTTCTCAAAGCGCCACAGATTTCTATCGTATTCCGCATCATAAAGTGATTGAATTAGGTGTAAGGTATAAAATTTAAGCAATGAATATCTCTAACAGGGGTTAATAACGGAACCATTAAATTAAAGCAGTTAGTTGGCATGTTATACGGTTAGCTTTGCACGAATCAGGGCTTGCTCAGGGTGATCTGGCCATTTTATTCTCCCCTAACCCCAACAACAGTTATCGATTTCATTAGAAGAAGAATGCGACCATTTAATAAAATGTTAGCCTCACTCGATGAATGATTTTTTTATCCTTTAAAAAAACAAATAGTACAGTTTATAAGCATTAATCAAGTTTATGGCAAATCTTTACAGTGCTTTCGAAAAGTATCAGCGAGGAAGTCGTGAAACCCCCATCCTATACCTTTAGTACTGTTAACAATCTGCTTGAGCCGCGGTAAAAACTGATCTATATATTGTGGATTTGTTTTAAGAAATTTGAATACATTTTCAAACATGGACTCAATACTCCCATAAAATCGCTCGTCAATATCTCCGAACTCAAGCGTAAAATTTACACCGCATTCACAGTAGTAAATCATTAATTCAAGCAGACCTTCTGGTTCTCCTCGAGCCTTTTTATAATCACTAATAGCTTTGCGCCCAGTTGAGAGAGAGACATCTTTTTTCCATGGTTCAATTGGGCATATGTTCTTTTCAATAATTAATTTATATTTTTCAAGACCTGCCTCTGGATTACTAAATCGAGTATCTAAAAACAACTTATTTTGTGGACTTAGTTCGTAGAATTCCTTAATTAAACCAACTAGGTCTCTCTGACTGACCTTATCTAAACTTGAGCGTACAGTTTTCCAATTTGATTCGTTCATAAAATCTCCAGATTTTAAGACTTCACTGCATCTTTTAAAGCTTTACCAGCCGTAAATGAAGGGACAGTTTTAGCAGCAATATCGATAGGATCACCAGTACGAGGATTCCGGCCTTTAGTTGCAGCTCTTTTAGTTACCTTAAAAGCTCCAAATCCAGAAATAGCAACTGGTTCTTCATTTTTAAGGCTATCCGTAATAACTTGGAAAACAGTCTCTAGAGCCTTCTTAGCATTATCCTTACTTAAAGATGCTTGCTCAGCGATTTTTTTAATAAGTTCTTCTTTATTCATTATTATTTCCTGTGGGTTTGGAAAGTGGATATAGTAATAATCTTAACCAAAAACCTTCCTCTTGGCCAAGTATTAGTTGTGAAAATGTAAGGGATATTTTGTTTTTTTATATATTCTTTCAGTAAAAAAATATATTAAGAGATATTTACTCTTGTTAAGGGCGGATTTTATATAAGTTATGGCCAAAATAAGTAGCCAACAATATGGTGGCCAAATAGAGTTGTGAATTGTATTATTTAGCCATACTGGGAAGTGGTAGCTAAATGAGGTATACTCTAAAGTAACGTGAAAAAATGTAATATAGTACATTACACAATTTTAGCAGGATAACAACCTCAACCAGACTTTTGTACTTTTCCTCAGACTAGGCCTTAATGAACAACCCCGCTGCTTGCGGCGAGGTTGTTTATTGGTGATCGTTGAGAATTTTAGAGGGTATCTTATTGGTTTGCGCACGAAGGAGACGCTAGCTTTTGGAGAATCACAAGGACAGATTTTGGGAAAACCAAAGGGAACAATTCAGAAGAGTAAATTCGATAAGGATATTGAAAGAATCAAAGAATTGCTGGTATACGGTCTATCGGTTCGGAAAATATCGAAAGTTCTTGACTATACAAGCCACATTGCCTGGAGTGCGTATATAAAGAAGAGAGAAGTCCGTAAGATTGAATTGGCAGCTTAAGAAAGGGTTCTATGGTTAGGCATTCATAATATACAAAATCAGGAAAATCGGCTGACTCCCTTGCTAAGACTGGTATTAACAGGCGTTTTTAAATCCTTATGTGTGATTTTTACACGGTTGCTGGCTGAATACCTTCTATAGTTCGAGTTACCATCATTATCGAGCCAGTTATTTGACAAGCATTTCTTTAAATAACTTTAATTCTTCTTGACGTTCTTTAGATAACGCTGGATATTTCATTTTTAAAGCATCCATGGTCTCAAGAATAACCTGTGAAACGATGAGTCTTGCATTCGGTTTATCATCTGCAGGGATAATAAACCATGGAGCGTGATCGGAACTAGTTGCACTAAGGCATTTCTCGTATACTTTTATATAATCATTCCAATAATTTCGGTCATTCAAGTCAGATTTAGTAATTTTCCAATTTTTACTAGGATCATCAATACGATCTAATAATCTCTTTTTTTGTTCATCTTTAGAGAGGTGAAGGAAAAACTTAATAATCTTTGTACCATTACGGGTCAGATGTTTTTCTAAATTGTTGATGGATTGATATCTATCTTCCCAAAGTGTCTTAATCTTCAATAATTCACTCGGGATGTTTCGGTTCTGAATAATTTCCGGGTGAACCCGAAGCACTAAAACTTCTTCATAATAGGATCGATTAAAGATACCAATTTTACCGCATTCTGGAAGTTTTTCTACATAGCGCCATAAAAAATCATGAGCAAGCTCTACCCCTAAAGGTTGCTTGAAGCTTGAAACTTGACATCCTTGGGGGTTAATGCCTGACATAACATGTCGGATAACACTATCTTTTCCGGCTGTATCCATTCCCTGCAAAATAAAAAGGAGTGGATAGCTACTTGTGGCGTAGTGAAGTTTCTGATGTATATTGAGTTGCTCCTCATGATCCCTTAAAATTTCCTTACACTGATTTTTAGAGTGATAAAAAGGGTTTACAAGTGTTGGCCACTCCTTAAGCTTAACTTTTTTACCCTCTTTAACTATAAAGTCTTGGGTGTGAATTTTCATCAGTTACCTCTATTCTCACTTTTTTTTATTATCTCAGGTAAAATTTGATAATTTATTAATTTCATGGTGAAATAATTACTGAATCATCATATATGAACCACATATATGGATCATACAGGCAAATTTACTGTCATTGACAGGGTAAGCCTCCTAATAGAATTTATAAATAAAGCTAGAAAGATAAGTCATAATAAAACTATTTTTATTACCAAATTTTTAATGTTTTCTTGAATATTTCGACCTAAAGTACTTATATATGGCCTATTTAGATTGACTAATACAATGTTGAAAGTTTTATTTCTTTGTACTGGTAATTCTTGCCGCAGTATTATGGCAGAAGCGTTTCTCAATCATGTGGGTTCTAAAAATTTTCAAGCCTTTAGTGCTGGCAGTCATCCTATTGGAAAAGTTCATCCTATTACCTTACAAATTTTGAAGGATCATGCAATTTCTACCCAAGGGTTATACAGTAAATCATGGGAGGAATTAAAAGATATATCATTTAAACTTATTATTACCGTTTGTGATGATGATGCTGGTGAAAGTTGTCCTATCTTTCCGACTTCTTCCTTAAAAATCCATTGGGGTGTTCCTAATCCTGCAACATTTGTAGGTACTATTAGAGAAACCCAAGCACATTTTGAAGATATTTTTGCAATGTTAAGGGTTCCTATCAAATCGTTGATTCACCTTCCGCAAGAAGATATGTTGGAAGATGAGCTATTGGAACAAATTAAAGAGATAAAACTTGATTAATCAATCACTCTTTCAACTCAACCTCTTTGAGCGCTATCTTTCGTTATGGGCGGGGTGTTAAGGAAGAACCGTTTTTGGCTCACATTGATCAATATTATAATTAAATCAGTATGTTATTTGATATTAAACAAATTTATATCTTAGATATATTTCTTCATAAATCCCCTAATATTCCACTCAAAAAAACTCTAAGATTAAATAGTACCGATAACCGTCATTATCGGCACTTATATACATGATAAAGGCGATATTAAGGGATAAAAATACAAGATATCAAGTAAAAAACAAGGACAATTCCTAACAATTATTATAAGTCAGAAGTTTTTGTAAGTGTGATATTTAATACAGAAAAATATTTAAAATTTTATCGAAATGAAGAAAAGCAGGATTCTTTAAGCAGATGTGGGCTAAAAACAGTCCTTCCTTAACACCCCGCCGAAAACAAGGCGCATATTAAAAATAACTAATTCACCTTTTTATAATAATTTTTATAATTGTGGTCAATCTCCAAAATAGCTAGTTAATCTATCAAAATTTTAGTTTATGGTTTTCATCCATTATTGCATCAAATTTTAATTTTTATCAGGAAAGTTGTACAAGTAAAAATTCAATTGAAGAGCACGGTGGGGTAAAGGTAGTCTTCATGGCCTGCACATTGTGTAGCTGAAGTAATATAAATAAAACAATGAAAGGGTGTACACAACTTAACCTAAAACCATATATCTTTTCATAGTTGAAAATATATGTAAAAATTAAATTACAATTTAAATGCCATTAATGAATTATATAAAAATATTTAGTTCGTGGCAGATAAAACAAAAATGTAAAGAATCTAAATGAAATTTATTAGAAATTTTATGCGCTTAGAATCTAGCTCCGCTATTATTCTAGGAATTTGCACTATTCTCGCTATTTTAGCTAAAAACTCTTCCTTTATGAATAGCTATGATACTCTTGTAAACTACCCTGTAAGTCTTCATATTTCTCAATTGTCTGTTACTAAGCCTGCATTAATATGGGTAAACGAGTTATTGATGGCGGTATTTTTCCTAGTTGTAGGCCTAGAATTAAAAAGAGAAACCTTAGAAGGGCATCTTGCATCCAATAAAAATAGAATCCTCCCAGCTATAGCTGCTTTAGGGGGAATTATAGTACCCGCAACCATTTATGCTGTATATAATTGGGATAATCCTATTACCTTAAAAGGATGGGCCGTACCCGCCGCTACTGATATTGCTTTTGCAATAGGTATCTTATCTTCATTAGGAAAACGATTACCCCCCCAACTAAAAATATGCTTACTATCTATTGCTATTTTTGATGATATTGTGGCTGTACTGATTATTGCTATCTTTTATACAGCTAACATTTCTTTTTACTGGCTTCTTTTAAGTATCCTCCCCTTGCTCATCTTAATAACTTTAAATCATTTTTCTGTTCAAAGATTAAGTTTTTACATTATAATTGGTTCATTTTTATGGATCTGCATTTTAAAATCTGGCGTGCATGCAACCATTGCAGGTATAGTTTTAGCTTTTTTCATCCCTATACACTCTAAAACAGCTAATAAAATATCTCCTTTAATGACTTTAGAGCAAATTCTTCACCCTTGGGTGTCTTATTTTATTTTACCAACTTTTGCTTTTTTTAATGCTGGTATTACTGTTGAGGAGATTTCTGCTAGAACACTAACTCATCCCGTATTTTTAGGAATTGTAACAGGTTTATTTTTGGGAAAACAATTAGGTGTAATGTTGTTTTCAGTAAGTGCCGTAAAATTAAAATGGTGTAGCTTGCCAGAAAATGTAACGTGGTTACATTATTACGGAATGGCATTAATCACAGGTATCGGGTTCACGATGAGCATATTTATAGGTATGTTAGCCTTTTCTCATGATGAACACCTCACCGTGATGCGTTTAGGGGTTATGTTGGGTTCGCTATTATCTGGCGTAATAGGCTATATTATTTTATTGGGTGTCATTAGATGGTACCGTTAACTTAAAATAAACATTCATGAATTAGTCAGTACGTTAGACGTGGATTGTTATTATGAAGTTTTAAATAAACAAATTACAAATTTCACATTTACTAATAGTTTTAAAATTTATCAAATTAAGTTATCCGTATGGAGCAAGAAATTTGATGATGTTTGTATGCAATATCAATGGAGATCAATAGGGGGGATTACCTACCGAATAGAGGACATAATGTATATTATTCATTTTTAATGATGATATGCTATACATAGAATATAATACATATTAAAATACAGAATTATAGGTTGTTTGGATGTGAAATTGATATGCTTCACAAACGGCCGTTTGCGGGACACAAATGTTGATAGGGTACACTCGAATTTCTAAAGCTGATGGATCTCAAAATATGGATCTGCAAAAAGATGCTCTTTTACAAGAAGGAGTTCATCCAGATTACATTTATGAAGATATGGCTTCAGGAAAAAATGATGATCGTCCGGGATTAAAGTCCTGTCTTAAAAATTTGAGGGCAGGGGATATTCTTATTGTTTGGAAACTCGATCGCTTAGGCCGTAATTTGGCGCACCTTGTCAATACTGTTCAAGATCTTGCAACACGAGAAATTGGATTTAAGGTTCTGACAGGTCAAGGCGCTAATATTGATACGACCACTGCCAGTGGAAAAATGATTTTTGGGATTTTTGCAGCGTTATCAGAATTTGAACGTGAATTGATTCGTGAACGGACTATGGCGGGGTTAGAAGCTGCGCGAGCGCGTGGACGAAATGGGGGTCGTAAATTCGCCCTTACCAAATCTCAACTTCGACTTGCTCAAGCATCGATGAGTAACCGGGATACAAAGATATCTGAATTTTGTAAAGAAATAGGGATTACGCGTTCTACTCTTTATCGTTATATTAGCCCAGAAGGTGAAATTAGACCTCATGGACATAAACTTCTGAAATCATAGTACTTTTTCAAGTAAAAATTATAAGAAATGAATATTAATAGCCATCTATAAAGAAGAATTTATGAAGAAGTTTTTTATTTTAAGTGTAGTAATATTAGCTGGATGTGATCATTCACCTGATAAACTCAACTTTTACCCATGCCATTTAGAAATAAAACCCGAAGAGGAGATGTCTTATTTTTTAAATGCAAAGTGGATTGAAAAAACTTCATTAAAAGGAGGATTATCTGATTCTAGATCAGAAATATTGCATTTTTCTAAAAAGAAATAAAACATCCTAGAGATTGTATTTTATAAGTTTAAATTCACTAAATGAGGGTATATATGAATAAATATTTTAAAAATGGTGCGCAATTCTTGCATGTAAGTATATCCCCTTTAATTTTAAGTTATTTTTTTTCAGCTATAAATGCATATGCTCAGCAAAAAGATGAAGGGAAGTGTAAGATAATTGCGGTTATTATGCGGGGTTTGCCATGGCTCCAAAAAAAGGATCAATAAAATGATAAACTCTTTAAAGCCTCTAGCTCTCTCTCTTATCCTAATACTAACATCCCCCGTGAATGCTCTGTTTCTAGAGGAACTTATCTCGCAAGGGATCCTTGAAGAAACCCTCTCAAATAAAAAAGTCGGGTATTACGTTGGGTCCTTTGATCCGCTACACTTGGGTCATGAAGATGTTGCGAATTTGCCAATTCAAAATGGACTTTGTGATTACGTTCTGATCTATCCTGCCTGGGGCGGAGACAATTACAAGAAAAGGGTAGGTATCAATTTGCGCCATGACATGGTGTTTTCAGCTTTTGCCGATCATCCAAAAGTGATTGTCACAAGGCTGTCTCCCCAGGACATGCAGCGTTACCTAACCAAACCCAGCGCTCAACAATCTCCAGAAGGGAAGCCTATGATAGAAGTCGCCATACCAGGTCTTGAGTTCATTGGAATTGTAGGGTCTGATACCGCCCTTGCGATTTCAAAGCCGGAGGCAGCTCGTCCTTTTCTCACGGGACTTCAGGTTCCTGAGAAATATCACAACAGCACATTGGGTGGATTGATGGCTCTGCCAGCCAAGACCTTCATCGTGGCCATGCGAACTGGTGATGACATTTCTTCACTCAACAATAGCATTATCGATCGCCCCATTATCGCAGTTATCCAAAGCGAAAAAGAGCAGAGTCTTTCCTCCACAAGAGTGAAAAAAGCCCTGAAGGCGGGCGAGGCCATTGGACGCATGGTAAGCCCTGGTGTGGCTAAAATTATCACGGAAAATGGGTTGTATCAGGGATGAAGCATCTCTGTTATTGATATATTGGGTTAAATTACAGAAACGGGGGTATGCCTTAGCAAGCTATGAAAGAGATGGTGCTGTGGTTTACGAAGAAATTAAAACGGGATATTTTATGAGGAAAAACAGAATTCAACTGAATATAATTTTATTTTTAGCAACCGTTTTATTAGTAGCTTGCAACCATTTAACTGATAAAAACAATCATCAACGTTTATCAAAGCCAGACAACGGGTGGAAAATCGGTGCTAAGATTCATTTTGAGGAAGAAAGCGGCAATGATTATATCGGTCTTAAAGAAATCAATGCATTAACTAAGGATGTGCTAAAATCAATTCTGCATATTACAAAAGAATCAGGCGATAATAATGCAAAAATCCTTCTAAAGAGGGAGAATGGTGATATTCGAATCGATCACTATGCAGAAAAAAGTAGACCTAATGTCGGTGAGGAAATGCATGCAACATTATTGTATACAAGTCCGAGGGGATTTCATTCTTCTGAAACCTTAGAGCAAGTCTGTAATGTTTTATTCGAAAATTGCGAGACACCCACAGATATAGAAACTGTCAGCACCAGGTACAGCACCATTATTAAACCATATTGGCGTTTTAAAATATCTGAAATAGTCATCACAAAAAATGATAAAGGGCCTTCATTTATCATGGCTAAGTTGTTTTTTAACAATCACGAAACTATTTACCTGGGCGACAAGCCAATATCTGCCGGATTACATATGACACTCGTCAATTGTGAAGACTCTTCTATACTATCAGATCCGATGGTTGTAGATAAATTAACAAAAAAGTTGAGCAAAGGTCTCAAAGGCAAATTCATTAAAATTGCCGCTAAAAATGGTGTAGCAGATTTAGAATTCGGAATGTCAGGACAGCCATGGAGAATTCGTTCTGGTCAAAAAATCGAGTTTAAAAAATGACTTTCCCCTATAAACTTATCGACTTAACACCGAGCCTAAAAAGAATTTACTCAAAAGGAAAATTTTTATGACTGATGGTCAAATACAAAATTATATAACGTTTGGTGCACTCCTAGCAACCATTGGATTCGCCATATATACGTTAAGGCAAAATAGCAAAACACTTAATGTTGATATAAATTTTAGAGCATTAGACAGAAGAAGAGCTTTATTTCAGGAACTGCAGGTTAAATTGAGGTTCTTCACTTCTGAGCTTTCCCATGATGGCAATTGGTATCCCACACTAACTGAATCAGAACAATATAACGCCGCACTTTACCCTAATGAAGTAGAGGAAATGGCAGGCCCCTATTCTCCCGAATTGGATGTTTTACTAAGCCAAAAAGAAAAAGTTGCTCCCTTGTTAGTTGAAGCAACTCTAATTTTTCCATTAGCAAAAAAGGAACTTAAGGATATTAATGATTATATTAACGATATTATAAATTTATTTGGGGATATAGACAAAGATAAAAAAAATTGTTTTAAAAAAACTCAAAAAACTTGTCATGAGGCCGCAAATAAAGCCTTCGAAATAATGAAAAAATATTTAGATATAGGTCAATTTGCAAAATTAAAATACTCCACGAATTGGTGGGATAAGTTAATGCTGAAATAATTATAAATTTGGCCAATGGCCAAGCAACAGCGGGGAAAAAGGATAGTTAAGTATCCTTGAGGTTAATTAGACACGTACTCGATCTCCTTGCTTTGCTCAAGCATCTATGAGCAAGTTCGATAAAAAAATATCAGAATTTTGTAAAGAAATAGGTCTTACGCGTTCTACATTTTATCGTTATATTAACCCAGATGGTAAAATTAGACCTCATGGCGACAAACTTCTAAAATCGTAATTCTCTATAAAAAGGTAATAAAAATGAGTGTTAATATTGATGCATTAAGTGTTGAAGATCTTATTGAACTTAATAAGCAAGTAGTAACGCGCATCAAAGAACTTCAATCTCAAGCCGAAATTAATGCTGCTTCTCAATTTCGAATTGGAGATATCGTAAGCTTTACGGCGAAAGACGATAAAAAAATAGTAGGTTTTATTACCGCCATACAAAAGTATAAAGTTAAAGTTTTTACTGAAGAAAATCAAACATGGACACTTCCAGCTAGTATTCTTGTTCCTAAAGCCAAGCCGTCTAAAAAATTACTTTCGCTACTAGAAGAATTATTTCCACCTTTCGTTAAAATAAAAACATCTGTTCGGAAAAGCTAATTTGATGAAATAAATAAACTAGATTAGCCTATTTCTTCTACTCAAATTTATCTCTAGTTAAAAGCTCTGAAGTTTTGACTTTTTGTTTTCTTCAGGGTATATTTCTTAGTATGAATATTGAGCATATCTTATCTTTAGCTGAAGGAAAAACCGTAGAGTTTAAAGAAAATTCTTCGGCCTCTCAAAATATACTTAAAACGATTGTTTCTTTTTCTAATACCGCCGGTGGTGTTTTGATTATTGGAATAAGGGATAAAGATAAAGCCGTGATTGGAATAGAAGACCCACTTAAAGAAACTGAAAAACTAGCCAATCTAATTAATGACTGCATATCACCAAAAATTGCCCCAAATATAGAGCTTGCTTCTTATAGAAATAAGAATTTAGTTGTGATCCAAGTATATCCTGGTTCCCATAAGCCCTATAAAATAAAAAATTCAGATCTTATTCAGGGGATTTATTACCGCGTGGGGTCAACAAATCGTCAAGCAGATCAAGCTATAATTGAAGAATTGAAAAGATCTGTCACAAATAAATATTTTGATGAATTACCCATGACAACTTTAAACCCTGAAGATATTGACTTCAGGGTAGCTTCAAGCTTCTTTGAAAATAAAAGGATTATATCTAAAAGAGATCTTGAAGTATTAGATCTTATCGTTGATTACAATGGGAAAAAAGTTCCTTCAATAGGCGGTATTATCTTGTTTAGCCCTGAAAGAGAAAAATTCTTTCCCGACTGTTGGGTTCAAGCAGGAAGATTTAGAGGGACAACGAAATCAGATATTATGGATTCAGTTGAAATCCACGACTATCCAATTAATTGCATTGAAAGAGCTATTGATTTTATCAAAAAGCACGCTATGTTCTCGTATAAATTTGAAGGGATTCAAAGGACTGAAGAGTGGTCTATTCCAATGAGGGCAGTCAGGGAAGCAATAATAAATGCTTTCGCTCATTGCGATTATTCCCAGAATGGTGCCCCTATACGCATTTCAATTTTTGATGATCGATTGGAAATTGAAAATCCAGGCCTTTTGCCATTTGGAGTTACTATCGATGACATAATAGAGGGAATCTCAAAAATAAGAAATAAGGTTATTGTAAGAGTATTGCATGAGTTGGGTTACATCGAAAAATGGGGAATTGGTATAGCAAGTATGATAAAATCCTGCCAAGATGCAGGTCTACCGTCTCCAGAATTTAAAGAAATCTCAACACGCTTTAGAGTGACTATATATACTAGAGCTATAAATCTACCCAAAATAGACCCAGTTGATCAACAAATTATTGATGCTATAAAAAATTTAGATGGTTTATCGACTTCTCAAATTGCTCCCCTTATCGGCCTTTCATCTCGCTCAACTAGAGAACGATTAAAGCGTTTAATTGACTTAAATTACGTATATGAAAGTGGCACGGGACCATATGATCCTAATAAAAAGTATAAAACTAGAAAATGAGGTCTGAGATGGCTTTCATATCTAACTTTAACATGATAATCCGTAGTTTTTAAGAACAAGAAAAATAACCCAAAATTTATTAAGCGATCCGACATGACAAAAAATTTAACTTTTCATGCATTAGGCATGATTCCAACATACTTAGAAATAACTGCCGCTCAGTTGCATGAGTCTCTGGAACAACTTAAACACCTTGAGGCTTGCAAGAACAAACCTTACATTCTAGATGATGAGATTGTTGATAGGATCATCAAGCTATATTCTGAGAAGAGTGAATTGGTTGCCGCGGGTTTACAGCAATGTAAGTTCTGGCGAGACCAAAATCCTACATCAATTCAACTTGCAGATATTGAAAAAATAGAAAAGTTCTCTAAGAGGCTACAAAAAACTAGTGAACAGATTTTGTTTTTAGCCCGCCATTATAAAGATCACACAATTAATCGTATTCTTGAAAAAGATGACGTAGAGCTAGCATTGGATTATCTGCTCGGCAATCTGTATGATCCATTAGATCTTGATGAGGAAGAAGTTGAAGAAACCGATCAAGAACCATTGGGGCCAGGAAGTTTGCATGATTTTCAAATATTCAATAATCCCAATGAAAAGTGGATAAAGGCTCTTTATAAGATAAAGGTAAATTACCACAATCAAAAACTAGAATTTTTATCAAAAATCTACCAAGAATATGCGCACGAGAGACGAATCCTAAACGAACTACTTAAGCTTTCTTTTGATGAATGTATGGAAGATACCGTTGACATCTCTAAAGAACTGGGAAACTTCGACTCTCTCGAAGAAACTGCGGTCATTCAAAATGATTCTGAAATGAATGTCTTTTATGATTATGCCACACTTTACCGAGGAACTAAAAATAAAAGATTTATTACGGATTGGTTTGAAAGGAACTCAAATGTCATCACTTCTTCCAATAAAAAAGTAGCTCAACTATACTCTGACGCTCGTTTTTCTCTTTTAAGAATTGACCACAATTTATCACATGGAGCAATACAGGTAGTCGATGTTATTACTCAAAATTCATATTTACTAATAGATAAAGCTTTAAATGCTTCAAAACATGAAGGGCTTTTTTTCTGTTGCTCAATCATGGATATGGGAGATTATATTATGACAACAGGCGGCGGGATTCCAATTGATGGGCGCTCTCCCGGAGGAAAGGCTATCTTAACACTCCTCATCAATCAGCTAAATGATCTTAAATCCCCCGCCGTTTATACTCCTGAAGTTGCACGTTGCGTCAAAAAGGTATATGGGTTTTGTTTGAGAAACAGCGCTCTATCAGGAATGACTCCTAATGAAGATTTTTAAATTATCTTGACCTTTCCAATTGGCAAAACGAGTATCTAGCCGGCAATGGAAAATGATTCATATAATAAAATCTAGATTTTCTTTGCCAATTTGTTTTAGTCTGTCTATTAAGATATTTAATAAATGACATTCACATGGATGAGCAGCACAAAAAAGAAGTTCTTTTAAAAGCTCAAGATTGGTTTAGAGATACTATTTCTAAAAACCATATTAAAAATACTAAGAAGCTTTCTAATCCTGATGCATTTCACATCAATCCATTTTTGACCGTTTATTTAGCCAATTTTCTAACGGGGGACGCCACCCCTGAAAGTATAGCAAAAGCCCTTATTTATCCAAGGGTATTAGGCACTTCTATTACCACTTCTTTCGGACAAAATATGCAGAGCTTCGCAAGCAAAGTTCTTTCCTCTTTTGGAAGTACGACTCGTGGAATAGATATAGAGTTTGATGATGCTGTAGACGGATTAAAAAAATATTGTCAGCTAAAAGCGGGGCCTAATACTATTAATAAAGACGATGTTGAGACTATCTCAAATCATTTTAAATCTATTAAAAATCTCGCCCGTACTAATAATTTGAATTTAGGATATAATAATTTAATTGTTGGCGTTCTATATGGGCATGAAAATGATCTAAGTTCTCATTACAAAAGTATCACTCAAAAGTATGATTATACTGTGCTAATTGGACAAGATTTCTGGACACGATTAACAGGTGATCCTAATTTTTATCATGACCTTATTAAGTCTATAGGGATTATCGCTAAAGAAGCAAACTTCACCCATGAACTAGAAGAAGTAATTTCCAATCTAGCTAGTACTCCCGAAATTCAGAATTTAGCGAAAGAGGTTTCTGATCAAGCCGCATCTTCGAGCCTTAATGTATTACGTTCTACATTATTTTGAAGCTGGTTCATAAATTTTACAATGGAGCATCCTATTTCATAAGCTAAATTAACAGGAACAGCATTACCTATTTGTTTATACTGATTAGTAAGTGTCCCCATAAACTCCCAATCATCTGGAAATGTTTGAATACGGGCGTATTCTTTAACTGTGAAGGGTCGTGTTTCCTCAGGATGGCACCTTTCTGTTTGTTTTTGAGCAGGCGCACAGGTGAGGGTAAGGCATGGCTCATCCCAACTCATTCTCCTCGCCATTCCAGTTTTACCTCCTCCTAAATAATAGCTCTTAAGCATATATTCTTTTTGAAGCTCAAAGGGTAAATCTCGCCAATAGCCTCCCGGAGGTACTAAACTCATAATCTCTGATTTTCTTTTTGGATATTTCTGGCCAGAAGAGGCGGACACGTCTGTATTAAAAAGCTCACCTTTTTTTAAAGCATCTTTTAAAGAGTATATTTTTGTATGGGGTTCAGGATATATGAAAGGTAAATGTGCTAAATCATTTCTGATAGCAACTATAACTAAACGCTCTCTTTTTTGAGGGACTCGATAAAAAATAGCTTTAAGAATTTTGGGTTCTAATACTGTATATCCCAATTCCGTCAAAATGTCCTTCATTGCTTGAATAGTTCGACCATTATCATGATTAACTAGGCCTCGAACATTTTCTCCGATACAAATCGCAGGCTGAACTTCTTTGACTGCTCTTGCATATTCATAGAACAGTGTGCCTCGTATATCATTAAAACCTAGTTTTTTACCAGCGTAGCTGAAAGATTGACAAGGAAATCCTCCTGTCATTATATCAACAGCACCCATATAAGGTGTAAAATCGATTTTAGAAATGTCTTCGTAAATGACATTCCAATGAGGACGGTTTTTCTTAAGAGTTTCACAAGCCCATTTATCAATATCGTTTAACATTATGCACTGTAAACCAGATTTCTCCAGGCCCAAAGCTAACCCTCCCCCTCCAGCAAAGAGTTCAATGACTTTATATTGCTTAATTGGTAATTCCTGAAATTCTTCTCTTTTCTGAAATAAAAACCCTAGTTTCTCAAAACTACGCAATTGGTCTTTATGGTAAACTCTATAATTGTTGATTGGGTGACGTATAGGCTTTAATTGGCCATTTTTATCCCATCTACGAAGAGTTTCTTTTGAAACGGATAACATATCAGCAAGCTCAGAAATAGAATAATGTATTTTCATATTACCCTTAACAACATTATACATGGTTATTTTTTTTAATTTTACATTAGTTAGAAGATAAATCAACTAATTCTTCAAATTTGGGCTGCTTTTATCTTTTAAAGATGGTAGTAACCATATTCCTTAATAATATTAATTTGCGTAAGTTAAATTATTTATTTCCATATATTTATTTTTATTATACCAGCTAATAACATCTGCTAATTCTTCTCGTTCAGGGTTTTTTTCATCATCAAGTAAAAATACTCCAAAATCGAAACCTCCTCTTTTAAAATGTTTTTTTATCGCAGAGGAAGGCATTAAATAGCCATTAGAAAACTTGCTATAAATAGAAGAAGGCATGGTACCTGTCCAAGTTAGTATATTTAATTGCTGTGCTAATTTAGCAGCATACTTTACATAAAATCGGGATTTTTCAGTATTCCAAGATAGACTATTAAACACTTGATATACAGTGGTTTCGATGTCCCTAATTCTTTTACGTGCTTTTACAACTACAGAGATTTCTTGAGAATCAAATTCATTACCCAGACTTTTGGCTTTTCTAAGTGGTAAATAAGAAAAAACATTGTCTGATTTATGACAAAAGATTAATTCAACATCAGCTTTTTCTTCTTTGTGGCGCATTATTTCCCTTGATAAATTATGAAGATCCGGCAGCATATATATAGTCTGATGGCAGGCTACATTTGGGAGTCCTTTTAGCCATTCTTGCTTAATCAGAAAGATACTTTCAATTATGTGTAGGACAGAATCATCAATTGAATGAAGTAGTTGTTGTGGAGAATTTAAAGTGGCCAGATCAATTCTATTCTCAGGAAATAATTTAGGGACATCAAAAAGAGGGATATTATATTCTTCAAATACTTCCATAAACCTTGAAATTATATTATTAAGCTCACAAGATTTTTCCTCATTTTTCTCGTCACTTTTCAGCATAACTGCTTTCAAAATTAAACTAATAAGATCTTGAAGACTTATTCCTAATGCCTGTGACTTTTCTTCAACAAAAGTTCTTACACTAGTTTCTATCCGTACTGTGGTAGCCATTTTTTCATTAATACTTACTTCTGATTTATCTAAGTGCGTTTGGGATGGGGAATTAAGAAGAGAAAGTACAGCTTGTTCCAAAGATAACATTTAAAGAATCCTAAGGTTTATATTTAATCATTTTTAATTTAAATTCAAATTGAATATAAATCAATATTTAAATTGAATATTATATTTATCACTACTCTATTTGACGCTTATGAATTACGTATATTCAGTAGTTTTTTCACTTTCAACTACCAGATCATGTTGTTGCTTAAACTCATCAAGATCTTGCTTTGTTTGACGCTCAGATAAGAGAGGATTTCTTATAAATGCTGGGGCTTGTACCTCAACGGAAGCCATTGGAAATTTTAGTTTTGTATAAGGAAAATTCCCATTGAAACGCACATAGGCTTCCCCTTTATCCAACATCATAATATCTGTAGGAGAAATCACAGGTTTCTCCCTTAAGTGTTCTGCTAATGAGACACCATCTCTCATATCGTTAGCTCCGAAGGAAATGCTTCTTACTTGCTCAATCACTTCTTTATTGCCAAAACATTGTGACAAAGCATCCGCTTGCTTACGCTGGGAACGCATCACAACTTGAGTACCCAATAGGCCAAGAATTGTTTGAGCATCGTATTGGCCATAAATCTTGAAAAGTTGATTTATATCCTGAAATCCAATCAAAAAACATCCACCGCATTTTCTAACCTCAGCCAAACCTCTCTCTAATGTTGGTAGATGATTAATCGAGGCAAGCTCATCCATAATAAACCATAACCGACGTGTTTTATGTTCACCTCGTGCCATTAAGGATTTCACTGCTATACTTAGCCAACCGCTTAAAAGTGGCTGCAGAATACTCCGCTGGGTTGGTTGAGCAGCCAAGAAAAGCCAGCCCCTATCTTTATCATCTTCACACCACTTACGAATAGAAAACCCTGAATCTTTAGAAGGCTTACCTAGATACTGGAGACTCCATAAAGCAGCTATCATGGAGGCGCGAATGCTTAAGGCTGTTTTCTCGTTCTTAGGATCAAGGTAAGCACTTACCAACGTATGAGATAGCTTTCTGTGAGCTTGATCTAATGGCAATACAACTAGGAAATTCAACAACTCTTTAATACTAAAATTGTTTTCTTCTTTTAAGGTAGTAATTCCCACTGTTAGAAGCTGCCTTGAGGCATTGACCCAAAATTCATCCTGTCGAACTTTTACAGGAATCAAACTATCCGCAAACTCAAGATATTCATAATCATCAACGGCTTCACTCCACAGATTCCAATAAGTGTAACGGTCATCAAATGGATTGAGTAAATAGTCTTTTTTTTCATCATAAAAATTGGCAATATAATTTCCTGTAGTATCTACAATCAGTGTTTTGAGATCCTGCTCTTTTAATTGATTAATATAATTGTTAATAGCGTTCGTTTTCCCAGCACCCGTTGTCCCACAAATCATCGTATGCTCTTTGTCCGTTTCTTTTGGCATCGGAATACCCGCTAAATTGATATCGGCAGCACCCTTTTTAGTAATAATCTTTTTAACAACTTTTGGTGATTGAATAGATACACCTTTCAGCAACTTGCTTTCTTCTTTTTTCTTGCCTCGCCACATCCAAAAACCAATGAAGACTAATGTACTTATTAAGAACAACCATAAAGTTTTAAAGGCATTAGATAATATCATGTTAGAAATGTGATCTATTTCTATATTCATCCAAGGATCATTTATAATATCTACTGATCTCACTTTTTGCCTTCTACCATCCTGGTAAACAAATGTTTGCGTTCGCTTACTGATATCTCCAAAAGGAATTCCTGTCTTTAGCTGTGCCACTAAATATGTCAGGGTAATTTGCCGCTGATAGGGCGTATGGTCTTGCCAGGTTTTAAATCCGAAGAATAATAAGCTGATTATTAGCGTCGTTCCTAATGTCACACTTAATACTTGTCGGATCATCCGAAGATTATGGAGGGTGACTTGTCCACCTTGGGTAAAATTCTTGGTTAAGCTCATAAATTATTTAGCCTTTCGTAATAAAAAGAAATTTTAATAAGGAGGTTTTTCCCAGTTATCGCGGTCGCAACTAGGAAATGGGTAAACATTTAAAATACGGTACTCACTGGGATCATTATTAGCTTCATCATCTTCGAAAGGGCTACGCTTGGTGAAATCAAAAGCGCCAATCATTCTCACCAGCGCAGAGCAAGCATCAGCAAAATTGTTGCTCATAGCAAAAGCATTCCACTCTTCTTGAATAGTGACAGGTTGCCAATTACCTTTTTGCCTTATATACCAATCAAAACGGTCAAATAGATGGTCAACAGTTCTCCCAGAAATAAGAGACTCAAAATCGACAAGACATGAAACATAATGATCAAGCCCCTCATGGAAAAATACATGCCCCCAAATATAACAATCGTATAGATCAGCATAGAGCAAACACAGCACTTCCTGTTTTCCAGCCTTACCTTCTTCTCGGACAAAAACTCTATTTGTCACTAATATACCGGTGATACATTTAGGGTTTTGATCAACAGCGTTTTTAATTTGGTTAGAGTAGTAATTTATATTCATGCGCATCTCCTTTGAATCGAAAAAGAAAGAATTGTTAACTCTTGTAAATATTTAAAAAAGTGAAGTTTTTTAGGATCATATGTGGTAAAATAAAGTATGAAATAGTGTACATTATGCCCGGAATAGCTAAACCAATGACTGAGAATCTTTCTACACGTCGCCCTTTTTTCTACCGCGATAAGCGCATGGTTTTGAGTTTTTTGGTGAGTCTTCCTATTGCTTATTTTGGCTATCTGTTTGAAGCAATTTTCATGCATTTGGCCACCGGTGTTTTGATTGATTGGTGGTATTTCGAATTTAAGGGTGTCAAAGAATCTGATGTAACTCCCCAAGGTTGGTTTGATAAAGTTGGAATGAGCAGAGAAAGCCTTGACCGTCACTCGACCGTTTACATGTGGCTGAGGAACGGCGCTTTTTTTGTATCCTGCATAGCCATTGTCGCTGACATGTTCTTTAAGTTTGGCACTGATTATGACTCTGCCTTTTGTTCGATGTATTTCACTTTTAGGCTTCTTGCAGGCCTTTATTTGGCTTATAAAAAAATGATTTACCCTTGGGTAGGCGCAAAAACTCAAATAAGCAATCAAAAATCTGGAAGATCGTCCTATCTTCATGGATATCGTCCTATGGGAGGCATGGAAGATCCATCGAACCCCATAGGATTTTTGAATCCTTCTTCCCCAAATTATATTTCTAAATAATAAAATATGACTCATCTTCATGTTATCTTCTTCTTAAATGCTTTGATTGTTAAGTTTTCTTCTTTACCTGCATTATATTCCTTCTCTTTTTGATTAAGGGCTTGTTGAATATTCTTTTTCCCTTGATCAATGGTTTTGTCATATTTTTTTATACCTTTTTGTGCTTCAATGGCTTCGTTGAATATCTTGCTATTGAAAGAGTTTTCTTGTTGATTAAGCTGTTTTGATTGACCGTCTATACGCTTTTGAATTTCTTCTCCGCGCGGTGTAACCTTTTCAATCTTATTTTGTGACTCTTGATGATGTTGATTGATATCTTGCGGAGTAAACATTCCTCCCTGTTTTATGCCTTGCTTACGTTCTTCCAAGAAACGAGTGGTTTCTTGATGATAACCTTGAGGGTTTTGTGATTGCCAGTGTGCGGCAGCTACTTGATTCCCACCAAACTTCTTATCCGCTACGTATTGAAGGACTTGAGGATTGATATTACTGCTAGAAGAAAGAGTTTGCTGACGTTGTTCAGAAGCTTGCTGACTTAATTGTTTAGACATACTCAAAGTGGCAGATGCTTGATCACTAGATGACTTAGACTGATTAAAGCTGCTTTGTGCCTGATCCAGTTTTTGAAGCTGAGAAGAGTTCCCAACACTGCCTTTATGGTCTTGTAAATATTGAATGCCGTGATTGAAATTTTTAGTAAAACTTTCGCCCATTCCATTACTCTTTGCTTTTGAAAGCAGTTCTTTATCCGCAGCATCAGTATTCCAATTTGTTTGTGCTAAGCCTGATAAAGATCCAACCAATCCACCAACACCCACGCCGGCACTTACACCAGCTTGGGTAAGAATTTGAACAGATTTACCTAAAGAAATATGATTGTCTTTCGCAAACTTGGCAGCGGTATCCATAGAATTGCTTAAGGATTTCTGGGCTTGACTTGATTCACTATTCCCAAACGTATCCGTCCAGTTTTTGTTATCGGCAAAGGTACTGCCAACAGAGACAAGATCGCTGATTCCTTTCTGGAACTGCGTTTGCGCCATTTGAGTTTGCTGGAATCCGGAGTTTTGCATCATCATACTTTGCATGCCAAGCATGGTACTGAACGCATCATTTTGCGAAACGTTGGTACCCAGATTGGTTTGATGCTCTTGCATCGTCACTTGGCCGCCTTGACCGTACAGAGTCGCCATTTTTCCATCATCAATCCGTGAGCCGTAATTGAGATTAGCTCCCATCTGTTGCTGCGCTATTTGACCATTGGCAATAGACCGGTTATGTAGACTTTGCGTATCAAAAGACACGTTACCATCAACTATCTCAGATCCGGCTTTACCTGCGAAAGACTCAGAGCTTTGGGTAAGAGATGAAGCTAATTGAGAAAAGGCATAGCCGCCGCCCCACAACAATGTCCAGGCCAAGAAAGGAACCGAGAGCTGCATTCCCATTGCTGCCATATACGCCGTGTGAGCCGCATCACTCATTCCACTTTGTGTTAACAAAGTGAGACCATCTCCATAACCAATAACTTTGGTGGCCATAGATTTGACAGCATACATCTGGCCGATACAGTTAAGAATCGCATATAATGCCGGCCACGTTGCCAAGTAGATCATTACTTTTACCCACGTCACCAAAAGACTCATTCCCTTTGGTAAAAAGGTCATCGGCGCCATAATGGAGAAATAGATCAAGGCTAAAGCAAAAACGATTGTATGAAATATCGGAACCAAAGTGCCGGCCATAAAGGCTTTCACCAAAAAAGAGCTGTCTTGCTGAGCAATACCACGCGCAGCATTAAGATGTGCCATCTCAATTTCAGATCGACCTAAACGAAGTTCATCGCGTTTATCTTGAATCGCTTCACGGTAAGAATTAAGCATCAGTTCTTGTTGAACCAAAGCGGCAGAATTACTTGACCCTTTCGAGAGTTTACTCCATGCATCCCCAAAATATTGATTGAGACGGTTTGTTGCTCGCTCGGGATCAACATGCGCACCAAACAGATTTTGAGCAAGAGAGGCTAGACCTTGATTGACTTCTATACCAATCACTTGCTTCACTTTTCTGGCACATTCAACACAGTTCATGAAGGAAGATTGACCGTTCGGGCTGCGCCAATAAATGCCAAGTAGAGGATGAGGGTTTGCGGCAATAAACCCAAGCATATCTTCGCTCTCAAGGGCTGCTTTTTTACCCGGAGCAAGATTTGAGAAAACATAAGGCCAAGCAAAACACTGCCTTGTAAAATCCTTCAGATTCTCTTTCATCAATGGATCTTTGATGGTCAATTGGTTTGCTGCTTGAATCAGCTTTGTCCCAAACATCGAACCGACTTTGGAGAACTTTTCTGATTCCCCAACCCCAAAAACCGTCTCAATATTTTCTGTCAGATATTCACTGATCTGAGTTGAAAGAGCCGCGACAGCAGCAATGCCAAAGGGGATGTGATCCACTTTAGCGTATTGAAAATCCGTATTGGCTTTATCAATAATATGGACTTCTGTTTTCGGACCATAAAACAGCGCTGTCAGCAAGAAGGTTGGCAAGAACCAGCTTTTAAAGAAGATCGGTAGTGACGCTTTAGGAATGGCTTGAGCCGCCACATATAAAACACCAATGCTCATTGTCAGTTTGGCGGCAGAAGTAAAGTACGGACTATTACTCTTGAATAGCATCGCGATCCCATTAAAGACTGCCCAAAGGATGTCGCCACCACCATAAACATAAATACTGTATTCCATTTATTTGTCCTCTTAACTGTTTCTAGCGATGATTGATTGTTCGATTGCCTGGATGGATTGATTGAGTAAATGGATTGATCCATTGTTTGCCCCAATCAACATGGCCTGAACACGGCCTCTGGCTTCTTGGAGGTTCTTCTTAAATTCTGCTATCGCTGAGTCTTCTAGCTGAATTTTTTGTATGGCATCTATGGCTTCCAGGATCTCACTCATGACTCGGTCAAACTGAGCTAAGAGAACATTGGCACCAATATATTCAGCTGCATCTTCCATCATAAACACTGTGCCGGCTGCTACACTGACCTGGATATAGCGGTAAACAGGAAGATTGACAGCATCATTGAGAAAATGGATATCATCTGGAGTGATCTTTTCTTTAGAAACGTACTTTGCCCGAAGCTCGCCAATCTTCTGGATCACTTTTGCTTTAAGAGACTGCGTATCTGGAATAGCAACTTGAGTCAGGCGTGGTAAAAGACATTTTTGTTGATCATTACAAGTTAAAGCTGAGGTATCTCCCCCTTTTAAATAAGCACCAATAAACTCTTTTTGATCGGCACGAGGTTCAATTACCCGAAGGCGAGGTTTTCCGTCCTCCACAGTTGAGATCAGTGTTCCGGTCACCGACATGACAAAATCAATTAATTGTTTGTTGTCTTTGTAAGCTGACATCTTTTGAAGGACGTGCCAGACAAGATTATATTCACCCATTAACAAGTCTTTATACTTGTTTTTAGCTTGCGTTACCTTGGTGTTGACAGTTGATGATTTTTCACAGTGACTTCTTGCATCAAACAAATCCATATTGCCGCCACTTTGCATTTCATTCATGCAAATATGTTCACTGGCCGCTGTTCCCTTAGGCCATAAACCACCGACAATTGTTTGGGTAGCTTGGCACGAATTCAGCATTGTCGCATTCATATCTTGAACGTATTTGCGCAACTGAGAGAGCATGTTTTCAATTTGCGGGGACATAGTCTTTAAAGCGAGCTGGAACCCATATGTTGGAATCCCGGTCATCACTTGCCGTCCCAACTGAACAAGTTTATCTGTTTGTAAGAAGGACAAGGATCCAAAGTACATATCAAGACTATTACAGCCGGCACCAAGCCTGGGCAGACTTATATTAATCGGTTGAATGACAGCATTGTTCTGCCGCATCACATAACCACCACCAGTATAATATCCCGCTGCTTGATCTTGATAAGAACCCGGTGTTGAATGATTAACCTGGCCACCCAAACTTTCAAAAAACTTATCTAGGGCACCGGCATTTACGGAAGCCGGCAACAAAACTGCCCCAATAAATAAAAGGCTTAATGATTTAATCATAGTACAAATATGCTTCCTCATGAATGGCTCCTCCCTTGATGTTGACCCTTAAGAAATTGGATAATCACCCGGAAGTTTTCTTTTAACTGGGATTTATTAATCAGCCCTTTGGCAAGCGGAATGACTTCTCTTGTCTGAGGGTTAACAAGAAGTAAACAGGGATAAATGCCTTCTGGATTAAGCTGTTTGATCGTGCCATTATCAGGAACTGCCTCTGGAAACTCTTGCATTAGGGCTCCTCCCAGGGGCAGCCCATCTTTTGAGATTGCTTTGATATCGAAATGATATTCCTCGGCAACTTCTTTAATAATCGGCGCAAATTGATGACAGTAAGGGCAGTCATTTTTGACGATGAAAAATAAGCCGTAGCTTTTGCTTAAAGCTTTTATATCTTTTTCTAATTGCTTTTCCTGTTGTCCTTGATAAAGCTGCCTTGAAACTGGTGTGGCCATCATGGCTGTAGAGGTATTTTGTCCTTCCATCATTGCTGCCATCATTAGCATCTTTTGAAAGATATCGGCTTGGTTAAGGACGGTGTTCTGCGCCCTTTGAAACTCTGTGACGTTTTCAATGGTCGGATTCAAAATAGCTTTAGCTTGTACCTCATCAAAGTTCTGACGCACCTTTTTCATTTGCTCACGGTAACTTGGCGGCTTGTTTGCCTCTGACGGCGTTGATGCTTTCTCTTTATTGGGTTTCAGAACCGTTTTCTTCGGGATTTTCTTATACCACAGCCATCCTTCAGGGTCTTTACTGTACCAAGAAGCAGCATTGCAGGTCGTCACCATCAATAAACCGGAGAGCAGGAGTTGCTTAAAAATTGCCATGGGATTTTCCTTGTGTAATCTTTTTCTTTTTGTCATTGATCATGTAAGTTTTATTGGTCATTGATTTCTGGATATCTTTGCCCAGATTGGTTGCATTGGGGGTTTTAAGGTTGGCAAACATCTCTGAGAGAAGCTCGCTTAAATCAAGCTGTGAGAAATCAATCCGGCTAATTTGATCAAGGGTCAAACCACCGCATTCAGGATGTTCAGCATTGCCAAAGGACAGCCCTAACTGTCGTTTTCCTTGCACATTAATAATTTTTGAGAGTTTGCTTGGGTAACAGCAAAAGGTCGTTTTCTTACGGGTACAGACACCCAACACTTTATCGGCACAGTAAGTTCCAATGAATAAGCATTTATTTAGTTTTCGTTGCTCTCCTAGATCTTCTTCTTCGGGACTGCAACTCGCTAAGTGGATATCCTTGCCCCAGCCCTTAATTTTACAACAGTCCTTAAATCCGGTGGGCACTCGAGAACAGCCAAGGTTTCTTCCCTTAAAGACAACACCCATATTGGCATCAAGGCCTTTTTGCATTTCTTTGAAAATAGCGAGTTTGGCAAGAGCATCAACCATATCAGCATTTCCATCCCAGGTTTGATCGACACAGTGTCCATCTAAACAAAAGGGCGTTTTACCTGTCAGTGTCGTAATCGAGGCTTGTCTTTTACCGGATGTGCATTCATAGGTTTGCTGCCATTTAACGCAGTGACCTTGCTCTAAATAAGTAAGGCACCTTGAGCCAATCTGAAGACACCCTTTTTTAGCAAAGTCTGTACAGTGATCTTCCTCAACAGTGCGGCATTGATAGACCGCTTCTTCCGCCCAGCATTTAGAGTAAACAGGCGTTCCCTCAATCAGGCGGGTTTCAGCGCCTTCAACACACCTTTTGGAAGAATATTCACACGCACCTGTGTCGACCTGCCCCTCCAGATCTTGACAGTTGTTGGAATCTTGCAGCTCATAAGTAGGGATTTCTTTAAAGGTGGTGACCTCTACTTCATAATACTGTCGTGTATTAGCCTCAGTACCAAAACCAGAGGCGACTCTTCCTGTATTTATTTCTATCAATGAACCAAAATGACGAAGTACTTTAACAGACGTAATATTATCTGTTTCGATAGCAATTGGTCTTCTTGTCTTTTCATCTCGACCATGGAATACAGATAGAAAAGCGGGGACAGCTTCAGTAGGCATAACTCGTTTAAAGCTTTTATTTTTTAAGACACGAGAATATCTAGTGGGATAAGCTTGTATGGCTAAATTTTGAAGTTTGTGAGCATAACTTCCTCCCTTTCGAGCGGCCTCCACAGCAGAAATATTCACTCTATATTTTCTTTCTTCTCTTCTAACACCTGTTTGTCTAGCAACCTTGACCCAACGACATTTCCGCTCCAATAAATCATAACCTTTGATGCAGTTATGCCGTGTTTTGCCAATCCCAAGGATTTGCGTTTGAGCCTTCACATTGAGAGTTTTTTCTGGATTTTTTATAATTTTATCGGCATCAGTAAATAAAGGATCCCGCTCTGTATCCAAATCAAATCTAGACCTTTGATTATAGGTATCTTGAACAAGCCCCGCACTTTGGCTTGTCTGTAATGAACGTCCTATGCGGTTTTCGATATTGTTTTCATTAATCGAGGTCTCAGAAATTGTGGACGGCTCTTTAAATCCCGGTACAGATTTTAAGTCCCACTCAGCCATTACATTAGACTCTTGCGCCACGATTTCTCCTTGACCATACGAGCGTTCATCTGTGGCCAAGGCCTGATTAGTCACAAGCCACAGACAACAAAAAACAGGAATAATGAATATCGATATTTTCATGAATGTGACGCTTTCATGGTTGTCAAAAGATGAGTCGCTTTATCTTTTAACTCCCCTTTTTTCTTAAAAAGAGTGAGTGCATCTTCAAGTGAAATATTCCCTTGAAGCACATCAAATGTCTTTCCTTCACGGATCACAAATGTCGGAACTTCTGACACGTGATACTCAGAAAATAAGTTAGGATCTATTTCTCCGTTAATTTGATGTTCTTCAAAAAAGCTCTTGGTTTTTTCAAATGAGTTATCAATCAGACCTCGAAAGACGAGTGGGATGCCAGCTCTTTGAGCTTGCCAAAATAAAGCTTTTAAAGAAGCAGGCGGCATACTGC
>DYTB01000046.1 GCA_020726185.1 Candidatus Odyssella sp. | reverse complement strand
AATCTACCAAACTAACATAAACTCCCAAACCTTACTTTCACAACAGGTCTATTACCGTCTGCATCCAAGTCTCCTAATTGCATTAGCAATGCATTTGGTGATGATGAGCGCAGAGGTCTATCCCTGAAGGTGGCTCCAGTTGCCAGGTAAGCTAGATTAGAAAGAGGCTTTTTCAAAAATTTCTCTAAAAAACACAACAAGATGATAATATATGGAAAATCTTTGTTAATCAACTCAAGACAATCTTTGTTTCTTTGAAACTGAAGGTGTGCCTAAGATTTTTGGTTGATTACACTAAGTTTCTAAATGAATTTAGGCTTTGAATGGTCTTGTGACAGGCGTAACAGCTAGGAATAGGTAAATTTATTTTGAGAAACGCCGCATCTTCAGCTGATAATGGGAATCAAAATTATTTTCACACAAAACTGGAACTGATTTTACTCAAAATGTAACCCCGGCGTAATCCTGAGTGATTTTGGAAGGTTTCAAAACCCTCTGAAACCCTTATGAGAACTGGTGCCGGTTGCAAGATTCGAACTCGCGACCTACTGATTACAAATCTCTGGGTTATACATTTTATCTAATTTAACTACCACCTATGACCCTTGATAAACCTTAGTATTTTAGGTATATCTATTTTATGATCATCAATGAAATTTAACCAAATTTCATCAAAAAGGTAGCACCAGGGTAGCACCAAAATGACAGACAAAGAAAATAAGTTTAACTTCACAAAACGCAGTTTAGAGGCGCTACCCATTCCTGCTAATGGTAAACGTTCTTATTACTATGATGAAAAGGTAAGGGGGCTTGGCGTTTCGATTACAAACAAAGGCACGATAACTTTTATAGTGTATCGTAAAATAGATGGTCGTCCTGAGCGTGTAACACTTGGGCGTTACCCTGATTTATCCATTGAAAATGCTCGAGGATTAGCTTCTGAAACAAATGCACAAATCGCACAAGGGAAGAACCCTAATAAGGAAAAGTCAAAAATAAGGGACGAAATAACTTTTAAAGAGCTTTTTGAACAATACTTAGAGCGTTACGCCAAAATACATAAAAAATCATGGCAAAGCGATCAAGATCAACATCGACTTTATTTAGCAGCATGGAATAAGCGAAAAATATCAAGCATTGTTAAGTCTGACATTGAAATACTACATGCTAAAATTGGCAGAGAGCATGGAAACTATGCTGCAAATCGGGCGCTATCTCTGCTAGGCATCATGTTCACTAAAGCAATTAGCTGGGGATGGAATAGCCCCAATCCAACCGTTGGTGTAAAGAAATTCAAAGAAAAAAGCAGAGAACGTTTTTTGCATGGTGACGAGTTATCAAGATTTTTTGCGGCATTGGCGACAGAAGGCAATCGTACGTTAGCAGATTTTTTCATGACAAGCCTGCTAACCGGAGCAAGAAGAGCTAATGTACTTGCAATGCGCTGGCAAGACATTGATATGCAGCGTGCAATATGGATAATTCAAGAAACTAAAAATGGTACCTCACATACGGTACCTCTATCTTCGGAAGCTATTGCTGTTTTAACGAATCGCTTACCGCAAAAGACTTTATCAAGTATCTGGGTGTTTCCCAGCAATACAAGTAAATCAGGTCATTTAGAGGAACCCAAAAGCGCTTGGAAGAGGATCTTAGAGCGCTCTAACCTGCAAGATTTGCGGTTACATGATCTACGTCGTACTTTAGGCAGCTGGCAAGCTGCAACTGGCGCTAACAGTTATGTCATCGGAAAATCACTTGGACATAAAACGCAACAAGCTACAGCAATTTATGCGCGGTTAAATATTGATCCAGTAAGAGAATCTGTAGAAAAAGCCACAAGTGCGATGTTAAAAGCAACAATGAGATAAGTTTAACCTACTACTAAAAATAAGTTGATCTATTTAATAAATATGCAATAATGTGTATTATGAGAGCACAAAGATACGATAAATTAAAGAATCTGCTTCAGTTGTGGCCAGTTGGCACTGTTGCCACACAAGATTGGCTTACTAAAATAGGGGTTAGCCGTTTTTTGTTAAGGCAATACATAAAATCGGGCTGGGTAAGAAGCATTGGGGCAGGGGCTGTGATACGCTCTCAAGAAACACTAAGTTTTAATTCCTGCTTATATGCCTTACAGAATCAGTTGGAGTTGCCAGTACATTTAGGTGGACTAACATCTCTTGCGATGCATGGCAGAGGTCACTATATAAAGGGCGATGTGAGGTATGATCTCTTTACACCTTCGCAAACTCGCCTACCCAAATGGTTTTTAGACAGTGAATTTAAGCAACAGACAAATGTATATAAAACAAATTTTCTTCCAGCTACTGAATATATGCAAAAACATGCAATCAATGATAGCGCAGAAATATCTATATCTAACCTAGAACGCGCAATCTTTGAGGTGGTTTATCTAACGCCCCAGATGTGTACTTTTGAAGAAACAAATTATATTTTTGAAAACCTTGGCCAATTAAGACCTGACGTCATACAGAAGCTTCTAGAGCTTTGCAAAAGCAAAAAAGTTACCCGTTTGTTTTTGACTTACGCAACTCTTCATAATCATGCTTGGTTGAAAGAGTTGTCGTTAGAGAAGGTTGATATAGGCCGTGGAGTTTTGTCTTTGAGCAAGGGCGGGGTATATTATAGGCCGTACAAAATAGTTATCCCAAAACAATTGGTAGAAAATGAAGAACACCCATTATTTTAAGCAAGTCGAGCTCTTAATCTCTGTTCTGCCAGATGTTTTAAAGGATAACAGGGTAGCTCTTAAGGGCGGCACGGCAATTAACTTATTTGTTAATGACATGCCGAGAATGTCAGTTGATATCGATTTGGTCTATGTTCCACTAGATGGTAGAGAAAGTGCTTTGATGGCAATTAATGGCATCATGTTGTCAGTAAATAACGCCCTTCATTTAATGAACTTACACACGGAACTTAAATACACGAAAGATAAATTTATCAAGCAAATTGTTGTAAGCAACTACGAAGCTACTATTAAAATTGAAATCAATTTTGTCTTAAGGGGCGTGGTTAATAAACCGCATTCGCTGCCACTTTGTCGTAAAGCACAAGAACTATTTAGTCGTTATGTTTCAGTTACTTGTGTAAATGACTATGATTTGTATGCTGGTAAATTTTGTGCAGCGCTTGATAGGCAGCACCCAAGAGATCTTTTTGATGTGATGCATTTTTTTAAAAGGCGTTCGTATGATAGGAATCTACACAACACGTTTTTAGTTTACCTAATCAGCCACAACCGCCCTATTGGGGAACTAATTCAACCCAATAAACAAGACATCAATGAAATTTTTGCCAAAGAATTTAAGGGAATGGTTGAAGAGGACGTTTCAGTTGGGGATTTAGAGAAAGCCAGAGTTGATCTCATCCACATCATTAATGAATCTATGACGGAGCGCGATAAGGCTTTTTTGGTTTCTTTCAAAAATATGGCTCCAGATTGGAGTCTGTTAGATGTAAAAAATATAGAAAACATGCCCGCAGTCCAATGGAAACAGCATAATTTAAAGAAAATGGATGCAGTGAAACATAAAGCTGCGTTAGAGCAACTAAAACAAAAACTTTATTAAAGCTCTCATGGCCTGGTTACGGCCGCACAATTTTATCTTGATTAATTCAGGAAATTTAACCAGGGTTATTATTATATTATTAGCTTTGCTCTAGCTTTATCTTTATCTATCACGCAGCTGTAGCTTTTAAAAACGCTAAAACATACATACTGTCTAGAGCAAGCAGCAAGAAAACAGCATGGAGCATATTTTTATGGCTAACGTTCAGTCCCCGCCTGGGTTATTAAGTGTCTACGAGGTTTTTAACGCAATAGGCATTCATCAACTGAATAAAGAAATTAAGGTAAGAGGATTCAGTACTGAAAATCAGTCGAAACTCAAAAATCCTGAAGATGACTACCGGATGAAATACACACTATATGACGCTGACAACCTAAGCGAATTAGAAGCAAAACTCAAGAAAAGCAAATTTCTCACAGAAATAAGCATGTATATTATTGAAGTAACGGTCGATAGGGAAGGACACAATCGGCTTTTAAAAATCAATAAGAAAAAATGTATGAACTTGGAGCCAAACCTAGATTTTATTGACACATATAAGGTAATGCATAGCTTACGACAGTTATTATCTGAAAAATATCTAGAAGCATATGTTCAACATGATTACGCTTATCGCAAAATGCCCCCAGGATTTTGGCATTACGACCACAATTGGTACCGGTTGCTAGCTGATGGCAGATTATGCGATGACAGCCCAACTGCAGGGGATACTGTTGTGGGGAGCGTGTATTTTAAAAAAGAGGATGTGGAACACTGCCTGTCCATTAATATCGATAGACAACCTAGTAGCCCCCATAATCCTCAACCTTTTTTGATTGGTAACTCCCAATCATTAATCAATCTCGAAACCTATAGCACGCCTTGGTTACAAGTGTTAGGTGCAATTTATGACGAGTACGGGCAAGACAAATTAGCGCAAGTTGCAAAAATCAGCATTGAAACTTTTATCACTGAGTATATCAAAAAGCATGAGCTTGATATTGCACAATCTGATGTTCCTTTCTTAGCAAAATTTATGCGCCTTGCAGAACAAAAAGATGGTAAAAAATATCATGCGGAGCAGAAACTCAAAAAACTACATAATAGTTGAGCAAAAAATAAGCCTGCTTCACCTACAAAAGGGGTAATACCCATTTGCAAAAACGAACCAAAATTAAAAATGGGCATCACCCATTTTAAGCCAGCAAAACTAAGGCTTGCAACGATGGTTATACCCATTGAATTGCCAATGGGTATAACCATTAGAGGCATTTTTTTTCTTTAAAAAACCATTGATAGTTGGGACATGTTTAACCGAACCATGAAGGGGTTTACAACATGTCAGCAAACGCAATCAACCTTATTCCACCTAAAAATACTGAGCTATTGAGTACCCAGCAAGCATCAATCTATATTGGGGTTTCTCCCGGTACTTTGGAAGTTTGGCGCTGCACTAAACGTTATCAAATTCCATTCATTAAAGTTGGGCGATTAGTAAGATATCGCAAATCCGCGCTGGACAGTTTTTTAGAGCGGCGAACGATTGATGCAGGGGGATAACAATATTGGGAAAAGCAAAAGCCCTCCTGGCAGAGGGCGATTACGCATAAGAAACAGCTACTTCAATAGGGACCATAATATGACCATAAAACACAATCAAGAAAAAATTGATTTCAACCAGCTAAATCGTCAAATCAATCCTTACTTTTCACTATTGTTAAAGCAATTGTTGCCAAGTGGCGAATTAGAAAATCATGAGTATGTAGCACTTAATCCCACCAGGCATGATCAACATCCTGGTTCATTTCGTATCAACATCTTTACAGGCAAATGGGCCGACTTTGCCACCGGCGATAAAGGTGGCGACCTTGTTTCGCTTTGGGCTTATGTAAGAGGCATGAGTCAAACTGATGCAGCTCGCGCACTCCAAGCTATAGTTGGAGGTGCGTAATGGATAGTCAAAAAAATAAGCCGATGGGCAAAGCTATTTTTCCTGTACCAGACAATGCGCCTAAATTAAGCTTGTCGAGTGCTTACAAGTATTTTAGTGATCGCTTTAAAGGTAACTCTGATGATCATTACCCGTACCGCGATGCTCAAGGTGCCATCCTCGGCTATATCCTCAGATGGCATGGGGTTAGGCAAAAAGGCGGTAAGCTTAAAAAAGAAATTCGGCCGTTTATCTACTGTGAATTTCCTGATGGGAAAAGCAGTTGGTGCTCGCAAGGATTTCCCTTGCCACGCCCACTCTTCAATTTTGACAAACTTACCCGGCGCCATGGAAATACGGTTTTAATTGTTGAGGGCGAAAAAACTGCCCTGGCAGCCGAAGCGCTTTTTCCAGAGTTTGTGACCACCACAACGATGCAAGGGGCGCAATCAGCTAAACAAACCAATTACGCACCCCTAAAAGATCGCCATGTGATTATTGCCATGGATCATGACGCTGCTGGCTTAAAGTATGGCCAAGCTGTCTCTGAGCAATGTCATTTAGCTGGGGTTAAGTTAATCCAATTTTTAAACAATGCGGTGTTTGCGCATTATGACATCCACAATGGAACTCTAGTGAAGCTAAAGCAGCCCGCTGTTTTGGCCAAAGGTTATGATCTAGCCGATGCTTTAGCAGAAGGCTGGACTCTTGAGCTGCTATCAAGTTTTGAAAATAATTCAGAGCTGCCCTTGTTTGTGGACTATGCCGCAATATTCCCTGAGACAAACCAAAACGATACCGAGATCGAGAGCGAGAGCATTAAGCGTTTAGCCGCCCTTGGTGATATTCCATATGACCGGCACCGGAATTTTGAGGCCAAACGTTTGGGCATCAGCGTAACCACTTTAGACAAAGAGGTGGAAAAATTTCGGCCGCAAAATGCTAATACTGGAGAATCTGAGGATATTTTCCCAAGCATTGAGCCCTGGACTGAACCAGTTACCGCAGCTGAGCTTTTGCCAGAACTATCCCGTACTTTTGAGCGGTTTGCGATTCTGCCTGAACATGCCGATATAGCATTAGCTTTATGGGTAATTTTTACCTGGCTGATTGATGATGTGGGGGTGTCGCCGATCCTCGCGATTTCCTCACCTGAGAAAAGATGCGGCAAAACTACCGTGCTTTCCATCCTTGGTAATTTGGTGTGTAAGCCTATACTAGCTTCCAACATCTCAGCCGCAGCCTTATTTCGCACTGTAGAACTGTGGAAACCAACGATTATTATCGATGAAGCAGATACTTTTATTCGAGATTCAGACGAATTGCGGGGCATCATTAATTCAGGCCACACTCGTCATACCGCTTACGTCATTCGCACTACGGGGGATGATCATACACCAAAACGATTCAGCACCTGGGGCGCTAAAGCAATTGCGATTATCGGCAGTCTTCCGGACACTCTGCACGATCGTTCCATTGTCATCCAATTAAGACGAAAGCTCACACATGAGAAAACCGAAAAATTAAGGCATGCCGACCCCAATATTTTTAAGGATTTACAGCGTAAGTTATTAAGGTTCGCTAATGATCATGCACAAACAATTGCCAATGCACGTCCCAATTTTCCTGGAAACCTTAATATTTCTGACCGGGCTTTAGATAATTGGGAACCCCTATTGGCCATTGCCAAGCTTGCCGGCAATATCTGGGCTGAAAAAGTCTATCAAGCTGCGGCAAATCTGTCGGAAGGTGACAAGGAAATCCTACCAATTGGTACGGAATTGCTGAAAGATATCGCAAAAATCTTTGCCGACAAATCGATTATCAAAATCCACACAATCAATCTGATCAACTATCTTTGTGAGGATGAGGAGAGCCCCTGGTCTGTGTATAACTTTCGCAGCCAAGATAAAAAAATCACCCAACGTCAGTTAAGTAAGCTACTTTCCCCTTATCAGATCAGCACGAAAAACATCGAAATTGGTGGGGTACAAAAAAAGGGATTTGATCAGCTTCAATTTGCCGAAGTATGGGAACGCTACAATAATAGTTTTTCTTATACACCCCCTAAAAATGCCGTATTTGCCGTCCAGACGTCCACCAATGAGGAAAACAGCGCCTTTCAAGCCATGCCGCATCCGTCCACCTATCCGTCCAGTTCATCTTGCTATCCGTCCACTTTAGCCCCTCATCCGTCCGTTTTAGACTCGTATCCGTCCATCCGTCCGCAAAACCCTAGGAAAACTGTGGAGGTGGACGGCTGGACGGCAAATTACGGAGGGTAATAAGAAAAAAAAGCAATTGATTATTAGCGCGGAGAGATTTAATGAACGTTTTGCAACTTAGTGGTTATTTGAATGCCTTGCCACCTTGAGCCCACATCCACGCGGATAAACTAATGTGATAATCATAGAGATGCTCCGGTGGTTCTTTACCATTAACGGTTGCGATTTATTCAGCAAGGCGAATTTGGGCTGATGTAGCTTTCCTGCCATAACGCTCAGGTACTTTGGGTGGGGTACTTGGCCGACACTCTTTAGCGATACTTTTGATAAAGTGCTCATGATCACTGGCGACCCAGACCCGCACTTGGACCAATCCTTGTTGCTGCTTTTTGTCGCGATAATTTTGCATTCTAGTCGTCATAAGAAACGCCGTAGGCAACGAAGTGCTATAGAAAAGTGTAACGCATTTTTCTGGAGCGCATAAGTGCGCATTTAGCAAAATTTGCCAAATGACCCTTGAAAATTCAGGAGTTGCCATATTTCTGCTGGATTATAAATGGAGTGTTCAAGCAACTATAAAGATTTTGCAGCTCATCGCATAATTAGTTTTCCATGATTTTAGTACCTTGATGAAATACCATTTGCCAACCATCGCCATACCGCTTCCAAATTGAAGACCTTAATGAAGTTGCACCGTCTTCTGTTGTTTTGTAGGTTGCAAGCATTATGTCTTTGGACAATTTTTTGACATTAAAATCATGAGCCATAAAACTTCTTGTTGTTTCAAAAGGCAGAACCTCAAGGATTTCTTTTTTGGTGTAAATTTTCCCCAAACTACCAAATTCAACAAAATCATCAGCAATTAGTTTACTAAGTTTGTCGGTAGATTGCCGTACGGATTGCTTTAAAAGATACAGTTCTAATGCTTTGATAATTGCGGCAGAGTCTTCCCAAAGCATCCATATCACCCCATCAACTTGCTTAATTTTTTTAAATTCAGCCTTTGTATATGCTCGAATAGCTTGTGTATTTTTAATTTCTGGATCAACAAAAACATAATCAAAAGTTGGTAAAACATATTCTTGGGCAAATTTTTCCAGCGCCTCTGACCCAATACCACGCCCTGTAAATTCTTGCTCACCGATTACCAATCAAGACCAGCACAAGATTTTGGCAAATCAACTGATTCATAACCATGATGAGAGGGAAAATCATGCTTGTTGTAGCATTGGATGTAGCCGATAGGCTGACTGTTAAGGGATATCACAAACGCATGTATGGGTTTGTGTATTGTTCTATCTGCAAGTTGAAGGATTTTATACCCTTTAACGTAATCGCTATATTTTTCTTGAATCAATTCAGCCGTCCACCTCACATCTTTATCCCACCAAGCTTTCACATGTGGTGCCTCCAGCCATTTAAGTAACAATGGAAAATGTAATTCGGCAAGTGGGGCAAAGGTGATTTTCATAAAGTACCCTCTTGGAATTTTGCCCACAAAACCGCAATATCCGCAGATCTTAAGTGATTCAAGTTGCGTTTTAAGGTCTCTAAATCCCAATCCCACCATTTAATCTGGAGAAGCTTTTGAATTTCATCGCCTGTAAATCGCTTTTTGATTAGACGCGCTGGGTTTCCACCCCAGATTTCATAAGCACCAACATTCTTGGTAACTAGGCATCTGGCGCCGATCACAGCTCCATCTGCGATTTGCACACCTGGCATAATCATCGCTTCAGCACCAATCCAAACATCGTTACCAATAATGGTGTCACCTTTCCATTGATGACCTGGATAAAAAGCATCATCAAACCCGTGCAAAGGATGAGAGGAAATCCAATTGTAATTATGCCCCTGGGTGCCACACATCATAAATTTCACACCCGTTGCTATGGAACAGAACTTACCTATAATCCAGGGCCTACGCATGAAAATTAAAGTAAGCGACATATTCTAATATTTTAGATA
>DYTB01000015.1 GCA_020726185.1 Candidatus Odyssella sp. | reverse complement strand
ACGACGCAACAATTGTATCTGCTTTACAAAAAGCAGCACACCGCGTTTATGCCGGTGCTTGGCATTGCTTAATGCATGATACCCTAGCTATTAGACGTGCCTATTTGAAGGATGTTTCTGCGTTTTTAAGTAATCCTGATGAATTTATTCACAATAATAAGGCAATACTTCCTAATCTTAATTTAGGTTGGTTAGAATGGTTTAGGGGCATTATAAGAATTTAATTGACTAATTAAATTGCTTAATTATATATTAACTATCCAAATTAAAGATTTATTTTTCATTTTAAGGATATTAATATATGAAAATATTATTTTGCACTTTTTTAAGTATTTTTGCTTTTAGCTGGGTAGCAAATGCTACTAATAATGAAGATTTTGATCCTGAAGTAACTGCAGCATTTAGTACATCTACACCACCTACATTGACTGATTCTACAGCTCCACAAATTCTTCCAGAGGATTTCCTGAGTAAAAATAGAACAGCACTTGCAACTAGATTGAGCAGAATTAAACCTGCCGCTCCTGAAGTGGCTGAAGAAGAAAAATTTGGAAAAAGAAAACGTGAAGAAACGACGACAATAACTCGACCTATTCCAATTCAAGAGGCTTTTAAAGAACCCACCGAAAGAAAAGGGAAGTGTCTTACCTGGGAAGAACACTGTGCTTGGGTTAAGCAACTTCCACCCCCAACACCTCGAGCTGGTTATTATGAATTCAGACATAGGTGTCCAGGCGGAGGACACTCAGAATATTGGAAAAAAGAGTATAACTCTAGCGGCGAACTTATCGGTTTTGCGTAAAATTTCTTTCGTATGCAGTCAAGGTTTGTAACTTTGGCTGCATTTTTTGCACAACCAACGTTCCAGTTTTTATTGCTTCTTATCTTTAAGCCGGCTAAATCTATTACTGGTTTAGGAGAAGATCAATGCCCTTAGTTTTTACCTTACAAGAATTCATAGAAAAATCTTTAAAAGAAATAGCACCAGAAATACATACCGATAAGGTTGTGCTAGAGCCTACTAAAGATATTTCACATGGTGATTTAGCAAGCAACGCCGCTATGGTGTGCGCAAAAATGGCTGGAATTTCTCCTCGCGAATTGGCGATAAAATTAATTGAAAAAATTATAACTCATGATGCTGTTGTAAGTGCTGAAATTGCAGGGCCAGGATTCATTAATATAAAGCTTAAACCAAGCGCATTACAAAACGAACTGCATCAAATTTTAGCCAGCAAATCAACCTATGGGGCAAACACATTAGGCGCGGGAAAATCTGCACAAGTTGAATATGTTTCAACGAACCCTACAGGCCCTATGCATATTGGCCATGGGCGTAATGCCATTTTGGGTGACACTGTTTCAAGCTTATTGGAAAAGGTTGGCTATAAGGTCACTAGGGAATATTACGTGAATGATGCTGGCGGGCAAACAATAGCGTTAGCTCGGTCAGCGTATGTTCGCTACAAAGAAGCGCTGGATGAACCTATTTCTGATGATGATTTTGATCAAGATATGTATAGAGGCGATTATTTAAAGCCTACAGGAATAGCCTTAGCTCAAAAATATGGAAATTCATTTTTAAATAAACCAGAAGCTGAATGGTTTGAAACCGTTCGTTTGTTCGCCATTGAAGAAATGATGAACTACATTCGACATGATTTGAAGTCACTTGGCATTACCATGGAGTACGCATCAGAAAGCGCACTAACCAAAGAAGGCTGGGTAACCAAGGCTTTAAAAGTTTTAGAAGCTAAGGGTGATGTTTACACAGGTGTTTTGGAAAAGCCAAAAGGACACCAGGTTGATGACTGGGAAGAGCGCCCTCAGACTTTATTTAGGGCAACTGCCTTTGGTGATGACATTGACCGCGCCCTGCAAAAGTCAGACGGGGCATGGACCTATTTTGCTGGAGATGTTGGCTACCACTATTACAAAATCAGCAGAAATTACGATGTTCTTGTAAATATTCTAGGCTTTGATCACGTAGGGTACGTGAAGCGTTTAGTTTCAGCGGTTAAAGCATTAAAGGCGGATCAGTCATATGCTGTAAAAACCTGTCAGATGGTTAATTTTTCAGACAATGGTCAACCGGTTCGCATGTCAAAAAGAGCGGGTACATTTGTGACCATTCAACAACTAGTTGAACGGGTAGGCAAAGACGCTGTGCGTTTTATGATGATTTCACGCCACCAAGATATGGTTATTGATTTCGACTTTAAAAAAGCGGTTGAGCAATCAAAGGACAACCCATTATTTTATATTCAATATGCCCATGCACGTATCCATTCGGTATTGCGTCATGCCACGCAAATTTTTAATGGATTACCTAAAACAGAATCACTTGAATGCTTAAATGATGAAGCCGAATTAACCCTTATAAAAGGATTGATTCAATGGCCACGTGTTGTAACATCTGCAGCGCATCACCTAGAGCCACACCGCGTTACAAATTATCTGTATGACTTGGCAAGCCTGTTTCATAGTTTGTGGAATAAGGGCAAAGACAATACGCAACTTCGGTTTATTGACGAAAAATCGCCAGCGCAAACTGCAGCACGCCTGGTACTTTTACAAGCAACAGTTTGCATTATTGCTGAAGGATTAAATCTTTTAGGGATAACGCCTGTAGAAGAAATGCGCTGATGAAATTCCCAAGCCCTTTGGTATATGGAACACTTCTTAAACGCTACAAACGTTTTTTAGCTGATATCAAGCTTGATAGCGGCGAAGAGTTAACCGTGCATTGCCCAAACCCTGGCGCCATGATGGGCATTACAACACCCGGGTTAAAAGTGGCTTTGTCGAAAGCAGCAAACCCTGCACGCAAATTAGCTTATAGCTGGGAAATGGTTGAAGTGGATGACACTTGGATAGGCGTGAATACAAGCAATCCCAACCAAATTGTAGCGGAAGCACTAGCGAACAATACCATTCCGGAACTTGCTGGCTATAAAAATATCAAAGCAGAAGTGAAGTACGGTCAAAATTCCCGAATCGATTTTTATCTAACCGATGGTCCTACCCAAATGTGTTTGGTGGAAGTAAAAAATGTTCACTTAATTCGCGGGAACCATATGGCGGAATTCCCCGATTGCGTAACGGCTCGTGGGGCAAAGCATCAATTAGAATTAGCGGAACAAGTAAAAAATGGAATTAGAAGCGTTGTGTTGTATGTGGTGCAACGAAATGATGCCCTAAGCTTTAAAGTAGCGGATGATCTTGATAAAGCATACGGTAAGGCGGCACAAGCTGCAGCCGATGCTGGCGTTGAAATGCTGGCCTATAGCTGCAATATGGAAGCTAGTGGCATCACCTTAAAACAACCTTTGAAAGTTTTGTAATCCTAATGGAATTAAATGAACAAAAAATACTAAAAGAAAAAGTCTTTGCTGCATTTGATCAGCACATAACCGCACCTAGCTGCACTATTGTGGTGGCCGTATCAGGTGGAGCAGATAGTCTGGCATTAACCTTACTGGCAAATGAATATGCGAAATTAAAAGGGCACGCAATTGAAGCGGTCACTGTTGACCATGGATTGCGGTCTGAATCTTCAGCAGAAGCAGCAACAGTTTTTGGTATACTGAGTGCTCAAAATATTTCGCACCACACCCTTGTTTGGAGCCACGAAGAGGCCTTAAACCGCAAACATGAACGGGCGCGCGCGGCACGGTATCAGTTACTTATTGATTTTTGTAAAAAATATGAAAATCCAGTTTTGATGACGGCGCACCATGCACAAGACCAAGCTGAAACAATTCTCATGCGATTTTTAAAAGGGTCAGGCCCAGCTGGGTTTCAAGCAATTCAAGCCGTTCGACATGAAGATGATGTTCCAATTATTCGCCCCTTACTTGGAATTGCACCAAGCGATTTACGCCAACACCTTAACGAACAGGGGATTACGTGGATTGAAGACCCTTCAAATACGGATGCTCACTATGAACGAACAAGGGTTAGGCAGTTGGTACAACACATTAAAGACTTAGGATGGGATGAAAATGGAATAATAACATCTGCTGCAAAAATTTATGGTTTGCACCAATCGTTAGAAAATTTGACATCGGGGTATGCTGAAGGTTTTGTCATGAATACTTCTCCTCTAACTGTTGATCAGCCAATATTTTTCAACTGCCCATTACAGATTCAGCAAGAATGGTTAAGAAGTGCCATTTGGTCAATTGGCGAAGCTAGCTACCCTAAACCCTATTCCACAATTGATGCGGTATTAGAAATACTGAAACAACCAAGAGTTGATGGCTACAAAGTAGCAGGATGCTTCATTAACGTTAGCAAAAAGCGGATTTTTATAACAAAACATTGAAATGTGACACCTGCAACACATTATGACAAAAAAACATCACACATATATAATTTCATGAAAATTTTTCATAACCTTATGTGAAAATTTATAAACTGCACTATAACTGCATTATTATAATTTTAGAGTTTTTTAATGAAGTTAAAAGCATTACTATTAGGTTTAGCAATTGCAACAAGCCATACTGGATATTCGATGGACGCTATACAAGAACCAGAAAATGCTGCATGCAGAGTGGTCAGAAACTTTGTAACAATCGAAGCAGAAATATACGATAGCACTGAATCAATTACTACCGTTCTTACTGAAATTTTAGGGCAAAAAGCAAAAGGTCCTTCCGCAGTAACTTGGATATCTGACAAAGAACCTTCAGACGGAATGAGAACGCTTATTGAAAGCACAAATACTCAATTTAGCGATGGATTCATAGCTTTTTTCAATGCAATAAAAGCAATGAATGTAAGCACCATTACTACCGCCCCAGAAGATTCACAAGATGAACTAATAGAAAGTTTTATGCAGGATATTCTAATTTGCCATAGAGAGTATGACGTTTATATAAAAAAAACCGCAGAGGATTTTTTTAAAGATGCAGAAGCTTTAGAGGAATAAAAATATTAATAGCCACTCTGCAAAAGGTGGCTACCTCAGCCATTGCAAAAAACCATACCGCCGGATATAAATAGTAGACCGCCGTTGTGGCTCAGTGGTAGAGCACACCCTTGGTAAGGGTGGGGTCGAGAGTTCGATTCTCTCCAGCGGCACCATTTAACATTCAACTTTTAGGTGATGCTTTCATACATTTTAACGACACAGAAATTTTCGACGCAATCGCTGGTGAATTAGTTCGCCAACAGAATCAAATTGAGCTCATTGCCTCAGAAAACATTGTAAGCCCTGCTGTGCTAAAGGCGCAGGGGTCTGTTCTGACCAATAAATACGCTGAAGGGTACCCTGAAAAGCGTTATTATCATGGTTGTGAATACGTTGATAAAGTAGAAGCCATTACCATTGAACGAGTCAAAAATATTTTTGGTGCAGGCTTTGCTAATGTGCAGCCGCATTCTGGAGCCCAGGCAAATCAGGCTGTTTTTCTAGCTCTTTTAAATCCTGGTGATACTGTTTTAGGCATGGACCTAAGCGCTGGTGGGCATTTGACCCATGGTTGCAAAGTCAATATGTCGGGCAAATGGTTCAATATAGTTTCATATGGTGTTGATGATAACACGCACCTTATTGATTATGATGCCGTTGAAGCGTTAGCGCTAGAACACAAGCCTAAGCTTATTATCGCAGGTGCTTCGGCTTACCCTAGGTTTATTGATTTTCATAAATTCAAAAAAATTGCCGATAAAGTTGGTGCCTTTTTGATGGTTGATATGGCCCATTACGCCGGTTTAATTGCCGGTGGCGTATACCCAACTCCAATGCCTTTTGCTGATGTTGTAACATCGACTACCCATAAAACCTTACGCGGTGGTAGAGGCGGCATTATTTTGACCAACCGTGAAGATATCGCAAAAAAAATTAATAGCGCTGTTTTCCCTGGCCTGCAAGGCGGACCACTAATGCACGCGATTGCCGGTAAGGCTGTTGCTTTTGGTGAAGCACTGCAACCTGAATTTAAAGATTACGCATTTCAAATTGTGAAAAATGCGAAAGCTTTAGGCAAGGTTTTAAAAGAAGGTGGAATTGATCTTTTGACGGGCGGAACTGATTGTCACATGTTGCTGCTTGATTTACGTTCAATTGGCATTAGCGGAAAAGATGCCGCAGATGTTCTAGAACAAGCGAACATGACCTGTAATAAAAACGGCATTCCAAAAGACCCACAGCCACCAACAATTACTAGTGGTATTCGCGTAGGTACGCCTGCTGCTACAACCAGAGGATTCAAGGAAGAAGAATTCAAAGAAGTAGGCCGAATGATGCTTAGTGTTTTAAAAGCCGCCGCTAATGGAAATGCACAAAGTGAAATTGCTACGGCAAAAGCGCAGGCAATTCAGTTGTGCAAGCAATTCCCTATATACGAATAAATCTATGCATGGTTGGATTTGTAATGATCCAACCATTTCTAAAACAAGCCCATCAGCTGATATTTTGTAAATAAATATTATTTATGATAATTTTTAAGCATGTAATCTCTAGTTTGGGCTTTCTGTGTTTTCTATAAAAAATATCGTTTTATGTTTAGGAATGTTACTTACGGTAAATATTGCAAGTGTTGCAAGCGCAATACCTGATGAATCATTAGAGCCAGAATCAAAGGTATTAATTGTCCATGACTACTCATTTTTCAATAGAGAACACATTGAAAAAAATGGATTAGATTCACCGTATGGCAAATTGTATTTCGAATTTATACCAGGAATAACCAAAGAAAATATACTTGAAAATCATGTAGCTATAGAGACTTCTCTTCAAAAAACTTTTGTATACAATGGAAGCCTCCTTGAAGGAGTTTTACCAGGAAGGTTTATAAATTATTACAACATGTCATGCATGCTGTTATCCACTTACATTGAAAGACTAACTTTGGTTTCAGCAGCACAATTACAATCTGACCAGACCATAATTTTTAACCCTATAACAGCTGAACCAATGATCGTATCAGTCAATGATAAAAGAGTTCTTAAAAATTTAGACTACAGGTTTCAACCACCCAAAGACTTAAATAGCAATGAATTTGAGCCTCATCATTTTAAATACAAGCCTACTATCACTTTGCGCGAACGAATTCTTCCAAATGAGCTAATTTTTCCAGCTGTTAAAAGCAGAGATGGCGGCAGAAATATTTCTGGAACTAATCCAATCACCTGCAGAAAATATAGCACTTATGTGCGAGCTTTAAGACGTCTCTTTTAAGAGATCTAAATTTCCCTTTATTATTACTAAAAATACTATTTAACAATTTTTTAATTTATTTTTCAGCATACTGACCCCACCCAAATAAGGGGGGCTGCGTAAATATTTAATTTGTGCAGGCCAATCTGTGCAAGACTACACTGTGTAAATACTAAGACAAAAACATCTAACCATGAGTTAGCCGTATTTTCTTTCGGCACCATCTGTCACCACTAAGAATAATTAACAAGAACTCAAGCATTCTTCATTTATAGAAATCTTGCCTAATCACAAAAAGATTTGCATCATATAAGCATCATTATATTTTTATGGTGCTACCTTTGAGAAATTTTTCTATAAAAAATATCGTTTTGTGTTCAGGAATGTTGCTAGCCGTAAACATGGAATACTCAGCAACATTTGACGATCGTGAACAAGATGAACAATCAGTGATAGTTGTTCATGACTACAAAGATACAAAACGAAAAATTATTGAAGAAGAAGGGCTATTAACCAAGGAAGAAATTCTCTTTCAATACACCTATGGAATGACTGCTAGTAATATACCATCAAACTGTGTGGGCATCAGAGTTGATCCAACAAAAGTCTTAGTACACAACTCAGCATTTCTAGATACTCTTTTCCCAAGTGACAGACCGCTTGATGAAAAAGACTACACTGAATCAGGCATGCTCTTAAGCAATTATATCTCAAGGAAACTTTTAGCTGCTTTTAGAAAAGAAGGCTTAAAACCAGATGAAGTTCTTATTTATCATCCGCTGACAGCTTGCCCTATGGTTGTATCGATTCATGAATGGATTACAGACACAAAAATTTGGAACTCTTCCTATGGTCTATGGAATAGAAAATGGAGATCAGATCATTACTTATACCCACCAGTAACAACGATTAAAGGGCCTATTCAATCCGATAAACTTATCTTTCCATATGAAAAGCGCTTTGGGCATAACGCAGGCTCACCTACTGGAACTCATCCTACTACCTGCAGAAAGTATTGCACCAGTTCTAGAAATCTTCGCTCTATTCTTAGACTATTGAGATAATTATAACAAATTCCACTGGCTCCTCATCGCAAGACAGAAGCCAGTGGGGCACACAAAATATTACTTAGATTATTTAACTAACCATTTCTTTTTCGGCACCATCCAACCACAATAACCAGTATTCCCCCGACTGCTGCCGCTGCAGGAATAATAAGCAATGCATGTTGGTAAGATTGCATGGTGTAAGTGCGAATGCCATTAGCCATTAGACCCGTCCAGAAATGGTCCATCGCCCAACCAATAGTGCTGTGGAAAAATGACCCGCCCAGCATGTTAATACAGTTCAAAAACGCAATAGTAATGCCCAACATAGCGGGTGTTACCAGTTCACTTCCTGTTGCAAAAACTAGCACTTGATAGCAGCACAAAATGCCCACCACAAAAAATAGCGTAGAAAGTGAATAAGCGTTGAAAAACATAGTGGCATATAGTAGCCACAAGAAGGCCAATACCATGCCCAAACTGCACATTGTAATAACAGAATAATTACCAATACGTTTTGCCCAAGCTGCTAGTAGCGGCCCGCCAAATAACATGCCAACGAAAATGTAGGAAACAAAACCAGCGGCATCAGCTTTATTAACAGCAATGGCTTGCATAAGGTAACTCACCCCCCAAACATCTGCGAAGCCTTCTAAGGGGCCAACCATCAGCAAGTTAGAAATTGCCAATAGCCAAATGGTTGATGAGCTTAGTAATTTGCGAAGGTCTTTTACGCAAAGGGTTGATTGCTCTTTTTCTTGTGCCGTTGAGCTGGTTTTTAAAAACAATAACGTCAATACGCCTATGCCAATGCTCACTAATGCCAATACAAAAGCGACCTGCTGCCATCCACAATTTTCAACAAGCAAGCTGACTGGCTTGCCCCCATAAATAGCGCCCAGCAACCCAACCGTGAAGGAAAAGCCAACCATGCGCGCGTAGTATTGCCTGCCAAACCATTGGGAAATCACTTTTGATGTTGCTAAAAACCCAGCTGCAGAACCAGCACCCACTAGAAACCGGCTTATAAGTGCCAATGTCCAGTTATCGGTATAAGTAAACAATAGTGTTGAAAGCCCGCACAAAACAGCACAAATACACACCACATAACGTGCCCCAAAACGGTCAAGTAACACGGCAATGGGCAATTGCATTCCGGCGTATCCGTAATAATAAACAGAAGCTAATAATCCGAAACCAGTGGCATCGATCTGAAATTGTTGCATGATTTGCTGCATCATTAAGCTTGGCCAAAGCCGCAATATAAACTGATAGGTAAAGAACGATAACGGGAACACCCACATCGCATACGGTAGAATTCTTTTAGACATAATAAACCTCAAGAAATTTGAAGGAACAATTTTAATTTTTTAAATATGTGAATATGAAAGGATGTATCGACGGGGCTAGCCGCCAATATTGCTAGAAATGATAATGATGGTTTTGTGTTGATAGACCAGCATTTTTCCTTTTACGCCTAAGATGTTCTTCAAACTTAATGATACACCGTGCGTGAATTTAATCAATATTTTTTGCTAAAATTAGCCCCGCTCTTTTCGTTTTGCTTTATCCCAAAAAGCTAATTTTTGGTCTCGTGAGAAGTTTTTAAAATCTGCGGCGCCCTCCTCCTGGATTATTTCCTGCAACGCATCAAAACGCTTTTCAAATTTTTTTCGCGCGTGGGCGATGGTTTCTTTAACATCAAACCCACAAAAATCAACCAAAGTAACCCAAGCGTGCAATACATCACCCAGCTCTTCTTGAAGGGTTTCTGAGTTGGGTTTTTGCAATTCTTGCTTTACTTCATCAAGCTCTGATTCTATTTGCTTGATAATTTGTAAGGGATCATTCCAATAAAAGCCAACATCTACTGCGTGCTTGTAGTCACTTAGAATTTTATCAAGATCGTCCATAGCTAGTTTTTCCTACTCTTGAACCAACAATAGGGCATTATAAGATTTTTTGGCATGATTGACAGCCATAATATATCTGCTATATTCAAGTCATGTATAGGAAATATTCATCACTTTTAGACCTAAATCTGCGCAGCTAGTGCTGCGATAGATATTTATTTTCCAATTCCACAATTTAAAATTAGTTCAAACTCCACACACCGGAGACGCATATGTTATCTTTATCACCCTATCAAGCTTGGTCCATGTGGGCTGTGGCCACGTTATTTTATGCATATCAATATGTTTTACGTGTTCTACCAAATGTTATAAGGGAAGAACTTCTGGTCCATTTTAACACTAATGCGCTAGAATTTGGGCAGTTCGCAGGCTTATATTATTTAAGCTACTCGTTGATGCACATCCCCTTAGCAATCTGGCTAGATCGTAAGAATCCTAAATATATAATACCTCTTTGTATTCTAGCAACCGTGGCTGGCATTGTTCCCTTGCTGATTAGCGATACAATTGCTGCTGCCAATATTGGACGATTCATTATGGGAATTGGTTCATCTGGCGCCATTTTAGGTGTATTTAAAGTCATTCGCTTAGGGTTTCCAGAGTCACATTTCAACAGAATGCTGGGACTTTCTGTAACAGTTGGTCTTGTTGGCGCTTTGTATGGCGGCCTTCCGGTTAGAACCTTGCTTGAAACCACTCACTGGCAAGACATTGTTTTATATTTTTGCTGGATCGGTAGCTTTCTTGCGGTATTGGCATATGTAGTCATCCCATCTAAATATAAGCCAATTATTTCAACGCACAACATTATGGACGACATTATCCAAGTGCTTAAAAATAAGAACGTGCTTATGGTCTGTATTTGTGCGGGATTGATGCTTGGACCTTTGGAAGGCTTTGCCGATGTTTGGGGAGCTGGATTTTTGCAAAGTGTTTATCAAATAGCTCCTGCAAAAGCTGCTGGTATATCATCCTTAATGTTTTTAGGGATGTTGTTTGGTGCCCCTGGTCTTACCTATATGGCAGATTACTTAAAAGCCCATATAAAAATTATTATTGGCGCTGCGCTATTCATGGGTACTGTATTTGTAACCATGCTCTATGGATTTGGTTCACCTGAAATGCTATCGGTGCTATTCACAGCTGTTGGCGTAGCATGTGCATACCAAATTATTGCCATCTATGTAGCTAGCACATATGTGCGAGAACGCCATGTAAGCATTACAACCGCTTTAGCTAACATGATTATTATGACGTTTGGATATTTCTTCCATACTGTAATTGGCATTATGATGGGTGATCACCAATCAGGTGGTAATTTCAGCCATGAACAATATCAATATGGTTTAAGCATTATCCCCATTTGTTTATTCATAGCTGCAATTGGATTCATGATTCAGTTAAAAAGAAATAAAGCCTAACTTCAACTTTTTGTCTTCTGGTGCCTTGGCAGATGTCTTGGCACTGGAAGACAATTTTCATAAAACTAGTTAACGTAAGCTGCAATATACGTTATGTTCTAGAAGAACAGTTTACGCAATGAATTCATGTCTTTTGGTACTTTTTTAGCTTTATCGTTTAGTTTGTGTTTGCGATTCGTTTCTCGCATCGCTTTTTCTGCATTATTGGGGTATTATATAGATAAATTCATGGGTACTTCTCCTTGGTGTATGATTGCATTTATCATGGTTGGGGTATACTTGGGTTGGTTATCATTAGCAAAAGTAAATATTCGAAAAGAGCCTGATGCTTGATCCGCTACATCAATTTCAAATAACAAAAATCATCCCGTTATCTGTGGGAAGCTGGGATATTTCATATACAAATTCAGCCCTTTGGATGACAATTGGCCTAAGTTTTGTTTGCTTATTTTTCTATGTTTCTTTACGCAAAGAAGCAATTGTTCCGGGGCGCTTACAAGCTAGCGCTGAACTTACTTTTACGTTTTTGTCGGACATGGTAAAAACCTATATTGGGCGCGAAGGCATACCTTTTTTCCCGTTTATATTCACGCTTTTTTGGTTCGTGTTAATGGGCAACTTATTAGGTCTTATTCCTTATAGCTTTACGTATACAAGTCATATTGCTGTTACCTTTTCATTGGCAATTGTAGCATTTATTGCCGCAAATGTGGCCGGATTTAAGAAGCACGGATTTGGGCTGTTTCATCTTTTTTTGCCAAAAGGCATCCCTGTATTTTTGGCACCATTAATGATTGTTATTGAATTAATTTCATACCTGGCACGCCCTTTTAGCTTAAGCATTCGTTTGTTTGCCAATATGATGGCAGGACATTTAATTTTGAAACTTTTTGCTAGTTTTTCTGCAATGCTTGCTGGATCTTCGCTTGCTGTCTTGGGTATAGTGCCATTATTATTGAACATTGGCGTAACAGGATTAGAGTTTTTGGTAGCAGTACTGCAAACATATGTGTTTACGTTACTAACATGCTTATATATTAATGATGCAATTAACTTACATTAGAAATTAAGGAGAACGTTATGGAAATCGCTGCAGCAAAAATGATTGGTGCTGGTCTGGCAATGACTGCAGGTCTTGGCGCTGGTATTGGTTTGGGAAATATTTTCAATGGAATAGTAACGGGTATTGCGCGCAACCCTGAAGCGAAAGATGATATTTTTCGTGCAGGATTAATTGGAGCGGCGCTTACCGAAGCGATTATGCTTTTCGCACTTGGCACAGCCATGACAATGTTGTTTGCATTCTAAGCTATGCCTCAGCTTGATATAAGCACGTATACGCCACAAATATTTTGGCTAATCATTATTTTTTCGATAATGTTTGGCGTTTTTATTGGCGTGTTTTTGCCTAAATTATCAAGCATTTTTCAAAAGCGTTTTGATTCAGCAAAGCATGCAGATCAGCAGATTCAAAACCTGTCAGAAGCAACAGCGCAATTGCAAAAAACCTATGATGAAAAAAAAGAAATCGCATTAAAAGACGCGCAAAACTATATTGATGAAGCATTAGCAAGCATACGCGAAAATCATGAAAATCAGCTTCAGAGCTTAGAACAAGATATTCAGCAAGAACTGAAATTACTGCAGAAAAGCTATAAGCAACAACATGCTGATTTTGACGAAACTTACAAAGATATTATTAATGAATCTGTTATACAAATTCTGAATAAATTAGGAGTAAAAAATGGACGCTAGTTTTTTTATTCTCATCAGCTTTTGTGTGTTTGTTTTTATATTTGTAAAAAAACTTTGGCCAAATGTGTTAGAACTTTTAGATCAGCACATTGCAGGCATTAAAAATGAGATTGCTAAAAAAAAATCTAGCATTTCAGAACATGAAAAATTAAAAATACTTTATCAAGACCGGCTACAGCACTTGCATAAAGAGATAGAAGAACTAAAAACGTCAGCTATTCAAAAATTTGATTTTTTAAAAATGAAGCTTGATACAGAGCTAGAAGTGCAGCATGCATACCGTCAAAAAAGTTTTCAGCAAACTATTCACAGAATGCAACGACAACAACGAAAAACTCTGCAGGCAAGATGTGCAGGTAAAATTTTAGAGCAGATTAAAGCTGAACTTAAAAGAAATCCATCATTTAATGACGATTATATGGTATCACTACTAAAATCATACAAAGAAGCTGATAGTGTGAAATCATGACTCGATGGAATAATGAAACTCTTAAAAACGCTTTAAAATTTAATATTTCTTTTCCTGTAGCTGCGCACACTTTGTGTGTTGATAGTCGTCAATTACAACACGGTGATATCTTTATTGCCCTTCCTGGAACACAAGATGGTCATAGCTTTGTGCGTCAAGCCCTTGATAAAGGAGCTTCTTGCGCCATTGTCGAGCGTGCTCCTGAAAACACTAATGATCAAGATAAACTCATTTATGTGAACAATACTCAGCAAGCACTTGAAGATCTTGGAATTTATGGCAGATCAACAGCGACAAAACTAAAGGCTGTTGCTGTCACTGGAAGCGTAGGAAAAACCACGACCAAAGAAATGTTGCGTTCAACCCTGCATCACTTTGGCCCAACGATTTATTCTAAGGCTAGCTATAATAACCATCTTGGTGTGCCATTAAGTTTAGCCCTATTACGACAAGACAGTGAATTTGGAATCTTTGAAGTCGGCATGAATCATAAAGGGGAAATTGCACCTCTTTCAAGGATGGTTGAGCCTGACATTGCTATTATCACAACGATTGCTCCATCACATATTGGCAACATGGGATCTCTTGAAGATATTGTTGATGAAAAATGTGAAATTTTTGCAGGCATGAATCAAAATAGAAAAGTGTTATTACATGGTGACCACCCATTGATTGATCGCATGAAAGATAACGCCCAAAAATATGAAATAAAAAATGTGTTCACAGCAGGACGTAAGGCTGGGTTAGATGCAAGGCTTTTGCATTATCAACCCATGCAACAAGGAAAGCGTTCCCTAATTACAGCGGAAATTTTTGGAAAAATTGTAGCATATCCATTACAGTTCGCTGGGGAACACTATGCATTCAACAGCTTATACGTACTACTTACCGCTGAAATACTTGGACTAGACCTTGGGCAAGTTATGCAACAATTAGCAAAAGTGCAGCCGATCACAGGACGCGGGCAAATGCTAAATCTACAACTAACAAATGGCCAAACTATTTTTGTTTATGATGATGCTTATAACGCCAATCCAGCATCTATGACAGCTGGTCTAAAATCTTTTTGTTCCATGCATCATGACGGACGAAAAATTGCTGTGATTGGTCAAATGGGCGAATTAGGCGAAAACAGTGATATGTATCATATTGAAATAGGTAATTTCCTTAATACTCTGCCTATTGATTGCGTTCATGTGATTAGCACAAATGCAAAATGCCTTTTTGATACTATTAACAAAGAAAAACGTGGTCTTTGGTTTGAAACTGTTGATGAGCTTAAGGAAAGATTTATTCATACCCTAAAAGGCAGAGAGAGCATTTTCTTAAAAGGTTCTTTGTCTCAACGCCTTCCAGAGCTTGTTGTGCACCTGAAAAATCAACTAAAAGCTGTTGCCTGACGCACCAATAAGACTTTTAAAAAATCGTAATACAATTAATCGCATTAAAATTTCATTGATGATCTAAAATTAAGACTTTCATTTTTTAAGGCTTGAACAATTTTAGCCAGTCTGCTTTTTTAGTATGATGTCTGACCTTTAGAAGTAGTGTTATTTAAGTGAATTTATCTAATATAGACTTGGGCATTTTAGTCCTATATGTTGTTGCTGTTATTTCTATTGGTTGGATGGCAGCCAGAAAAGTTAAAACCCTTGACGATTTCGCAACAGGTGGACGTCAGTACACCAGTTTCTTTATAACGGCGACTTTGGCCTCATCTTTTATTGGCGGAGGTTTCACTACAGGACTTGCAGAAAAAGTTTATACTTTGGGCCTTATTTACGTAATTGCTTTATGGGGGTTTAGCTTAAAAGAAATTTTAGTTGCTAAGTTTATTGCACCACAAATGGTTAAATTTCCAACAGCCTACTCTGTTGGTGACATCATGGGGCAGTTGTATGGAAGAAGAGCAAAAGTCTTCACTGGTGTATCAGCATTCTTAGTCTGCGCTGGAATTTTAGGTGCGCAATTAATGGCGTTTGGACATATTTGCAATGTGCTCTTAGGGATTTCTTCACAGCTTGGAGCATTCATTTGTGCACTAATAGTCATGGCATATTCAGGATCTGGCGGTATGCGCGCTGTAGTTGCAAATGATACTTTGCATTTTTGCGTATTAATGGTTTCCTTGCCTTTGGTATTTTTCTTTGGTGTTCAAGCGATTGGTGGTTTTGAAAAATTGTACTTTTATAGCACCGTGAACTTTTCTAATGATGTTCCTTATTCTTCTATTGCTCTTGTGTTTTTAAGCTTTTTCTTTGGCGAAACACTGGTGCCACCATATGTTCAACGTTTATTGATTGGTAAAACCATTAAACATACAATTCGTGGCAATATGGCTAGCGGTATTCTTTCTATTCCATTTTTCTTAATGATTGGTTTGATTGGTGTTATTGCCTTAGTGATGAGCCCTGATTTAAACCCTAATCTTGCATTGCCTTATGTGGTTCTAGAAGTAATGCCCATAGGCCTAAAAGGATTTGCGATTGCTGGAATGATGGCCATTATTCTATCGTCTGCAGACTCATTCTTAAATGCAGCATCTGTTTCAATCACACATGATGTGCTAACCCCTGTGATGCCACGCTTAACAGAAGTGCAAAAATTATTAATTTCTAAATACTCAACCTATTTTGTTGCGGTGTCTGGTTTACTTTTCACATTATCATTAGAGAGCGCGATTGATATTTTACTTGAAGCGTATATGTTCTGGACACCTGTTGTTTTGGTTCCTTTCGTAGCTGGCGTAATGGGCGTTAAACGTCCTAAAGAAGCCTTTCTATACAGTGCTGCTACAGGTATTGCCGTTATAACCATTATCCGTCTTCTTTCTTTGAAGCACTCTGCATACTTCGAGGTAAGCATTTGGGGAATTCTTGCAAACTTTATTGTCTTTTTTGTATATCGCCCAATGCCTAACTTCTTGAGAAAGCCAGTAAAAGGTTTATGATAGCGTAATGACTTAAGCTGACGTTCAGGAAGTACACGGTACAGTTATGATTTCTCATAATTCACAAACAATTTACGGGACCACCATTGTTTCGATAAGACGTGAAAACCATGTTGTTATGGCGGGTGATGGCCAAGTAACATTAGGTTCCCAGATTATGAAAGGGAAAGCCAGAAAGATTCGTCGTATTGGCGGCGGAAAAGTTCTTGCTGGTTTTGCAGGCGCTACAGCTGATGCTTTTGCTTTACTCGAAAGACTGGAAACAAAACTAGAGCAATATCCAACTCAACTAGCACGTGCCTGCGTCGAAATGGCAAAAGACTGGCGTACAGACAGATATTTACGCAAACTAGAAGCAATGATGATTGTTGCCGATAATCAAAAAACATTTCTAATGAGTGGCACTGGTGATGTTATTGAACCAGATGATGACGTGATTTCAATTGGTTCTGGCGGTGGATTTGCACTAGCTGCTGCTAAAGGAATGCTAAGTGTTCCTAATGTAACTTTAGATATTGAAGTTATTGCCAAACGTTCCTTAGAAATTGCCGCCCAAATGTGCATTTATACAAATGATCAAATTATTATAGAAACACTCAGCTAATGACCCAGCTTACCCCTAAAGAAATTGTCACTGAACTAGATCGATTTATTGTTGGCCAGCAAGATGCCAAACGAGCAGTAGCTGTTGCGTTGCGTAACCGCTGGCGTCGCATGCAATTACCATCTAATTTAATTGATGAAGTGCTGCCAAAAAATATATTAATGATCGGGCCTACTGGTGTAGGTAAAACAGAAATTGCTAGACGATTAGCAAAACTTGCGAATGCTCCATTTATTAAAGTTGAGGCAACGAAATTCACTGAAATTGGATATGTTGGCCGCGACGTTGAGCAAATTATTCGTGATTTAATTGAAATGAGCATTCACATGCAACGCGAAAGTTTGCGTACTGAAGTAAATGAGCGCGCTGTAATTTTAGCTGAAGAAAAAATTCTAGATGCATTAGTAGGGACAACATCAACACCTGATACGCGCCAAAAATTTAGACGGATGCTTCACACAGGCGAGCTAGATGAAAAACTGATAGACGTTGAAGTTCAAGATAATTCTAGTTCATTGCCAACTTTTGACGTTCCAGGCATGCCAGGTGCCCAAATGGGAATGATCAACCTTGGTGACGTGTTTGGCAAAGCTTTTGGTAACAAAACAAAATCCCGTAATGTTTCGGTAAAAGAAGCACAAAAACTATTGCTAACTGAAGAAGCTGACAAACTGCTTGATCAAGAAAAAATTGTAGCAAGTGCTATTGCCCAAGTGGAACAAAACGGTATTATCTTTCTTGATGAAATTGACAAGATTTGTGCACGCTCTGAAAATCGTGGTGGAGATGTCAGCCGTGAAGGTGTGCAACGTGATTTGTTACCGCTTATAGAAGGCACTACAGTTTCTACAAAACATGGTCCTATAAAGACCGATCATATTTTGTTTATCACCAGTGGTGCTTTTCATGTTTCAAAACCATCTGATTTGCTGCCTGAATTGCAAGGGCGTTTACCAATACGTGTAGAGCTTAAAGCCCTAAGCACTGATGATTTTGTACGCATTCTCACTGAGCCTGAAGCGAATCTTATTCTGCAATCAGTTGCAATGCTGAAAACAGAAAATGTTATTTTAGAATTTAAAAAAGATGCTATTCAAACCATTGCTGAATTAGCCGCTAAAATTAACGAAGAAATAGAAAATATCGGTGCACGGCGTTTACACACTATTTTGGAAAAGTTGCTTGAAGACATTAGCTTTACAAGTCCTGATCACGCTGGTGAAACGTTCACTATTACAAAAAAATACGTTGAAGAGAAAGTATCAGCTTTAGCGCAGAATCAAGATCTTTCGAGGTTTATTTTATAGCAGAAGATTACACGGCTTATTTCGCAGCATTTCGTAGTTTTTAAATGACTGTGGCAACAGGAAAAATTAAATTTTTTTAACGCTATTTTTTTTAAAAATTTTACTTTGTGATGTGTAGGTGTAGAGAGTGCGAGATAAAGAAAAAAAATTATGATGGCTTCCTTGTTTTTTTTCTGGAATATTTTAGCACTATTGAATGCTTCTGATGTAAACCTATCTTTTGATGAACACCCGGCAACGAAAAAATCTAGTGTAGAGCCAGACTCTCCATTAACAGATATAGAATCTGAAACAGAAGCGGAGCTTGATTTATCGTCTGGTTTATATTGTGCAGATCCTGACTCTCCATTAACAGATATAGAATCTGATGCAAGTAAAATGATTAGATGTCAATCTCTCTCTATAAAATTACCTTCATTCTCAACAAACGTAACTGACAATGATGAAGATCCAGATGAATCTGAATTTGACGATAATCCTCCCCAACCACTTGCGCTGAAAAGACATAAATCGCACTCTCCAAAAGTAAAAGGATTAAGGATGAGTGGTTACGCAGAAGAAGCCAGCCGCAAAAGTCGACGATTACAAGTAAGTCTATCTAGCGATGATCTTACTCATACATATTACGGAAATGTTATTGAATCTTCTCACTATAAAAGCATAACGTCAGGAATTTTCCTTACAAAAGCCTTCTATAATCTTAATGCAATTGACATAGAATACCTACTTGAAAAATTAGATATTATGCAATCATCCTCTTCTTTTGATGTAATAAAAGCAGAGAGTTTTTTTGGCTATTACACCGCAGCCATTTATGATATTTACGAAAATACTAATGCCATAGAGCCTACTACAGGCTATGCAGTATTGAAGAAAAAATTAAAATATGTGGTTAAATTTTATAACCCAAACAGAACAACTTTCGATAAAATTCGAAATTTAATAGAAGTAAAAAAAACTCATGCACTCAGTAAAACAAATAAAATGATTAGTTTGTTGCCAAGACTTTGTTTTCATGAAAAATTAGGAGATTTATCTTTAGCAGCTGGTAAAAATTACTACTTTTCCGTTCACCATGCTGCGCGTGGAGAATTAGCAAGAGATATTTTTAAAAGTTATGCCAGTGCCGATGCTATTCATAAACCAGCTCTTAGACTCAAGGCTTTAGAAACAATAACAGCTATAGGACAGTCAATAGGAAGCTTTCATTGTCATCATGGTTTAAGCAATGAATTTTCTCAAAAAAGCTGCATTGACTATATAAGTGGAGTTGCTCCTAGTTTCAGTACAATCATTCACAAAGATTTGCACCCTGGTAATATTTTTGTTCATTTAAGACCCTTTACTGAAAATAAGGTTACCTTAATCGACTTAGAATCAATGTACGTTTCATGCATAAAACGTTTATCAAACATTGATGAATTAAATTATTTAAAGACAAAAATAGCTGAGATTCTTGATGTTGAATCAGAACCTGGCTTTCTAAGCACTTTAGAAGAAGCATATCAACACGGAATACACGAAACGTACAATTTTTATTGTTCAAGCAGGCCTACCATTATCCTTTCGGACTAATTTTTTTTTCATAAGAATAATAAGGTTAATATTTTTTAAATTTCACCTTATCTAAACCATAACAATGTGGTACAAAGTACTTAGTTCCTTACACTCAAGAGAAAAAATTGAGTCTTTTCAAAACCTTAAGGCGCGACCAAAAAGAAGCCATTGGCCTTTTACAAATAGGAACATTTCTAGAGTATTTCGATCTAATGCTCTACGTTCATATGGCAGTCTTACTAAACGAGTTATTTTTCCCGAAAACTGATCAACGAACTGCAGCACTACTTTCAGCATTCGCATTTTGTTCCACGTATTTATTTAGACCAGTTGGCGCCATGCTATTTGGGTATATTGGAGACCAAATTGGAAGAAAAGCATCGATTATTATTTCCACATCAATGATGGCAGTCAGTTGCTTTTTCATGAGCATTTTACCTACCTAATGAAGAGATTGGGATTTTTGCAAGCGTTGCTATGATTACGTGCCGCATTTTGCAAAGCTTTTCTGCTACCGGCGAAGTGATAGGTGCAGAAATTTACCTTTCTGAAATTTTAGAGCCCCCAGCATCGTATAGAGTGGTATCTTGGGTATCTGAGTTGTGCACCTTAGGTAGTTTAGTGGCACTTTTAGCAGCAAGTTTGATATTCAAGTGTGGCGCAAGCTGGAGAGCGATGTTTATTCTAGGCGGCATGATTGCTCTTTCAGGAGCAGTTGCACGGCGTAAACTTAGGGAAACTCCAGATTTTTTAAAATCACGAGCAAACAAACAGTTCACTGAATCAAAAAACATACACGTTTCTAAAAAAACTTCTTTGGCTTATTTCTTTATCTATTCTGGGTTTCCGCTTTGTTTTTATGTGATTTTCATCTATTGCGCCGACATTCTGAAATATTCCATGCAGTACACTGCTGAACATATTATCAATCATAACCTTTTCCTGACCATTTTAAGTTTCGCAATTGGAATATCCATCATATTTCTAAGCAAAAAAATTCATCCATTAAAAATACTAAGAATCAGGGCAATTTTATCATCGGTAGTTTTGTTTCTTATTCCTTTCTTATCTCTTACCAACATTTATACGTTAACCACCGTTCAAGTTCTTTTAACTGTATTTACGTTGGGAACACTTCCTGCCATTCCAATATTTTTCAAACACTTTCCTGTTCACCGTAGATTCACTTATAGCAGTATGCTTTATGCTGTATCTCGAGCATTTATGTATGTAGTGACATCATTCGGATTAGTTTATTTAACTAGTTCTCTTGGACCTTACGGCATGTGGGTGATTGTACTGCCGGTTAGCATCGGCTTCTTGTGGGGAGTTGATCACTTTGCCAAGCTTGAAGAGGGAAAAGGTAAACATTCTGTAGAACCTGTGCTCCAAGCTGCTTAATTAGTAGATTTTCTTAGAATATATAAAAGCTTTTCTTTTGCAGATCACATACCTTCTGACTGATATCAAGATCATTTTTATTCCAATGAATTGAAATAAAAACGACATTATGCTATGAGAATGCTTTGTATTTGCATAAATATTACATTCACATAGAAAAGTAGAATCAATGAAAAAAATTATAATGGTGTTTTTGGTTGGGTTAATGTATTGGAAAGCTACTGCTGCGGATGGGTGGTCTTATTTATCAGAAGAGCCATTTTTTATACCTGCAAGTGCTGCAATTATTGTGGGGCCTTCTTTTGGAAGGATTCATGATTATGAAGCGAGTCACACTGGTACCGTTTCAAATGTTAGACCTGTAAGTCCTGCATTTATTGTGAGGCCTTCTTTTAGAGCGGGTCACGCTAGTACCTTTGTTGAAGAATTAGCAACAGCTTTAGGTGACTCTCAAAAGAAGACAAAGCAACAACTAATTGACTTGGAAACTCGCGATACAATAATAGAAGCTCTTACGGGCGAGAGAAATCATTTGATAGCCCTGCTGAATGCGACAACTTCTGAACGGAACGATTTATCTCAGCAAAATGAGTATTTGCAAGAACAATTAAAGCAAACTCATGAACTGTCAATGCAAGCTATCCATAGTAGGGATCAGGAGATACAAAGATTAAAGAATTCACTAGTTCTTAGCGAGTACAGTGTAACTGCACTGTGTCGTAAAAAAGAGGCTCTTCAACGACAAATAGAAGCTACTGAAACAAGAACAAAAGGTGCGGAAAGTCAACTACAAGAAGCTCGTGAACAGTTAGCAAGAACTAAAGCTGAATATCAAGATAAGGAACGTACAAGAAAAGCTGATTTGAGAAAACTAAAAGAAGGTGTACGTCTTGAAAATGAGACTTTACTACTCCAAAAAACAGTCGTTGAAAGAAGAGCAAAAGCCGCTGAAGATCGTGAAAAGGAAGCTTTGCAACGCTTAACAAGAGCTGAGACAGACCAGGAACAGGCAAAAAGAATAAAAGAATTGGAAAATACGTTACTTCGTAAAGAGCAAAATGCAAACGTAATGCGTGGTGAAAAGGAAGCTCTTCAACAGCAAATAGAGACCTCAGAGAGAAAAAAGATACCTACCACTTTGCAACGCCAAATAGAGACTTTACAGAGCCAATTAATAGCTGCCAATAAAAGAGCAGCAGAAGCTGAAGATAGAGCAAGAGAAGCTTTGCGACGCCAAACTGCAACTGAGTTTCAAAAGAGCCAGGCACAGCTGAGCCGTATTCCAGTCGTTGAATTGCGTGTAGTGCAAAGTGCAGCACAAAAACGGTCTTTAGCTATTGCTCAAACAGATGATGGTGATGAAACTGAGATTAGGCTTCCCCAACGCATGAGAGTTGGAAGTGTTGAGGTAATTGATTAGCAGAATAATTCATAGAACCGCTAGATTTACAACATTGCTCGCTTATACTAGAATAAAAAATTAAAATAAAGGTTGATATATTTAAAAATGATTGCATTACTGGTGTTTTTGTTTGCTCCTTGTGTTTTTTCTAGTACGCACATAAGCAATTGTCCGGATAGTTCCTTTACAGAATTGGGGGCTAAATTTCCTGCTGTTGGGCGTATTTTTAGTAATGAATCTGGCTTTATAGGTACAGGAACCCTTATCAATACAAACCATCCAAAATTAACTGGGCGAGTTGTCCTTACGTGCACTCACAATTTAGAAGATCTTGAGATAACTGGAGCCTTTTTTCATCTTGGTGAAGAAGAACGAAAATTTGCTCATTGGGTTTTGCACCCAAAATTTTCAGCATTTACCGACTTAATGTGTTTTAATGCTTATGATATAGCGCTTTGCCTTTTAGATGCCCCTCTTGATGTAGAAGAGGCTGAAATCGATCTTGATTTAGGGGATGAAGAAGCTTTGGGTAGAATGTGCACCACGGTTGGCTATGGTAATACTGGGCATTATAACGGACTTTATTCTATTACTGATAATAGAAGAAGAGCATCTCATTCATTTTCAGGTAAGTTACCACGCGATTGTTACGTGCAACAAATAACAGATTTGCATATCGCTACAGAGAAATTAACAGGCGAGGATGCTGAAGTTTATTTGCATGGAAATCTTAGTTTGAGCACAGATAATACAAGCGATTCAGTCCCACTGCCACATGGCATTACAGGAAGTGGTGACAGTGGAGGGCCTATTTTTAGTGATGGAAAAATAATAGCTATAGTAAACGAAAGCCGTACTTCTTTTAAGAAAATACCTTTAATCACTCTCTCTGCACTAAAGGAATTTGATGGGAAATATGAAGCCGCATATACAGAAAGTTTTTCAAAAGAACATCTTCGGTTACAAGCAAGAATTCCCTATTTGGTGTCACGCTCCCTTTAAGAGAGGATGAAGTAGATACGCATTCAGTACCAATCACTGTAGCTCAAGCACGCAAAATGAAAGTTGGCTATAATAAAGATTATGATTCTTTATCGGATGATGAAATTACTAGGCGATTAACATCTCACGAACAAGAGAATGTTCTTCTATCTATTCACAAAAAATGGATTTTAGGTGTATTAGCAGAATTTGCTGAGCATGACAGCCGTCATGACAAAAAATAAGAAGTTATTACCAATGTAAAGCTAATGCGTGGATGCCCTGCGGTGCATGATAAGACCACTGATCAAAATACCAATGCTTACAATTCCAACTATAATTGTAGCTAGGGCATTTAGTTCTGGCGTGACACCTGTCCGCACACTTGAAAATACTAAAATTGGTAATGTCGTGGCGCCAGGTCCTGCTAAAAAGCTAGCAATGACTACATCGTCTAAAGATAGTGCAAATGCTAATAGCCACCCCGCTAGTAATGATGGAAAAATTAGAGGGAGCGTTATTTTAAAAAATACAACAGATGGTTTTGCCCCGAGCACCATTGCGGCTTCTTCCAATGATTTATCAAAATCAATTAAACGTGCCTGAATGACCAGGTAAACATATGACATAGTAAGCGTGATATGCGCGATGATAATAGTTAGCATGCCGCGTTCAGATGGCCACCCAATCGCACGTTCCAGGGTTACAAACATTAACAAAAGTGCAAGGCCAGTAATCACTTCTGGCATAACCAAAGGTGCTGAAATTAAACCGCTGAATAAAGTTTTTCCACGGAAGCGTTTAAAACGCACCATGATAATGGCAGCCATTGTGCCAAAAGCAACAGCTAAGGTTGCGACAATTGCAGCGATTTCAAAGCTGTTTAGTACGGCACGAATAAGAGCATCGTCTTCAAATAATTTTGTGTACCAGCGTGTGGAAAATCCTGCCCATACACCAATGATTCTAGAATCATTAAACGAATATACTATTAGGTACAGAATGGGGACGTATAGAAATCCGTACCCAAAAATAAGCGCCCCAAGGTTAAATCTGGAAAAGCGAATCATGTTTGTGCGGCCTTTTCTGTTGCATCAAGCTGGCGATTTCTTAAAATCATAATGGGTACAACGAACAGAAACACCATAAGAACAGCCACAGCACTTGCTAAGGGCCAGTTTCTATTGTTGAAAAATTCCCACCAAAGCACACGTCCGATAGTGACTGTTTCTGGTCCACCAAGAATTTCTGGAATCACAAATTCCCCAATTGAAGGAAGGAACACTAAAATGATTCCCGCAATAATTCCCTGCTTAGACAGCGGTACGGTGATGCTCCAAAAAGCACGCCAAGGAGGGCAACCCAAGTCGTGGGCAGCTTCAATAAAGTCATCATTAATTTTTATGAGCGATGCATAAATGGGGAAAACCATGAACGGTAGATAACAATATATAATGCCCAAACAAACGGCCGCGTCATTATCAAGAAGCTGTAGCGGGCTGCTGATTATATGAAGCTTCAAAAGAATGCTATTCACCAAACCTTTGCTACTTAACATTGCCATCCATGCGTACACTCGGATAAGAAAAGATGTCCAGAAAGGTAGCGCAATCATTAGCAATAACGGCATACGCCACGATGTTTTTACCCTTGAAATGCTGTAGGCAATCATATACCCAATGATTAAGCAGCCTACCGTAGAAAACAATGCAATTCTTAAAGAGCTAAACACCGCATGTATATAGAAATTATCGGTAAAAACGGTCCAATAGCTTTCAAAATGCAGGCGAATTTTGAGCAGTAAGTCTGGCGTCCATTCAACGATATTTTGAAATGGGGGAATACCTACCTGGAGTTCTGAAAAACTAATTTTAAAAATAATGAGAAATGGAAAAAGGAAAAACAAAGCAAGCCATAAGTAAGGAATAGAAATTACTAACCACTTATCGCGCAAGTTTCTTCCTATGTAGCAGAGCTCTCCCCAAAAAAATTCAAAAAATTGTTCCAGTATTTGTAGAATCATACGCTTAAGACGACTCCGTTTTCTGGTCTCCAGAACAAATAAACTTCGTCATCCCACTTTACGTCACGTTCAGACAAACGTAACAAATTTGGCAGTGACGCCTGTACAATTTTTCCTGATTCAAGCTGAACGTGGTAAATGCTAATGTCACCCAAATAGGCTATTTCACGTACAATTCCTTTTGTGCAATTGCGACCCAAATTAGGATTCGGATTTGTTGAGATCATTACTTTTTCAGGGCGCAGCCCAACAGTTACGTTTGAACCTACTGGCATAGATGCTGCGTGGGTAACGTACAGTTCGCACCCTGATTCAGATGATTCAATGACCACATGATCGGGTTCGTCTTCAACAACAACCCCTTCAAACATATTCATTGACCCTATGAATTCAGCAACAAAGCGAGAATGTGGAAATTCATAAATTTCATGCGGTTTTCCAATTTGTCTAATTTGTCCTTCGTCCATAATGCCAATGCGGCTAGACATAGTCATGGCTTCTTCTTGATCATGGGTAACAACAACGAAAGTAATACCCACACGTTCTTGAATGTTGACCAATTCAAACTGGGTTTTTTCACGAAGCTTTTTATCTAAAGCACCTAGTGGTTCATCAAGTAATAATAATTTTGGACGCTTAGCAAGGCTACGCGCCAGCGCAACACGCTGCTGTTGTCCACCTGAAAGTTGCCCAGGCTTGCGGTCACGGTATTTACGTAACTGTACTAAATCAAGAACTTCATCTACACGTTCTGTAATTTGATTTTTAGAAAGGTGTTCCTGCTTCAAACCAAAATTAATGTTGTCTTCAACCGTCATGTGTGGAAACAACGCATAAGATTGAAACATCATGCTCACCGGACGCTTGTATGGAGGCAAATCAGTAATATCAACATCATCAATGACAATTCGTCCACTAGAAGGTTTTTCAAGCCCTGCAAGAATACGTAACAATGTTGATTTTCCACAACCAGATGCACCAAGCAATGCAAAAAGTTCACCGCGGTATATAGAAATGGAAAGATTTTTAACAGCAACTGTTGTGCCGAAATTCTTATTAATATTTTCAATCAAAACATATGGTTTAACACTTGGATCTTGCCAAGGTTCCAGGTTTCTTAATTGATCTCTATTTCCAATAATCGACATAATTTTTCCTAATATTCATTAAGGCGTATTTTTGCCCACACCCGAGTGCGTTCACGTTCAAATTGTAACTCCTTCTGAGTCTTAGGCGGAGCATTTAAAAAAAGATTTTTTAATATATTTTTGCCTGGATAAATGCCTTCATTGTTTAAAATATCATCTGACATATATTTTTTAGCACGGCTTACTGCAACACCGTGCGCTGTATTTTGACAAATACGCGCTGCAATATGCGGCTTCAGTAAAAAATTAATAAATGCATGAGCATTTTTAGGATGCGGTGCGCCTTGCGGAATGGCCATAGCATCAATCCACGTGACTCCCCCCTCAGGAGGAATAAAGTATTCAATATTTTTACCTTGTTCCTTAGCTTCTGTAATTGCTTGTTGAGCTTCTCCAGACCAAACAAGTGCTATTGCAGTGTCGCCTAAAACAATATCGTTCACTACTCTTGAAGAAGTAAACCGCCTTATATACGGACGCATTTTCATCAGGTGTTTTGCAGCTAGATCAAGATCTTCTTGCAATGCTAAATTGGGATTTTTGTTTATATACATTAGTGAAAATGGAATAACATCAACGCTTTCTTCCAGTAGCGACACCCCATATTTAGATAGCTTTTTAAGATTGTTAGGATTAAATAATAAATCTAGATTTTGCTCAAATCCCTTTGGGAAAACTTTCTCCAAAACATCTCTATTGTAAACAATCCCAACTGTTCCCCAAAAATATGGAAGAGAATACGTAAGATTTTTGTCTACGTTACGCATCCAATGCACCACTACTGGGTCAAGCTCTACAATGTTAGGTAATAGATTTTTATCAAGTTTCTGGTAAACACCCGCTTGAATTTGCCAAGCTATGTAAGGTGTTGCTGAAGGAAAAACAACGTCAAAACCACTATTGCTAGCAAGCAATTTTGCTTCTAACACTTCGTTATTATCGTAAGCATCTAAACGAACGGTTATACCTGTTTCATTTTCAAATTCTTTAATGGTTTCTTGATCAAGCAATCCATACCAGCAATAAACATTTACGTATTTATCTTCAGCTTGTGCTGGAGATGGTTGAAAAAAATACCAAACTCCAATGCTAACAATAGAGACCACAAGTAACAGACGAAATAAAAAACGAGAGAACATCTAGCTACGCCACGCTATACAATTAAGCACATATTGCACTGATCCGGCAAAAACAGTCACAAGCACAAGAGTAAAGATAGTGTATTCCATTGGAGAGTCATGAGCATATTGCGCTATGGGAAGCATCCAGCTTTGGTCTGGCATTGCCTGAATTTTTTTCAAAACTTTTGGAAATTTATTAAAGAAGTTTTGCCCTTTAGACATTGTTTGCCAATTCACAAGCTTTAATTCCAAATACATTTTGGTAGCAAGCGCCATTAGCACAACTGAACCAATCATTTTTAAAGCTTTAGAGCTAAATTTATAGGCCAATCTGGCCCCAATAATTGAACCAACCACACTACTAATAGAAAGAATAGGAAGAAGAACAAAATCAACAGGAGCTTTTCCAACGCTTGAAATAAAAGTAACAACGATATTAATACCAAATCCTGCAAGTAATGAAGTTCCTGAAACCACAGGCGAACTGCGTCCCAGCAAGTACATTAAAATTGGCGCAATAAGAAGGCTGTTACCTCCACCCAAACTAGTAGTAACAGTACCTGTGAAAAATCCAACGCCTAAGGGCACAAGAATGCTCATTTCCACACGAGAGCGAAGAAAGATTTTATGCCAAGGAAAATAAATCATCCAACGGCGCATCATGGCGCCCTTTTCAGTTCTTGTTTGAGTTGGTCGTTGTGACTGTATCAGCGTTACAATGCTACTGATAACAACAACAAGAAAAACGACAATTTTTAAAACAGCGTAACTCGCAGCTTTACTTTCAACTTGGGTAAGTGCAAATTTTTCAATTAATGCACCGGCAAGCCCCCCCATAAATAGATACCATGCCAAGCTAATATCGACATCGCGTTCTTGCTGATACGCTAAAAATCCACTGAAGTTAGTGCCTACGGAATTATTTAATTGCGTTGAAATGGCAACGGCTGATGGAATACCAATGCTCATTAGGCTCGGAGTGATAATAATACCCCCACCAATTCCTAACATTGACGAAATAATACCTCCTCCTAACCCAATTGCTAAAAGCAAAGGTAAGGACAAGTAGATATCAGCCATTGGTAAGTATATAAGTTCCATACTACCATGATAGCTTAATTTTTTGTAATTGTCAGGGCAGTTTTATTTTTAAATCTTACCCAAAAATACCTTTCAAAAGACCTTTCACAACTTTGTCAGCCTTAACGGGGGCATTGTCTTCAGGCGCATTTGAATTGCTAGCTTGTGGAGCAGCATCTCCTTTTGATTTTTTGCCTAATCCTGGAATTAGTTTATCAAGTCCTGGAATTGCTTTTCCAAATGTTTTTGATACTAAATCACCAGCTCCTTTTTGCAAAAACAATTGCTGAAGCTGTTTTAGATCAAGATTATAATTTGGTTGATCTATTGGACCTTTAATAGTGAACTTTATTGGCGGAACATTTTTTAAGGTTGGCGCTAAAACTTCACCTGTGAAACGCATTTGCCAATTCAAAAGATCTGCCTGACCTTCGGCTTTTAGCTGAGCATCGGTTGCTTCTACAATCAAATTATTTATAGTAGCCACTCCATCAACTATAGTAAATTTTCCACCTGCATTGGAAAATGCTGTTTGCCCACTACCACTAAAGCAGTTCTGAAGATTCTTCAGATCAAGCAAGTTACTGGGTTTTTTCAGCAAATTCGTAATAGCACTTAGGTCGAAGCCCTTAACAATTCCATCTTTAACACTGAAGTTTGCCTGACCTTTAAGCTTGCTTACCCAATCATACTGTGAATTACCATGAGTCTTTAAATCTATTTCACCAGAAGCTTTTCCGCTAGAAAAATGTGCAGCTGCTGCTTGAATTTTTTCTATAGCAATATTATCAAACTTAACTGCTAAACCAATGCTTTGATCACTTGCAGATTCAACTTGCAACGCACCACTTAGTTTTCCTCCATACATATGCGCAGAAAATGGAATGCCTAATTTCCCTGCTTTCAAACTAATGTCCGACTGCAACGCTTCAAAAACAAGCCCGCCTAACGCGATTTTAGGTACATTAACTTGCAAGCTCATAGTAAATGCGTGCAAAGGTAGTTTTATAGGTGCGGATGACCAACGTGAATTAGCATTTGCTGCAATTTGCAAAAATTGATATCTAATTGTTTCTGGCGTATACAGTGCTCTTCTCAAATAAACAGCATCACCTTGATATGATGTTAATTGGATTGGCTGTGCAGTGATTGACCCAGCGATATGTGGCTTTTCCTTACTCAAATCAATTAGGAGCTTTCCACCTGCAAACAAATCAAGTCCTGCTTTATCTTTCAATTCAATTTTTTTCAAGGTTAAGTCAATTTCAGTTTTTTTGACCAACACTGTACTTTCTAAATTCACCACGTAATCATTCAAATTGATATGCTCTAGGGTTAAGCTTCCTTTTGCAAGCAAGTCACCCTGGCCTAGTGAGCCATCAAAAAATATGTTTCCTTTGGCTAGCGACACTTTCGCTAAAACTTCTAGATTTTCTTTGTTCGGCACAAGACTTAAAGCAATTACTGATGATCCTGAAAATGGCAAGGAATGACCAAATAGCTGACCCCATTGCTGAATGCTTTGCAGTTGCACAGTTGCTTTGGCTTGCTTAGTTGTGGTGTTGTACTGAATACTTGCATCAGCATTTGCATCACCAAGCTGAATTGCTGTTTTTTTAAACACTAGCAAATCATCCTCTGCTTTAAAGGATCCTTTAATATCAATTTTATTTTTTAAGGTTTGGTCTTGGGTAAACCATTTCAATATGTCTTGATAATGCTCACTGTAAATATGGTATTCAAATTCACTAAAATCTTTTGTTGAACATTGCAGATTAATAGAATCTACTTCGTGTTTAAACTTAAGATCTGCATCAAAACGCTGAGAGGAAATATTATAGCTCAGCATGCCCGATAGCTGACCAATGGCGTGACTAATACGTAAATTCTTTACGGTAACCTGCTCTGCTGTAGCTTGAATATCACCTTGCATATCAACAGGTTTTCTCAAATCAATTTTTTGATGAGGTAACTCTACAGTCAACGGACAGTCGGCCGAAGACGCTTTAAGCTTTCCTAGAAATTGCTCTCTTGAAATATCTACTGCACCATCTAAGTTGATATGCACCTTTTGAGTTTTGTGACTTACAGATATGTCTGCTTTTAATGCAGTTTTTCCGCTGAGATTTATAGCCCCTGTAAGCATTGCAATATCAATGTTATTTTCATGTGCATCTGCATGAATGTGTATTTTGTATGGCCCCATAAGGGTTTCACTGTCGCATTCAATATTTAAATTTGAGAATGTTTTTGTAGAACCTTCTTTATGGTCAATGTAAGTAACAGTCGCATTAGATATATCAATATGACTAACAACAACTCCTGCGGCAGCTGCATTTGCAGGCTTTGCAGTTGTTTTCTTTGATTCATGTTCTGATTCTGATGAAGCTATATTTAATTCCCAGTTTGCTGTGCCATTTTTTGCTTTTTCTAAAGTTATTTCTGGCGTTTTTAAGTCAACGCTCTTAACAACGATTTTGCCTTTTAGTAAATCGAACAGGCTAAGGATAACTTCAACACTTTTAACTTTTACCATTTCTGGCTTACTTGCGTTTGGTGCATTGCTTAAAATCACATCATGAATTTTAAGACGTGGCGTTGGAAGGATTTGCAAACGTATTGACCCTGTACTAATAGTTCTGCCGATTGTTTTTTCAGCATCTTTAATATACGGACGCGCATAATTTGAAAAATCAATAAAAAGAGGAACAATCCCAACAAGCGTCACTAAAAAAGCAGATATATAGATAAATTTACGAGACATGATTCTGATTAATAAATAATTCCATTATCGCACCATAGGAAATTAACGAATTCTATTCAAGTTTTTTGTTGGCATGCTTCTTGCACTGACATATACAAACCTAATAAAAAATTGTTAAAACATGCATGTACACAAGCCTAGTCACTCAGTACAGAAACCAAATGCGGTTGCCTTATCTTCTCAAGAAGCTCAATGGGTGCGCTTAGCTACAGCAACAAATAATCTTGCAAATGCGAACACACCTGGTTTTAAAAGCCACATGGTAAAGCTTGTAAACACAACACAAAAAGGAAAAGAAGGACGCGTTGTTCATTTTGTAAGCGCTAACAAATCTTTACGAAATGTTGCAGACGGTTCCTACCGACAAACAGGAAATCCGTTAGATGTCTCCATCAGTGGAAATGGATATTTCATGGTCCAAACATCTAAAGGAAATAAGTTAACCAGAAATAGACAATTTGCACTTAATAATGACGGTGAGCTAGTAACAGCAACTGGAGCCTATAAAGTTTTGGATCAAGGAAATTCCCCTATTCTTATTCCAAAGGGGGTTAAGAGTATTGTTATTCACCCTCATGGGGGTGTGTATGCTGACGCTGTACTCGTTGGAAAAATTGGCGTTTTTTCTGTTCATGATCAGCAAGAACAATTAAGAAGCTTAGGAGACAATTTATTGGACCCTGGAAAACAACAGCTTGCTATCTCAGCCAAGTATTATATAAAACAGTTCGGTTTAGAAGACTCAAACGTTTCATCTGTCAAAGAAAGTATCTTGATGATTGAAATTCTACGTCAATTCGAACATGCGCAAAAAATTATAGATGAACAAGAGCAAAGCAGTAAAAAAGTACTGAATGTCTCGTCAAAGAATGTGTGATAGGTAGTTATGGCTTCAATTCAAAATGCTCTAAATATTGCTAGAACTGGACTACAAAGCCAGGAAGCTCTTTTAGCAATTAAGACACAAAACATTGCTTCTCAGGGCGTTGATGCGTTGAGACACTTAACTAAAGAACGCTAAGATGGTATAATTTTGTCATGGAGGAAAT
>DYTB01000045.1 GCA_020726185.1 Candidatus Odyssella sp. | reverse complement strand
TAATATTTCTAACAAATTTTAGAGTACAGGGGGGCATTAAAATTTAGTTAAGTATCATTTAAATAATTGTTAATTATATTATTATTATTATTTAAGGTTAATTTTAATTGTCTTTTATTTAAAAATGAATGGGTATTACTCATACGGATCCCGTGGTCAAGCACGGGAAAACTGTGGAAGTGGATTTCATACACTGGATCCCGACGCTCTTTTTAAGGGCTCAGGATGACGGAGTTTAAGTCTTCAAAACTTGTGTAGATACTTAGGGGGCAAGATAAGTAAGCTAGTGAAAGGGATGGTGCTTCTCACTAATTTTCCCAGGTGCTTAGCTCAATGCTCCATGACAATGCTTGAATTTTTTGCCTGAATTACAAGGGCAGGGGGAATTCCTAGAAATTCTCTCTTGCGCTGGTGCTGCAGGTTCGAAGCTGGGGGCCGCAGGTTCTGGTGCTGCTTCAACTTCAGATCCCTCTTCAGAATAATTCACATGAAGTTTAGAAAAGTCTACTTGCCCAAGCATTTCTTCTAATGCCACTTCAACAGGAGCAGACGTTTTAAAGTGATGCAAGGTGCTTAAAAAATCAACCTTTAGGCGGCTCATCATCATGGTGAATTGGTTAAACGCTTCACGCTTATATTCGTTCAAAGGGTTACCTTGGGCATAGGCACGCAAGTTAATGCCATGACGAATGTGGTCAAGGCAAAGCAAGTGGTCTTTCCAGTGTTGGTCAAGAATGCGTAGCAATATGCTTTTTTCAGCGTGGCGCACTGCCATGTCACCAAGGGTTGCTTCTAGCTTTTGCGCGCGTTCATTTGCTAAATCAATAACTTTTTGAGTTAGGAATGCGGCCGAAACATTGGACATGGCTTTGAGTTCGTGAATATCTAAACGCATATCAAATACGGTTTTGCATTCTTGTTCTAAGGCATCAAAATCCCAATTATTGGCAACTGTATCGGAAGGCAAGTGTCCTAGAACTAGTTCTTCGGCCACGCAGGTACGAATTTCTTCGACCATTTCTTTAATGCTTTCGTTGTCCATTAATTCGCGACGTTGGCCATACACAATTTTACGTTGGTCGTTCATGACGTCGTCGTAACGAAGCAGGTGCTTTCTAATGTCAAAGTTTCTAGCTTCAACGCGTTGCTGCGCTTTTTCTAGTGACTTGCTAATATAACGGTGAGAAATGGCTTCATCTTCTTGAGCGCCCATTTTGCGTAAGTAGTCGCGTAGTTTATCGGTTGCTGCGAATATACGCATTAAGTCATCATCAAGAGAAATGAAAAACTTGGAAGCGCCTGGGTCACCTTGGCGTCCGGCACGGCCACGTAGCTGGTTGTCAATACGTCGGCTTTCGTGGCGTTCTGTTCCAATAATGTAGAGGCCACCAGCTGCAATAACTTTTGCTTCGTCGGCTGTTACTTCGTCCCTAATGCGTTGAATAGCAGCATCACGGGCTGGGCCTTCTGGTAATTCGGCCAGTTCAAGCTTTACGCGCATTTCCCAGTTTCCGCCAAGTTTAATGTCGGTACCGCGTCCTGCCATGTTTGTGGCAACGGTAACGGCACCGCTTTGACCGGCTTCTGCAATAATGCTGGCTTCACGTTCATGGTGACGAGCGTTTAATACTTGGTGCTTAACACCTTCAACCGTTAAAATGGTCGCAAGTAATTCTGACTTTTCGATGCTAGTTGTTCCAATAAGTACAGGTTGTCCACGTTCTTGGCATTCACGCACTAATTTAGCTACCGCTTTATATTTTTCAGGCGCTGTTAGGTAAATTTCATCGTCTGCATCAACGCGTGTAACCTTGCGGTTGGTTGGAATTTCAACAACTTGCAGTTTATAAATTTCATCAAATTCAGGCGCTTCTGTCATGGCAGTTCCCGCCATACCGCCTAATTTAGGGTAAAGGCGGAAGAAATTCTGATAGGTTATGGATGCTAAAGTTTGATTTTCTTCGGCAATTTGAACCTTTTCTTTGGCTTCAATTGCTTGGTGTAAGCCATCTGAATAGCGACGACCTTCCATCATACGGCCGGTGAATTCATCGATAATAATAACTTCACCATTGCGAACGATGTATTCAATATCACGGGTATATAATTTATGCGCCTTTAGGGCTGCTTGCACGTGGTGAATAACTGAAATGTTTTGCACATCATATAAACCGTAGTCTTTAATAATGCCTTTTTCCCGCAGGGCTTTTTCAATTTTTTCGATGCCTGATTCGGTCATCATGACGCTGTGTTGTTTTTCGTCTTTTTCGTAATCAGCTTCATCTAGAACATGAATTACATCGTTAATTTTTGCGTATAGTTCAGAAGAATCTTCAGCTGATCCTGAAATAATAAGAGGAGTTCTTGCTTCATCAATAAGAATGCTGTCAACTTCGTCGACAATGACGTAATTAAAATCACGCATCACAAGGTCTGATTTGCGGAATTTCATATTGTCGCGCAAATAATCAAAGCCAAATTCATGGTTTGTACCATAGGTAATATCGCATGCGTAGGCTGCGCGGCGTTGATCATCACTAAGTTCATGGTAAATACCAGCGGCGGTTAGGCCTAAGAAACGGTAAATTCCGCCCATCCATTCAACGTCACGTTTAACTAGATAATCGTTGATGGTAACAAGGTGAGCGCCTTTGCCTGATAGGGCATTCAAATACATTGGTAAGGTTGCAACCAGAGTTTTACCTTCACCTGTCTTCATTTCAGCAAGCATGCCCTTATGCAAAACCATACCGCCAATAAGCTGCACATCAAATGGGCGCATTCCTAAAACGCGTTTTGATGCTTCACGTACATTGGCAAAGGCTTCTGGCAAAAGGTCATCAAGCGTTTCACCGTTTGCAATACGTTCTTTGAAACGCAGGGTGTTTTCACGAAGCTGATCATCAGTCAGGGTTTGATAATGACTTTCTAGTGCATTAATTTTTACGACGACTTTTGTAAGTTGCTTAACTAAACGATCATTTGCAGAGCCAAAAAAACTACGCATCAAACTAGAAAACATAAAACCCTTAATGTGTTAGATTTATAACAATTTCACCCAGTATACTTAGATTGTGCAAAAATGGCTACTCATTGCATACTGATATGCTATAGTATGTTCACAATTTAGTTACTTAAACGTAAAAAAGGGTACTCTACATGAAAAAAGTAATAGGTCAATTAAGTCTGGCTTTGTTGTTGGCATTATCTACTGCTTGCGAGAAAAAAGATGAAAAAGTAAACGAGCCTGCGAAAGAAGAACTTCAAAAAGGCGAAGCAGCTACTGCTGATGCTATAAAAGTTGAAGATGTTCCTCAAGGCGAGCAAGCAAAAGTTGTTGCGGAATTTCCAGACGGAACAAAAATGACAATGGGGCAGGTTTACGAACAATTAAATCTTTTGCCATCAGAAGTTAAAGATCGTCCGTTTTCAAAGCTTTATGCGGCCTTATTACGTCGTTTAATTGATACTCATATATTGAACAAAGCTGCTGCAGGTCTTGGTCTAGATAAAGACGCAGGTGTTCTTGAGCAAATGAACAAAAATGCAGAAACAATGCTGCAAAAATTGTTTATCGAAGGTGAAGTTACAAAGTTACTAACTGATGATGAGCTAAAAAAGAATTTCGAAGAGCTAAAAGCTAAACTTCCAAAAGATGAAATGGAAGTGCAACTAAAGCATATTTTAGTGAAAAGCAAAGAAGATGCTGAAGCTATTGTTAAAGAATTAGAAAAAGATCCTTCAAAATTTGAAGATACAGCAAAACAAAAATCAATTGACCCACAGACAAAAGCTAACGGTGGTAGTTTAGGTTATGTTCGTAAAGCTGATTTGCCAGAAGCATTTGCTAAAGTTGTTTTTGAAGCAAAAGCAGGAGCAGTATTGCCACAAGCAATTGACATGGGGCCAAATGGTTTCAGCGTTGTTCTTGTTGGTGAGAAGCGTCCAGTAGAAGCGCCAAAATTTGAACAAGTTAAAGCAGAGCTTTCAAAAGCATTAATGTCTAAGTATGCAGTTGAAGTCATCAGCAAAATTAAAAAGCAAGCTGGTGTTGAAGTTACTGGTCTTGATGGCAAGCCAATCGTTGAAAAAACGCCAGAACAAATGAAGGAAGACGCTGAAAAAGGTGTGAAAAAACCAGAAGTTGATTTGTCAAAGCTTGATGAAACAATGGTTATTGCTAAATTTAAAGATGGTCACACAGTTACTTTGAAAGACGTTAAGGAAGCAGTAAAAACATTGCCACCTCAACTTAAAGCAGCTCCATTTGGTGAGATTTTCGAACCATTGGCACTTCGTCTTGTTGACATGAAGCTTATTCTAGATGCAGCTAAAGCATCTGGGCTTGAAAAAGACAAAGCAACGGTTAAGAAGCTAGAAGATGTTCGTTCAGCTACATTGCACAAAGCTTTCTTAGACAAGAAAGTTGTTGAGCTTGTGAATGACGCGATGCTTAAAACAAAATATCAAGAGTTGATGAAACTTCTTCCTAAGAACCAAATGGAAGTGCGTTTACGTCATATTATGGTTAAAACAAAAGAAGAAGCTGAAGAAGTTATTAAAGAAATCAAGTCTGGTAAAGGCTTTGATGATTTAGTAAAAGCTAAGTCAATTGATGACAAAACCAAAGAGAAAAAAGGCGAGATTGGCTATGTGAAGCGCGATGAGCTTCCAGCAGACTTTGCAAATGTTGTATTCTCTGCGGCAAAAGCAACTTTGGTTCCAAACCCAATAAGCCTTGGTAAACTTGGTTGGAGCGTTGTGCGCGTAGAAGATAAGCGTCCAATTGAACCGCCAAAGTTTGACGAAGTAAAAGCAGAGCTTCAAAAAATAGTTGAACAAGAGAAAATTGTTGAAGTATTAGAAAAGCTACGCACAGACTCAGGCGTTAAAGCGTTTGATATGAGCGGTGGCGCTCTTAGCCTTAAGGAAGAAGTTCCTCCTGCACCAGCTGCTTAATTAAATAGCTTTGAATATCAAAAAGGCGCCGGGACGATTCTCGAGCGCCTTTTTTTCATACCTTGTTACGGGAATATCATCTTCGCTTGGTCGGGGGCATTCAAGAGTGTTTACAGCTTGAAAATGATCCTTGAACATCGCTTGGGCTGTAATATCTAATATCCATTCCAAATAAGTTGGGTGATCAGTGGCGATTACTAGTTCAGCGTTTTTTGCCATTTTTTTATGTAGCTGCAGTAAGTTTTCTAGGCAAACTACGCGCCGCTTATGGTGGCGCTTTTTTGGCCAGGGGTCAGGAAATAAAATAAACCCCTTTGTAATAACGTGGTCGGGCAAGGCCTTTAACAATATATTGGCATCATCAGCAAAAATGCGAATGTTCTGAATGCTTTCTTCGTCAATTTTATTTAATAAAGACGCAATGCCATTTACAAACGGTTCGCAGCCTATGCATAAGGCATTCGGGTGTTTTTGCGCCTGGTGAGCAATATTTTCACCGCCACCAAAGCCAATTTCAAAAATTACTTCATTGGGGAATTTCGTTGGTAAATTTAATGGATCAATTTCAATTGCTTTGAAAAGCGTTTCATACAAGTGCTTTTGATTATCTTTTAATGGGCGTGCTTGGCGACGTCCATAAATGGTGCGGGTTTTTGTTGATCCATTATATTCATAGCTTTTTTCAATGCCAGATTATTTCACAAAAGGTGCTGTGCTGGCAAATACTGAGTTTTTACATCCCCTCTTGAATATTAACCGTGACCAGGGCACTGTAGTGGTCAGGAAAATGTAGTCAATAGTTTTTAAATATGCCGAATCTTTTATCAATAATTCATAGTGATGGATGGAAATTCATCTCAATTTTTGCAGCTGTAGCCTTTGTATTGGCGATGATTAATCCAAACTTGGGTTGGATTGGTGCAGTGCTTACAGTATGGTGCATGTACTTTTTTAGAAACCCAACACGTACAGTTCCATTGCGCGAAGGACTTATTGTTAGTCCGGCAGATGGAATTGTTTGTCTGATTGTAACAGCTGTCCCACCTGCTGAATTTGAACTGGGTGATGCGCCACGCACACGCGTAAGTATATTCCTTAATGTATTTGATGTTCACGTGAACCGCGTTCCAGTGGCAGGTACTGTGCACAACGTTATTTATCACGAAGGTCAATTTTTAAATGCATCGTTCGATAAAGCTAGTGAAAAGAATGAGCGCAACACAGTGATTGTTGACACCATAACCGGTGAGCGCGTGGCATTTGCACAAATTGCTGGTTTAATTGCTCGACGTATTCGTTGCGATATAGCGCCTCAAGAAACAGTTGAAACAGGCCAAGTGTTTGGTTTGATTCGTTTTGGTAGTCGTATGGATGTTTATCTTCCAGAAGGCGCTGAGCCATTAGTGGTTGAAGGCCAACGCATGATTGCAGGCGAAACCGTTCTGCATGATATGAACAATCCAGCAAGGCGTGGGATTAAGCGTTAATGGTCATTAGGCGAAAAGAACAGCCAGCAAAGAAAAAAGGGCTTCTGAAAGGGCGCTTCCGCAAGAATTTAGCGGAACGTCGTGTAAAAGCAGAACCCTTTACTGCATTGTTGCCCCATATCATTACCGTTACCGCTTTGTGTTCAGGGTTAACCGGTATTCGGTATGCCCTTCTTCAAAACTGGGAAAATGCAATTTTTGCTATTTTGTTGGCGGCTTTCCTTGATGGAGTTGATGGACGTTTGGCGCGTATGCTTGGCACTTCTAGCCATTTCGGGGCTGAGCTTGATTCCTTTGCTGATGTTATTAACTTCGGCGTAGCGCCAGCACTTATTATGTATTTTTACTCATTGCATAGTCTGGGCAATCCAGGATGGGCAGTTGTGCTGTTTTTTTGCGTTTGCATGATTTTACGCTTGGCGCGTTTCAATGTCATGGCTTATGACGAATCAAAAATGCCAATTTGGGGCAAGCATTTTTCGGTAGGCGCACCTGCACCTGCCGCTGCTTTGTTGTCCCTTAGTCCGTTGATTTTCGAATTAACCTTTCCCATTCTTTTTAGTGGGATAGGCGTGGCGCTTATTATGGTAGCTGTTGGTGGCTTAATGGTTGGTCGGGTGCCGACGCTATCGTTGAAAAAACTACCGCTATCACAGCAACATGCAATTCCGGTTGTGTTGGTTGTGGTGGTGTTGCTTGGCTGTTTATACAGTGAGCCATACTTAACTTTAAGTGCAACTATTTGCTTATATACAGCTACATTTCCTTGGGTTTACTTGGAATATCGTCGGTTTGTAAAAGACCATCAGCATGATACTGACGAGGGTAGTGTTTAAGTAGGAGTGATTATGTCACCTATTCTTCTAGATTTTCCAATGCCAATTACCACTAAACGCTTGGGTACACGCCCGATGCAACAAGGTGATGGTGCGCAGTTATTTTCTCAAATTGAACAAAGTCGCGATAACCTTAGGGCATGGCTTCCCTGGGTTGATTCAGTAAAATGCCAAGCTGATAGCGAAAGTACGGCGCGTTCATTTTATGCAGACTTTGTATTGCGCAAAGCATTTCACTTTGTGATTTGTTTAGATGGGCAAATTATTGGTGGAGTTGGCCTTAGTTTTATCAATTGGACAATCAGACGCATGAACATAGGGTATTGGTGTTCGATTAATTATCAGGGCAAGGGCTACGTTACAGAAGCAGTTGATGGTTTAGTGGATTTTGCTTTTGTTCATTTGAAGGCGCAAAAGCTATTAATTGTGTGCGATAGCGAGAACACCAAAAGCATTAAGGTAGCAGAGCGTTGTGGTTTTGCCCTAGAGGCCGAAGCACTTGGTGTGTTGGATCATCCTGGCAATGGAGAATTGCGTCTGGGGCGAAGGTACGCAAGGTATGAATAGCTTAGTGTTTAGGCTGCGCCAGATGCTAAATTAGTGCAGCCCCAAAAACTAAATCAATATACAACTTTATTCAAAAAGCTCAATTAACTTGACGGCACCGTCAGAGGTGTTTTTGTATAGACTCTGCCGCGAACATTGCTCTTTTGTTATGATATCATCAGTGTTTATTGACTTATATGTTAACTAAGACTAAAGGAGATGACATTCAGAACACATGCTTTCTATGCAAACTAAAATTTTTAGCCTACTAACTCCAAAATCCAGCATGTTTGGCGAACTTCTCTTAATTCCATTAGCAATTTTTTTCCAGCTTTTTTCACGTACTGGCTTATATTTCATAAAATCTACGGCTACTCCAAGTGATTCGGCTTCAATGTTAATGATGCTTTCGGGCTCTAACAGTAAATTTCTATTTTGTTGGTTTACAATTGCTTTTATTGGCGGATTATGTGGAGCATACTTTTTTGGAAAGTATACTGATAGGAACAATTTTTTTAAAGTTATACATTTTATCTCAATAATTCATATATTCGTTGCTGCTTTGATTGTTTCTATTTGCGTTACTGACGAAGATTTTGCTAATAAGTACCAAATATTTTACCTGGCGCGGTTTCTTTATTCATTTTTAGGGCATATCACAATAATTTTACCTGTTATTTACTTATTTAGAAAACACAAAGAGTCGCAACATGTCTTGATAAGTGCTTATATTGCGTTAGCAACCCTTCTTGGAAAATCTCTTGCCTACAGTTTTTTTTATTACGGACCCAAATCCATGTACGTTTGGTGCTGGTTACCTGTTGCTGGAAGCGTTTTATCATTAGGCCTTTACGCATATGTTGGAAAGTATTTATCACCATCCGTGAAAAAAAAACAGGCCATTTTAAAATATTCAACTCCTTCAATGCATGAAAAGATTCTAGGCATGTTAATTGGAGTAGCCGGCACTGCAGGAATTTATTATCCTCATTTTTTTATAACTCCTTATCTACGAGATATAGTTGTGTTACAAGACTTTACTCTCAAAACTCAATATTTGTTTTATATAGCTTTTGGATTGTTTTTGCTACCAGCCGCAAAGGTTTGTCAGAAATTTTGCGCCCCTAAAATAATGACTGTATCGCTTTGGTGGATGTTAATTTTAGGAGTTTCTTTTCCGTTTCTTCCTTTCTCGAACCAAGGATTCACAGTATCACTAATTGTATTTGCTTTCTTTTTAGCAGGCTTTGTCACTCCTAGTCTGGCCGTTCTACATCAACTTTTTAAAAACGCAAAAAACTTGTTTGATATTATTTTTTGGTTTTCATTGGGATCGATTATTAGCGCGATGTGCTTGGGAGTTGGTGGTAGAATCGGGTTTATTCTTAATTTTCCTTTGACGGGGATGCTGATATTTTCCGCAAGCATTGTAATGTGTCTGATAGGAATCATCACTTATAATAATTCAAAGAGCTTCGTAAATTTTAACAATGCAAATGCTTCAGCGCTTGACCAAGTAACAGGGCCATGAGTGAACGCTGAGTATTGCATTGGCTGCTCTGTCTCTTGAGCATTAGATGTTGCAATTACTCGTAATCTTCTTAGCGTTTCAGTTGCTGGGGCACGATGTGGAACATCTAATGCAACCGAAATAGTGACTGCCCATGCATCTTCCTCGCATCTTCATCTTGAATAACTTCAACTGTAGATTTTGCATACGCTAAGTTAGCAGGTTGTAATGCATATCCTTAATTTTAATTCCCAACGTAGGTCTATAGTTATAATGACTTGATATCTTGGAGATAGTCACAAAAATCTTAACAATTTATGAATAAAGATGTTGACCTTAAGGGGGTGAGTGAGTACATTCACAACTACAGCGCGAGAGTGTTGAACGATATTTGACAAGTGAAGAAGAAAA
>DYTB01000004.1:15709-74395 GCA_020726185.1 Candidatus Odyssella sp. | reverse complement strand
TGCATAGGCATACACATAAAACGGACTATGAATGAAGTGGCTAATGTACGCCCAATAGCTGTGGGTAATTGGGTCAATGTTAATGGCACTTCCCAACGCTTCTTCTTGGGTGCGCTTCCAAATGCTGGCCAGATCATCGGGCGCCAATTCGCCTTGGCGGCGCGCTTGGTGAACCAATTGTTCAAAATGATAAAAAGCAACTTGGCGCACAACCGTGTTTAGCATGTCATCAATTTTACCCGCTAATAAGGCTTTACGCTGATTGGGTGTTTCACATGTGCTCAATAAGTGCTGAAAAGTTAGCATTTCTCCAAAAACAGATGCGGTCTCAGCAACGGTCAGCGGCGTATCTGCCAATAAATAGCCTTGTTCGCGCGCCAGCATTTGGTGAACCCCGTGGCCCAGTTCATGGGCCAAAGTCATTACATCACGACGTCGCCCTTGATAGTTCAATAAAATATACGGGTGCGCACTTGGCACAGCCGGGTGGGAAAATGCCCCAGATGTTTTACCCGTTCTGGTTGGTGCATCAATCCAATTCTTATCAAAAAATTCTTGAGCAATACTTGAAATAGTTGGAGAAAAACTTGAATAAGCATCCAACACCATTTTACGGGCTAATGGCCATGAAATATCAGCATCGTCATCAATAGGTAACGGCGCGTTGCGGTCCCAGTATTCCAGACGCTGCATGCCCAGCATTTTTGCCTTAAGGCCGTAATATCTATGGGAAAGTTGCCCGTAATTTTTGCGCACACAAGACGCCAACGTTTCCACAACCTCTGGTTCAATTTGGTTATCAAGATGGCGACTACTATCTGATTTTGCAAAATGACGCCACTTATCGTCAATTTCTTTATCCTTCGTTAGCACGTTAGTGATAGTGGCAAACAATGGCATTTGCAGCTGCAATCCTGCATTCAAGGCATAGGCGGCAAGCTTTCGAACATCGGCATCTTTATCGCTCATTTTATGGACGACTGCCTCTAGGGGCAGCATTGCCCCCTCAAAATTCAATTGCATAGAAGCTAGAGTTTCATCATATAAACGAACCCACGCATTGCGACCCGTTACTGATTTTTCTACCGCATAACGTTCTAATTCTTCACTTAGTTGGTGCGGTTGATACTGACGCACAATTTTAAGGAAGTGGTCATAATGGGCAAGTTTTGGCTCTGATTTAATGGAATTAGCAACCGAATCAGCACTAAGTTTTGCTAACGCTAATGAGAAAAAAACAATTTTCGCCGAAAGTAGCGACACTTTTTCCTGAGCTAATTGGTACAAAGCACGATAATCAGGGTCATTTAAATCCCCGTAATATTGAAGCACCGCAAAGGTCATAATTTTGCCAAGGGCTTCACTAATGCACTCATAGGTTTTAATAGCTTTCAGCAACGTAGTGCCTTCTAACGCAACATTAGTATAGGCTAATGCAAATTCATCGACCTGTTTTTCAATTGTTTTTAGGTCTTGATCAATTTTCGGATCTTTTGAATTGTTGTATAAATCAGTCAAATCCCAAGTTGGCAGATCGACAAAACCCTCAATTGTTGTACCCATTAGTGCATCCTTTTATGTTTAACGTTAAGTAAGCCTTGCGAATCTTATGATTTTTCGCTATATTTTTGCAACAAGTATAATTTTTCAAAAAAAGCTGCAAGGAGCTTTAGTGTCATGGCTGTTCCTAAGAAAAAAACATCCCAATCTCGTCGCAACATGCGCCGTTCTCATCATGCTTTAACGCCTGTTAATGTGCAAGAGTGCCCTAACTGCGGGTCACCTAAGTTATCACACCATGTTTGTACATCATGTGGTCATTACAAGGGGCGCCAAGTATTGAAGTTACGTAGCGCTGTTGTTGAAACTGAAGAATAGTTTCATACAATGACAACTTGCATCGCTATTGATGCCATGGGGGGCGACGGAGCCCCTAAAATTGTTTTTGATGGTATTGCCGAATTTATTCGAACGCATCCCCAGACAACTGTTCAGTTTTTGGCATTTGGTCAAGAAGATGCTCTAACTTCTCTTCTTACCCCGACCTTGCGAAAGCATGTGACTATAAAGCATGCTGAAGAAGTCATTACCGGTCAATTGAAGCCAAGCCTTGCTGTGCGCATTGGGCGCAAATCAAGCATGGGCATGGCAATTGATGCTGTAAGCCAAGGTGTTGCACACGCTGTTGTATCAGCTGGTAACACTGGCGCCTACATGGCCCTTTCTAAAATTATTTTAAAAACATTTGACGGTATTGACCGCCCTGCTATTCCAGTCCTTATTCCTAGTGATAAAGGCTGCACCCTAGTACTAGATTTAGGCGCAAACATTGACTGTAGCGCTGAAAATTTGGTGCAATTTGCGGTAATGGGGTCTGCCTATTCTAAAAAACTTATGAACATTGAAAACCCACTGGTTGGTTTGCTTAACGTAGGCAGCGAAGACCTTAAGGGTAACCAAATTGTTCAAGCAGCTGCACACTTTTTGCGTGATCACCCATTAGTAAATTTCCACGGCTTCGTGGAAGGTGATGATATTACCAAAGCAACGGTAGATGTGGTTGTGACCGATGGTTTCACCGGAAACATCGTTCTAAAAGCTATTGAAGGAACAGTTCGCCTGTTCGCACGCCAACTAAAGAAAAGCTTAAGCGACAGCGTACTTAGTAAAATTGGTGCATTGATTGCTCAGCCATCACTTGCAACCTTCAAACGTTTCGTTGACCCACGCCTTTACAATGGCGCCATGTTTTTGGGCCTTCGCGGTATTGTTATTAAAAGCCATGGCGGCACTGACGGCATTGGTTATGCTAATGCCATTAAAGTGGCCGATGAAATGGTAAAGCGTAATGTGATCCCAGATTTGCAAGCTGGGCTTGAAGGAATACAATAGTGCGTCGCAGTATTGTCCGCGGCGTTGGCGGCTATCTGCCATCTAACTGTATTACCAACGCTGATATAGCAAAAAGCCTTGATACCACCGACGAATGGATTGTTGAACGCACCGGCATGAAACAACGTCATGTTTTGGCTGATGGGCAAAACACATCTGACATGGCATCAGAGGCCGCAAAAATAGCCTTGGCAAATGCCGGCATTGATGCATCTTCCATTGATTTAATAGTCGTCGCAACCGTTACCCCTGATAACCCATTCCCCGCAACAGCCGCACGCGTACAAGCAAAAATTGGCGCCACAAAAGCTTTTGCTTTTGATGTTAACGCCGTTTGTTCTGGCTTTATTTATGCCTTATCAGTTGCTGATCAATATCTTAAAACGGGCATGGCCAAACGCGCCCTCGTAATTGGCGCAGATGCCATGTCAAAAATACTTGACTGGAATGACCGCTCAACTGCTGTGTTGTTTGGTGACGGTGCTGGCGCATTAGTTTTAGAAGGCGTTGATGAATCTCATGCAGACTACAACCGCGGCATTCACTCAACCCATTTATTTTCTGATGGCGGCTGCTATGACTTGCTGTACGTAGACACAACTCCCGCCTGTGCAAAACAGCCAGGCCACGTTCGCATGCAAGGCCGAGAAATTTTCAAATTTGCCATTAAACTTATTGGCGAAGCGGTTGAAACCGTTTTGAAAGCAAACCACATGACGGTTGATGACATAGACTGGTTTGTCCCCCACCAAGCCAACCTCCGCATTATTGAAGGCATTAGCGTCCACTTTAAAATTCCTATGGAAAAAATGGTGGTCACCGTTGATAGGCACTCCAATACATCAGCAGCTACTATTCCCCTAGCATTGTGGGAAGCAGCCCGCGATGGTCGCATTCAACAAGGTCAAAATGTTGTACTTGAAGCCATGGGCGGTGGCCTTACCTGGGCCTCTGCCTTGGTGAAGTGGTAGAATAACGCACCGTCACTCAGAGCCCTCGTAAGAGGGCGTGGGGATCCAGTGAGTATAATCCACAAGTATGGATCGCCACAGCCTTTCAGCCTTCGCGATGACGGCTCTTTCGTCTTTGCGAGCGCAGCGCGGCAATCCACACGTTATCCTATGAAATTCTGAAATCAAACACTGGATTATCGCGTCGCCGTTGGCTCCTCATAATGACGGAGAGAAGAGAATGGTGATTTTCAAGAAGACGAAGTGTCGTCATCCTGAGCCCTTGAAAAGGGCGTGAGGATCCAGTGAGTATTATCTAGGATAGCTTCTTTTTATCTCTGCAATTATGCTACCTTGTGCGTAGGAATTATTATATCGCGCAAGCTCAGCTTCTAATGGTTTAAGAAGTGCATTTATTTCTGTCCTTCTAGCCATGCGTAAACTTGCCTTAAGCGCATTAACATCTTCAGAATTCAATGCTTCAATCTGGCGCTCTATCTCTGCTTTTCTACGCTCGAATTCCTGCTCTGCCCATACATCAATAGGAGGTAATGCTGCACCACCTACAGCTACAGATGCTGAAGAAGAGGTCGAAGTCGGAGCCGTAGCTGCACCATCAGCTGGTGGAGCAGTGGCAGATGCAGAAGAAATTACAGGCATAGGTGATGGAGGTGCCGCCACTGCTTTTTTGGCACTACCACCTACTCCGCTTACTACGGAAGGTTTTGGCGAAAATCCTTGAAAAGCACCAGGAACATAGCCTCTGGCTGGTTGCGGGGAACCTTTTTGACTTTGTGCAATTGAAGGGTCCGCAGCAGCCACTGTCGATGTTGGATTAAATGCAAGAGCAGCTGTTGCCACAGCTTGAGCAAAAGCATCCGTTGCTACAGCTTGAGAAGGCACGGGTGAAGGAGGTAAAAGCATCGAAGGAAATTAGCCACAGCCGCAGGAGAAGAAGCTGCTGGCCTCAACTTATGCGTTACAGATGCTTTAGGGGCTTCGTCGTCAGAGCCTTCAGAGTCTTCGTTTAATATAATAGCTCTACGACGTGCCTGTTCTAATGCAAATATTTGATTGCTTAAAGCAGTTTCTTGAGCTTCAAGTTTTTTAATAACCTCAGAATTAGAATTAGTCAGAACCAGCCTATCTACTTCAGTTCTGGCGGTCTCTTGGTCTATTTTTAATTGTGCAACAGCATCTTTTTGGTCTGGTTTTTCTCTCAGGTCTTTAATTTGCTCACCTATTTCAAGCACGCGCCTTTTTGCGGCTGCTATTATAGGATCAGAGTTCCTCAACTCGCGCAATTTTGTCAGTTCTGCATCAACATTTGTCAGTTCTGCTTTGATTTCTTTAAGCGTCATAGGTGCTGGTGAAGCCACAACAGCAACTAGCGCTACAACAGATGCTGCACTACCACCTACTTTTTTCATTAAGCCCATCCTTAATTGCCCCATGGCCATTCCTCTTGCCGTAGAATCAGCAATCGACATGCTATCAAAAAGAGCTTTCAGTTTTTCTAATCGTGCAGCATCTTCAGCACTAGTGCCTGCAGCAGCTGGTGCACCTAGTTTTTGCTCAAGTTCTTGCAGCAATGTTAAATCAGTATTTTCATCTTTTGTTTTTGGGTCTTTTATAGTAAGTTCCGCAATTTTTTGTTGTACTTTTACAAGCAAAGGCACTGCAGCCGGCGCTGGCGCTGCTGCCACTGCACCTCCTTCTGGGGGTCTCTTAAATCCGCCAAAACCACTTAATAGCCCTCCTATACCTGGTGCCGCTGCGGGGGCAACCGCTGCAGGTGGTGGAGCTGCAAACCTTAACACTACTTTTTCTTGTGCTGCTACTCCTAAAACGCTATGACCAGTCTCACAATATTTGTTATATCGTGTAAGAGCAGAAAAATCACTCGCGTTAAACGCTGCACTAGCTTGGGCATTAGGAGGGTAATCACATGGTGAACCACCTACATTTCTAGATTCCCCTTTCTTGCGTAAAGACAAGTAAATCGCGTTTGCTTCGTCGCTTCCACGCAAGGTTACAGAGGGCAATTGTAGAAGGCCAGCAACATATGCAACTTCAGGCGCAGAAGCGGATGCCGCATGTACAACCCCAAGTTCAGGGCCAGCCCTATAAATATGCTCGTAAAACTTATCCTGAATTTGTTTAAGGTCTGCAAATCCATCAGCATAGACCAGCTGATTAAAGCACAGAGCAAAAATAAATTTTTTCATCATTTTTTCCTAATCCGAATCTGAATCCCAACTTGAATCCGAGCCTGAACCTGAAGCATTTTTAGCGGCCTTGGCAGCCGCAATTTTTGCTGCCAACTGATTCATCATCGCGTTTGCTACAGGTTTTTTTTGTTTTTGATCAGGATGATCACCTGCAGTAGCGTTAAGTGCTTTTCCGGCAGCAATATCAGCAAACAGCCCACCAGCTGAAGCTTGCGGCACAACGGGCACATGAGGACCTGCACCTGCTGGCGCGTATTTTGCTTCTATATTATTTTGAATTGCTCTGGAAAAAAAGCCTCTTATATCACTAGGTGACATACCCTCGCTCATTTTTTTTCTATAAATATTTCCATGCGGCGGAGCAAGGCTCTTAATTTCTGCATCTGTGTAATATCGTTCTTCACCTTGAGCTTGTGGAACAACAGCCTCGACTTGAGCAACAATAGGCGCTGCCGCAACCTGAGCAACTACCGCATCACCTTCAAATATTGCAGGCAAACCACAGCCCATTCTCGCTGCTTTTGGAGATCTCTTTGAGACATCTCTTGCTTGCTTATACTGAGCAATAGTTTCTGGTGATTAATTTGCAAGCTCATCATCCGTGTAATACCGCTCTACCGGCCCCACCACTTCTGCAGGCGCTGGTGCCGATACGGGTGGGGCAACAGCAGCAGGTACAATACCAAAGTCTGAAAATTTTAAGGGTTGCGAAGTTCGCTTAATAACATCTTCAAGCCTGTCTTTGTATTCAAAAATAGTGCCGCTCGGAAGACCGCACAACGCACCAAATCTAGCTGGGGTGTTACGGTTGCTATTATCGTGCATATTCAAATAACCAACTTCATAAAATTCAATGGCAAGCAGTGCGTGTGCTCTTCTTATATCTTGCAATTGATCGGCCTTTGCTCGCAGTGCATCTGATTGACTATCAAAACCATATAATCTGTCTGTAATGCCTACGGTTAGGCACCCATCAATCATTTGGCGACACTCTTCAGGTGTGCTTTGGATTGTTCTAATGCCTTCAGAACCAAGCATTAAATTCATGAAAGTTATATTAGCTTGCTGCAAACTTAGCCTTGCTTGTGCTGGATTAGGATGTGCACCATAAGAAGGGCTTTCCATAGCGAACAGCAATACAAAAAAAATAACTATTTTTTTTAACATTTTACAGTTGATCTACATCAATTAGGCTCAGTGTACCAACTGAGTGTTAATTTTCCGTAAACTTTGGAGCAGATAATACTCCTTCCTTAATGACTAAGCGCCTTTCCTTGCTTTTCCCTAAACTGCGTCAACCATTTTTGCAAGCATTCTGGTGGCACATCGTCAATGTCCAATTGTTTGAGCTGTTCTATTGGGTCAACACCTTTATGCATAAGAGTACACAATTTCATTTTCAGCTCAACCGCCTTAAGGGCATAGCCGTACTTTTCTTGATCTACCGCTCGATCAAATATTTCGTTTAGAGCGTGAAGCGTTTCAGTATTGTAATGGGAAGGATACGTCATAATCTGTGAACCTGCTTGGTGGTTTTGCTGGAAGTTAATCATCTCATGAGACAAGAAAACCAACAAATTTTAAAAAGTCCCAAATAATTTTAGGTAAATTTTAGAGATAAAAAACAAAATCCCTAAAAAATTTAGCCATTTAAAAAGGAATCCCTTTAGAAATACTTGATTTTTGTATCTGCATTGGCTAAGGTGCTTAGATATTAAATGGAGGAACACCAATGAAGCGCACGTATCAACCAAGTCGTTTAGTTCGTAAACGTCGTCACGGTTTTCGTGCCCGTATGGCAACCAAAAACGGCCGTAGAGTCGTTGCTGCACGGCGCTCAAAAGGAAGAACAAGACTTTCAGCTTAAATGTTACAGCTATATGAAAGCGCGCAAAGACTATGTGCGCTTAAGCCGTACAGGAAAAAGATTCTTTTTTGATGGATTTATCGCCCAAGCTCTACCCATTAGTGATAGAGCTGGGATGATAGGCATTACAGTCACAAAAAAATTAGGCGGGTCTGTTTTTCGTCACCGAGCAAAACGTAGGCTCCGTGAGACAATAAGACTCTGGAACAAAGAGAATTCAACACCTTTTGCCTATGACATAGTTCTTGTTGCCAGAAGTAAGATTTTTGACCTAGACTTTATAGACATTCGAAAACAATGGGATGAAATGTTAGGAAAACTGCAAAAAAACCAGGATTGGACCCATGAAACGCTTCGTCGTTAGTTTCATTTATTTGTATCGCTGGCTTGTGTCTCCATTTTTGCCACCAGCATGCAAATTCACCCCAACCTGCAGCCGATATGCAATATCTGCCATAGAATGCCATGGGGTAGCAAAAGGCCTGTGGATGACGTTAAAACGATTGCTACGATGCAATCCTCTGAACAAGTCGGCATCTCCCTATGACCCTGTTCCGTTTCCAGCCTCATCCCCGATCCTAGATTCTTTTTCTGAAACACCACAACCTGACTTAACCGTCATTGATTCAATAAATCCGGCAAATTCAAGCCGTTCACCAAAATTAAAAAGAGCACATCACGCATGAATGAAAATCGTAATTTAATATTAGCCGTTGGTTTATCCGTTGTTATAATGCTTGGCTTTTCTCAGTTTTATGATAAGCCAAAATTCGAACAGATTGCCCAAGAACAAAAAGTAAATGTCGCACAACCTGCTCAGCAAGCAGCAGTTGAACCAAGCAAAACAGCTCCGGTTGTTAGCCCAGAAGCAACTATTGAAAAGTCAGCTCGCATTGCCATAGCAACCGACACTGTTCAAGGCAGCATTCGCCAAGTCGGCGCCGTGCTTGATGATGTTTTATTAGTAAAATACAAAGAAACGCCTGATCAAACCAGCCCTATGATTCGCCTGTTGCAAAACCCAAATGGCGAAAATGGCTACAGCGTTTCAAGCGGATGGAAAGCAGCGAATAACTGCGATGCCGGTTCAATGCCAAATGATACTACCAACTGGCAAATGCACGGGGAAAACACAAAATTAACCGCAAAAACCCCTATTACCCTAGTTTGGTTTAACGACCGCGGCATCAAATTCGAACGCGTAATTAGTATTGATGATCAATACATGATGACCGTTACCGACCACGTCACCAACCTAAGTGACAAAGAAGTAAGCCTTCAACCAACGGCGCAAATTTGCCGAAAAAATCCCCCAAAGTCACAAGGATTTTTTATTCTTCACGAAGGACCAATTGGTCACTTCAACACAAAACTATTTGAAGGTTCTTACGATGACCTAACCAAAAGCCCTGTAACTCAGCAATCAACCGGTGGCTGGATCGGCTTTACCGATAAGTTTTGGTTAGTAAGCTTAATTCCTGACCCAAAATCAGTTGTCCAAGTTGACTATGCCCATAAAAACGATGCGTACACCGCACAATTTAGCGCAGCAGCTATCAATGTGAAACCAAAGGAAACCTCAACTTACACATACCACGTATTTGCAGGCGCCAAGGTTTTACGCGTGCTAGATGGTTATGAATCAAAAGTAGGCGTAGGGCATTTTGACCTAGCTGTCGACTTTGGCTGGTTCTATTTCCTAACCAAACCATTGTTCTATGCATTAGAATTTTTGGCAGATTTCTTGGGCAACCTAGGCCTAGCGATTTTAGCCCTAACAATTTTGTTTAAATTGATATTGTTCCCTATGGCCACAAAGTCATACCGTTCAATGGCTCGCTTGAAAAACCTACAGCCAAAGATTCAGCAAATTCAAAACCTATACAAAAATGACCGCGCGCGTTTAAGCCAAGAATTAATGGCCTTGTATAAAAAAGAAAAGGTGAACCCTGCGGGTAGCTGTCTGCCTGTACTAATTCAAGCACCAATTTTCTTCTGCTTGTACAAAGTATTGTTCGTCAGCATTGAAATGCGCCATGCACCATTTTTCGGTTGGATTCATGACCTATCAGCGCCAGACCCAACATCCTTTGCGAACTTATTTGGGTTGCTACCATTTGACGCCCCATCATTCTTGCAAATTGGTATTTGGCCATTGCTAATGGGTGCTACCATGGTGATTCAACAACGCATGAATCCACAACCAGCCGACCCTACCCAGGCAAAAGTCATGATGATTATGCCGATTATGTTCACCTATTTGTTCGCAAGCTTCCCAGCTGGCCTAGTAGTGTACTGGACATGGAACAACCTTTTATCGATGGCACAACAGTGGTTTATAACCAAACGAATGACCCAAAAGTAGTTCAGGCTGCCAAGACCCTTTTCAAGAATCCTTGCACATTTGTTGCAGGGGTTCCTGACATGAAATTCATGCGACAGTTTCCCTTTCCAGAGGTTGCCTTTTGGGGCCGCTCTAACGTGGGGAAATCTAGCCTATTGAATGCGTTAATTGGCACTACTATTGCCAGAACGTCAAACACGCCCGGGCGAACTCAGCAGTTGAATTTTTTCAATCTTGGTGACAGGCTAATGCTGGTTGACATGCCAGGCTATGGCTTTGCCAACGTCCCCTTGAAGTTGAAATACCAATGGGAAGACCTAATATCGGCATATCTTAATGAGCGTGATCAACTAAAGCGTGTATTTCTATTGATAGACGCACGCCATGGGTTCAAGAAAAATGACATTGAGATCATGACCTATCTTGATGAACTTGGTTGTATTTTTCAAATTCTGGTGACAAAGGCCGACAAAATCCCCCTAGCTTCCCATGCCAATTTAAAAGCCACCATGGAAGAAGAACTGGCAAAACACTCAGCAGCTCGCCCGGAAGTTATTTTAACTTCAGCAGAACGTAAAATGGGCATTCATGAACTACAGCAACACATCGCCGCACTATAGGTTGATTTTACCCACTGGATCCCTACGCCCTAAAGGGCTCAGGATGACGATGTCTCACCCCCCTCGTCATTATGAGGAGCGAAGCGACGTAATAATCCAGTCAAACTATTCCATTATATAAATCTGCCCACTGCAAATTCACCGCTTCAATAAGCTTAAGTTTCTTTTTCCTGGTATATTTTTTAATTTGTTTTTCGCGCGCAATTGCTGATTCCATTGTTTCATGGATTTCATAATATACTAATTTCTTGCAGTCATGGTTTTTGGTGAACCCATCAATTAAACCATTTTTGTGTTCGTATACACGCTTGATAAGATTCGAAGTCACCCCAGTATAAAGCGTGCCATTCTGTTGATTCGTAACAATATATACCGCTGGCTGCTTTTGGTTCATTTATTAGGCATATCAAAATTGATGTTATTCACTGGATCCCAAAGGGCTCAGGATGACGGTAGAGGGAAGTACGCGTCTTCATGAGGAGCACATCCTCCCCCACCGTCTCCCTGAGGAGCTGCCTCTCCCCCCGCGTCATCATGAGGAGCCGCAGGCGACGTAATGATCCAGTGTATATTATCGCTTAACGACCAGCAAAAACAGCCATAAGAGCATCTTTTATAGGCTGTGCACCTGCACCAACAAGCTCATCCATCTTCTCATTCACCTTTTGCACCATAGCAACGTCTATCGCACACTTAAGCGCATTTAAAGTCTTCACTTCATTTGCTGCAGGATTCCCACCCATGGCAGCTGCCCCAGCACCTGGAATAGCAACACCTAAATTACCATTGTTCAAAGTGTCTATAAACCCATTAAGTTGGTCTAAAAGAGCTCCCTTTCCAGCAGATGCAGGAATCACAGTATCTTTCGCCAACTCTGCTTTAATTTTTTCTTTTGCAATAGCAATGTATGGATCGCATGTATTTGTGTTTACACATTGCACCAAAGCTCGTATTTCAGAAGGTAACGCTGGCCCAGCACCACCGCCACTTGCTAATAGCTCAGTATATTTTACTTTATAAACAGCACCAAGCTTTCTAGCTTGTGCTAGGTTTAGGTCTTTAAATTCATCAGTAGCTGATGCAGCTCTTACTGACCCTACAGCTGCAATGGTTGCTGCAATTACTAATATGGCATTTATTTTTACTGTCATGATTTTTCCTTGATGTTTAAATTGACGCAATTACCTATAGCTAAATTGTTACGTAGTTTTACAAAAAAAGAAACAATTTTATATTAATTAAAAGCTCAATAAAAAAACTCCCCCTCTGTAAAGAAGGGGAGTTAGGCATTAAGAATATTGAAATATTTAAAAAGTCTTAATTAAATTTTCAATAGCTGTTTTGAATGCAGCTGGGGTTTGGTTCGCTGGAGCCCCTAGTAAACCATCATGCTTAACAGCTGCCACTATTAAATTGCCCCCACTAACTGGAAGCGAATCAATCCAAGCATTTACAACTCTTATTATCTCTGCACTTACTGCTGTTTTTGTTACTTTTAAATTTCTGAATGTTGCATCAACAGAAGGAGCCACTCCTCCCAATGCGACATTATCAATTACCTCAGCCAGCTTCAACTTAAAGGCATCTCTTTTTTTTCTGTTTTTTTCTGATCCACCAAGAATAAGTGCAGCTGTTGGATCTGCTTCCAAAAATCGGTTATTACTTACCAGCAAACCTTCAATCCAAGGATCCACAATAGTTTTAATTCCTGCTTTGGCAAATGCAACGTACTTGTTGTTATTACCATCAGTAATTCCTTCAACCAAAAGATCGGTGTCAGTACCAACAAACCCAACTTGAAGATGTGCCTTCCCTGCGGGAGCTCTTGATTTTCTTAACATCTCTGAGCCTAGCTTCCTAGCTTGTGCTAGATTTAAGTCTTTAAACTCAGCTTCTATCGCTGCATCAATTAAAGCTGGTAACATAATGCCAAAATTACAAAACACGTCTTCATAAATTATCTCCATTTGACCTTTTAGGTCAGTAATTATGTTTAATCTAATGTTAGCTTCTTATATACCAGTTCGATGAAAAATACAATTTTAAATTAATATTCTATACGTGCATATGACAATTAATGTCTTCAAAGTTTATAAATTAAAAAGCCCCTCTCTATATAGAAAGGGACCTTTTAATTTTATCTTTTAATTCTATTTAGAATCTAGTTCTAAAGAGCATTAACAACAGCAGATAATGCAGCCTTGAACGCATCTCTTGTGTGGTCAACTGGTTCACCATGACCATGACCATGACCAACCAGAATAGCTGCGTTAGCAGCATCAAGGAATGCACCATCAGCAAGCATGTTAGTATCCATCCAAGCGTCTAGTGCAGCATCAAATTCTGCTACGATAGCAGCTCTTGTTGCGCTTAGTGCATTCATACCTTTGTTAGCAGGCGCAGCTGTAATAGGTCCAACAGCATTAATAGCTGCAGTCAAACCAGCTTTGAAAGCATCTCTTGTGTGGTCAGCTGGCAAGTTTAGACCAACTATAGAAGCAGCTACTGTAAACGCACCATTTGCAGGTAGAACAGCATCAATCCAAGCATCTGTAGCGGCGATAATTTCAACTTTTGCTAGAGCAATAAAGTCAGCGTTGTTGTAGTCATCAACTGCTTTAACCAAAGCATCAGTATCTGTACCAGCCAAAGTACCATGGTGTGCAACTGGTAGTACAATAAGTCTTGAGTCTCTTAGGTGCTGAGAACCTAATTTTCTAGCTTGAGCAAGGTTAAGACCTGCATATTCAGCTTCGATTGCTGCACTTACGCTAGAAACGCTTGCAACAGTTATAAGTGCAATAGCTACTAATTTATTTATTTTCATAGTTTATCTCCTTGTGTTTATTTAAAGCTCTAAGTAAAAGCGCAAACAAAATAGTATTTGCTAGATTAACGAAATTTTTTTAAAGTATTCAACGTCAATCACTGTTTTTATTATATACACTATTTAACAAAAAAATGCAAGTTTTTTATTATAAAAAAACTGCCATATTTTATGGCAGTTTTTATTTCTAGCAACAAATTCTAAAATTAAAAGCTATAAACAAGACCTACATTGAAAGAATGTACTCTTGGAGAGTGCTTAAGGTCAACCTTATCATTATGACCACCTGTGTTATGGGTTGTGTTAGTCAGCTTTTTACTGCTATGCATAGCTAATTTATATTCTGTGCGTATGCTTATGTTTTTTGCTAAAGCAAAACGAACACCAACACCCGGTGCAAAAGCAGTGCTTCTGTAACCTTTTTTAATAGACGCTGCAATGTTTGTAGGAGTTGCATCAGAGAATTTTACTTTAAAACTTCTAACTTCAGCACCCAAAATTGCATAAGCTATGCAATTATTAGAAGGCAAAAAACCTAAATGAACTGCTGCGCCATAAGCACCTGTTGAGCTGCTTTGTAGATTTTTTCCAGAAGCAGTTCCAAGCGTAACATCTTGCTTGTCTTTCAGACTATCTAATTGATAAAAAAGTTCAGCAGCTGTCCACAGGCTACCAAATTTCATTCCATAACCACCAAAAACAGCTGCAGCAGCTGATGTTTTAGATAAACTTGCTTTAAAACTATCTTGCTTATCGAATCTTTTTGCCACTACTTGGTCATTAGAATAAGTCAGCTGATTGTTCCCACTTAAAGTAGATAGCCCAGCACTAATACCTGCGTACGCACCTGAGTTAATTTGACAAGTGCTTGCACTTGCTTGGCTCGCAACCGCAAACACAGTACCTAAACATAGGCTAACTAATAGATTTTTTTTCATTTAATTGTTCCCTTTAAAATTACACTCAGCAATAAACTGCCACAAATAGCAATTTTAGTAAACTATATTAATGGGGTATGTGTTGTGGCATTTTGGGTGTGGAGTATGTGCATCAGCGAAGCGGGGGTGGAGAATGATGTGCCCCGTCGTCTCCAAAAGGAATCGTCATCCTGAGCCCTGAAAGGGCGTGAGGAACCAGTGAGTAATATCCATATTGCTTAGTATCACTTGATTGCCACGTCCCTTCGGCCCTCGCAAAGACAAAAGGGACAGACCTCATCATCCTGAGCCCTCGCAAAGACAAAAGGGACAGACCTCATCATCCTGAGCCCTCGTCAAAAGACGTCATTAAAATAGTGCTAATTTGATTCCGAAACTTCTGGCATGCTTTCCAAGTGCCCTCGCGTAATTATTTGGTGGATATTCAAGAGAGGGTGATGTAATTTTTGTGGCAAGCTAGTTGATATTTTCCGAGCTACAAATTTGTTATAGTCTACATCCTCACCATTCTTAAGCTTTTGCATCGTTTGATCAAAAAGGTCCTCAATATAACCTGTCAGTAAGGATTTGTGGGCACAAGCAACAATAGCCACAAGTTCACCTTCCGCGTTGTATACGCCACTACCAATTAGTCCGTTGACAATCATAGCCTGAATTCGAGGATCTGTTCTGGTTGGATCCCAGATTTGATCTCTTTGCCCTGGCAGTATATTTTTTGCACTTGCACATGTCGCTTCTACAATAAATTTATCGTTAAGGGGCCTACCGACTTGAGAAAAATATGTCGCACCCAAGGGTAATTTTATTTTGATTTTTGTGCTTATTCCTTGGAAAGCACCTCTTAATTGAACTAAGTCCATAATTTTTTGAGTTTCATCATACGTGCGACGATGACTACCATCATGTACGTGCGTAAATATACTATGCCCCATCACATTTACAACAGCTTCTGCTGCAATCGGGTCAGCAGCAATTGTAGCAATAGGATGTCCTTCTGGAAACGCATCAATGTCCAGCATACAATAATTTGCGCCAGCTACAGAGAAATTCATTGCACAAATAGGTGCTTCTGCCGCTGCGGCAATATATGCATCATGATCAGTTATAAATGGTAAACTGCCTGGTAGGGTGCCTACATCTAATCCACGTGCAACAGGCACCAAAGAAGTTCTTTGACGATTTGAAGGATATTTTATTCCTTGCACGATTTTACAGCCATTTCGATTAGTTTTTAGCTGTTCTTCTATATCTGCCTGAAGAAAATTTAAGCTCCCTTCGCTTGAATACCCAATACAATAAGAAAGTTCTGAACTTAGAAATGAAGAAACGACAACAGCTTCACCAGTAACTATTTTTTCAGTAGAGATGGTAAGAACTTTTCCTGGAGCGACGTATGTACCATTAAGAATATTCGTCATCCCATCAGGCTGCTTTACTAGAATTATTACCGCAGCCCCACACCCCGACACATTTGTAGCAGCGCCAATACTATCCACATGATCTGCTTGTGAACGGAAAGAACTCTCAGCAATAGATAGAATGCACACTACGCTTAAAAATAGTTTTTTTATCATCGTTTAACTCATGTATTATCATTTCACTAAGCTGTAACATAGGAACTATTTTTTATTATTTCAAGAAATTTTTAAGTTTTTTGCACTAATGCCTTGCTAGAAGGTTAATGCAATAGAACTAAAACAATTACGTTAAACTATTTTCTTAAAAATTCTTCCGTAATTTCCAACCATTCTTTGGGCTGCTCAATATACGGAAAATGCCCGCAGTTTTTAAGCACCACCAGCTTTGAACCCTTAATTGAATGCGCCATGCTATTGGCAGCACTCATCGGAATAACATCGCTCTCTCCGCGAATAATCAGGGTGGGAATCTTCAGTTTTTGCAAATCGGCGTGCTGGTCTGTGTATTTTCCAAATATGGATTCCTCCAATATTTTGGCGACTTTCACACCCGTTGCAGCACCTTTAGGTTCTAATTGTAAATTCAATTTTTCAAGATCTTTGGGGTTATGGAAGTAATATTGGAAAAATAATCGGTAATACTGAGCAACTGCCTGAGGCTCACTATCTATAAATTCCTGAGACGCCTTTAATTTTTCAAACTCACCAGCGCTTGGCATGGTGCGCTTTTCAACCTCATCAAGGAATTCCTCCATACCAGCCGAGGTCACCGTATTCATCAGCACCAATTTTTTAATGTTTTTTGGGTATTTCACCGCATAATACATGGCCAGCATACCGCCCCACGAATGCCCAACAATCGTGACTTTTTCAAACTTCAGTGCCTTACGAAGGGTTTCAATATCTTCAACGAAGCTATTAATAGTAATATGGCTCTCGTCAATCACTGTAGCAGTTGATCTTCCACAACCAAGCTGATCATAAAACACTACCTGGTGCTTTTGAGCGAGAGTTGCCATACCCGGCAATAGGTAGCCTTGATCCATTCCAGGGCCACCGTGGATAACAATTACAGCGTCGCCCTGCCCCATTGTTTGGTAATACAGCTGGCCGTTGGCGGTTTTAACAAAGCCTTCCTTCGAAGGCACTTTGGGAACTTTATAAGTTGAAAGGTTCTGGGCGCACCCCGCCAGTATTAAAATAATTGCTAAAATGAAAAAACGCATTGAATTCTCCTATAATTCCAGGGCAATCGCGGTCGCCTCGCCACCGCCAATGCACGCCACGGCAATGCCACGCTTCAAGTTTTTCTGACGCATAATATTAATAAGCGTCACCATAATGCGCGCCCCACTGGCACCAATTGGGTGACCCAAAGCACAGGCACCACCGAACATGTTCACTTTTGCACGGGGAATATTCAAGGCTTTCATCGCCGCCATAGGCACCACGGCAAAGGCTTCGTTAATTTCAAAGGCACCTACCGAATCAATTGACCAACTTAGCGCTGCGCACAATTTTTGGGTTGCACCAACTGGCGCTGTCGTGAACGTTTCTGGGGTTTGCGCATATGATGTATATCCCACAATTTTAGCCAACGCCCCGGTTGTATTGGTTGATAGCACCAACGCCGCGGCTCCATCTGCCAATGATGAACTAGTGGCTGCCGTCACGGTTCCATCAGCCTTAAAGGCTGGCCTTAGGGCGCCAAACTTATCTGGCTTTACTTTGGTAATGGGCTCGTCCTGGTCAAAAGTGGTTTCGCCTTTTTTGTCAGCAAAAATAATAGGGGTAATTTCAGCTTGAAAAGCCCCAGCTGCTTGTGCCACCATTGCGTTTTCATAAGTCTGGCGGGCAAAATCTTCTTGTGCATCGCGACTAAACCCATAGGCAGCGGCCGTATCATCCGCAAACATACCCATAGCGCAGCGCCCCCCTTGGGGGTTTTTGTGAAAAGCGTCTTCCAAACCATCGTTCAGCATTAAATCAAGCAATGCTCCGTGACCAAACCGGTACCCAGAGCGTGCTTTTTCCAATGCATAAGGCGCATTGGTCATGCTTTCCATACCGCCGGCAATCGCGGTTTGAATATTGCCTAGGCGCAAACTATCACAGGCGAACATCACCGCGCGCATGCCCGACCCACACACCTTATTAATAGTAGTGGTGGGCACGTTATGATTAATCCCCGCTTTGATTGATGCTTGACGCGCCGGAGCTTGCCCCAACCCCGCCTGTAACGCACAGCCCATGAACACTTCATCAACCGTTTGTAAACCCGCCGCTTTCATAGCAGCACGTAATGCAAAACCACCCAGGTCAGTTGCGGAATAGGAACTGAATTGCCCCTGGAATGCACCAATTACGGTACGAGTCGCTGCGTGTATGCCTATCATTGCGTTGTCCTTTTTAGTTTTTGGATGACACGCCTCCTCCGTCTTCATGAGGACTCCAGCGAAGGCTGGAGGACGTGATGATCCAGTGAGTAACATCATTAAATTCTTATATCGAAGTATTTCGTAAAAAGCCCTTTCAGGCAAGGGGTGCAACAAAGGGATGAGCATACAGGCACAACAAAAGCCTCACTACAAATCCTCTTCAGAATCATTGAAGCTTTGCGCAGAAACAACATAGCTTAGATTAGCACGAGTAGCCAAATGCGGTTGCACAACGAAATTCCTTTTTAATGAGTCAGCAGCACTAGCATCTTCTAAGTGATCAGCTAGGTAAAAAAGGATACCTAAATAGTCACTTGCATTTTCTGACCCACTTAATCCATCAAATGTTCTTCTATATATTGAACGACGCACCTTACTATCAGCAGGCAAAGGAATTTGCTTAATAAAATTAAGACTACGCTTGTTCTTAGCAGCCTCAATATATGCGGCTTCAATGCCGTTATCATCTGGCAGAAAAGCGTTTGAATCATATCTTACAATGCAGCAAAAGCTTGAAGATACTCTTGGCTCTGAAAACCCATGGTAAAGCGCAATATCACCATATATGGCGCACGCTTTTATAGCTAAATTAGCGCCTTCTTGAGTGGACCGTAGCGAATCATGTTCAGCAATAAGTATATTTAATGCAGTTCCCTCTGCATCGTTCGTAAGCGCCACACTTAACCTTTGATAGGCATTTCCCTGACGGACTTCTGGCGCTATTTGTGCTGCTATCAATATGGAAAACAATGCGACACAAAAAAATCTAGTTAATAAAAACATATATGCTGTTATTTTAAAATAATTCGCAATTATAAACCAAAAACTTAAAATTATCTATGATTTTCACATGCTAGAATTCTAGTTAATTTTAGTCTTCAATAGGCATAAAGGCATATTCATTTTTCACACTTTCATCAGTACGCACCCCCCAATGACGGGGTAACTCAAACAAAGCTAGTCTTTCAGCAAATTTTTTAGTTTCTTCGTCAAAGACAGTTTTTTTCATGCAAACAGCTAGGTAGTTCAAACTATCAAATTTTCTTGAATTTTCTTCGGACAGCTCATCACTTATCTTCACCCCAACTCTTTTAATAACCGAACATAATATTTTTGTGTCGTATTGTAAAAAATGATAATCATCAATGCAATGATAGGCACGCGTTTCAAGGATTTCTACAAGTGCATCTTCAATTGCTTTGGAATCTGGAATGTAAAAATTTGGGTCAACATATGGAACACAACACATTGAAGTGCGAAGCTTTGGTTGCATATAATTACTAAAAAGCACCTGATTATCGAAACGTGCACACGCTAAAATTGCCAAATTAGCGCCGACTTGTGTTGATCGTAGTGATTTTTTTTCAGCACGAAGTAGATATGTTACTTTTACAGCTTCACTGTTCTCAAGCGCCAAGCCTAACCTTTTATAAGCACTTCCCTGACCGACTTCTGGCAATATCTGAGCTGCCACCAACAAAGAAAAAAAGAAATACAAAAAAATCTAATTACTGAAAACATATACGTTTGAATTTTGAAATAATTCGCAATTATAAACCAAAAATTTAAAATTATCTACGGTTTTTGCAAACATCTAGCTTTCAGCATAAACAAACTACAAAATACGGTGCAAGCAGCAATCATTAGGGCTAGGGGGTAAAGAGTATCTGACTCAAACAAGTCAATAATGAAAATACAAATTGCACCTGCTAACAGTTCAGAAGAACCTATTAGGGCAGCAGCACTACCGGTTCGTTCTTTTTCCTGATCCATAGCAAGGGTGGCAGCATTTCCAAAAACAAGGGCAAAACCAATACCTCCAGGAAACCTTAGGGCCACCACTATCCACGGAGAAACAAAATCAATCCCTTGCGCCACACACATAGCAATAGCGGTTAGAAAAAATAACCCTAGGCCAATATTTACCAATTTTTTTAAACTAACATGATTCACCAGATATTGGTTCAAAAACGTCCCCAAAATGTAAGCAGCCATTAGCACGCTAAGATACCACCCGAAAGAGCTAGCTGCCACGCCGTAATGATCTTGAAATAGAGCTGGCAAAAACGCAAGCTCTGACCAAAACCACCCAAGACTTAAAATTTGAATACCGGCATAACATAAAAATAATGGACGCCTTAAAAAATACCTGTACTCATCACCCAACCCCGAAGAAAAGCCTTTACGCCTTTTTTCTGGTGGAAGCGTTTCTTTTCCATAAAAAATCATCGCAATAAGCAGTACAACTGCAACAGCACCAAGCACATAAAAAATGCTTGCCCAACCATACATAGTACCAATAATACCGCCGATAATCGGAGCAAATGTTGGTGACAACGCTATAACACTTTGCATGCGTGAAAACATCTGTGCGCTTTTAGCTCCGCCTTCATATAGGTCACGCACAACCGCAACCCCCACGGAAAACGCCACTCCACCACCCAATCCTTGAAAAAATCTGGAAATCAGCAATTGGGTAATGCTTGTTGAAAACCCACAAGCAAAGCTAGCCACAGTAAATAGAAATAGCCCACCAATAATAACTGGCTTGCGACCGATGGTATCAGACAAACTGCCATAGTACAGACCCGATATGGCCAAGCTTACCAAATTAATACTAAGGGTCGCCCCCACCCAAGATTCATCAACACCAAAAATATGGCCAATTTCCGGCAACACAGGAATGTATAAGTCAGATGCCATATCCACAAGGGCCACTAGCACCGCCATTAGGCAGAACATTAGGGAAGTCTGCACAGGCATTAAGATTGTCTTGACAGTTTGTCTCAAGATAGGCGTACAAGCAAACGTTGAACTGTACTATATATAATGATTTTGCCCTATTTGCGCAAGGCACATACAAAAATATCAATCCTGCTATACCTTTTTAATAGTTATCATTATTTAATTTTTTGTTTTATCGTTAGTATATAAACGTTTTTATACCTTATTGAATGCTATCTTTGCCAATCAAAGACATTATCTTAGCGTTAAGTGTTGCGGTGTGTTGGGCATTTAATTTGGTGGTAATAAAGTGGGCAATTCAAGGAATTTCCCCCCTCACCTTTGGCTTTTTGCGCTTTGTTTTTGTGGCTTTTCCCTTGGTGTTTTTCATTAAACGCCCAAATATTCCCCTACCCAAGCTTATTTTAATTGGCCTTCTTTTGGGCGTGGCAAAATTCGCGCTGATGTTTAAAGGGTTAGAAATGGGCATAAGCATTGGAATGTGCGCCTTGACCTTGCAAACTCAGGTCATATTCACGGCAATTTTTTCATACTTTATATTTGGATATCATTTATCAAAACGTGAAATGTTTGGCATTTTTCTAGCCCTTTGCGGAGTAGCAATGCTGGGCTTTCAAACGGAAAATGCATCTACCCTAACCGGGTTTGCGTTAGTACTGGGCAGCGCACTGTGCTGGGGCCTATCAAACAACATATCTAGAACCTTAAAAGGCGTGGATATTTTGCAGCTAACTGTATGGATGAGCCTGGTCCCACCCCTACCCTATTTCTTATTATCGCAAGTGTGGGAAGGACCGAATGTGTTCTTTGATTCATTACACATGCTTGGACTAAAAGAACTGGCCGCCACAGGGTACATTGTGATTGTGGCAACCTTGTTCGGGCTAACCGGATGGACATGGCTAATGCGTCAACATAACCCCACCAAAGTTTCTATTTATGGATTACTTATTCCGGTGTTTTCTGTGTTTTTTGGATGGTTGTGCTTAGACGAACACCTAAGCCCAATGACAATGTTAGCATGTGGAGTTGTCTTTTCCGGTTTAGTGATTAATCAGTGGCAAAAAAAAACAGGTGACGTACCCTGTACATCACCTTGCTTGCAAAAAGCAGCTTAAAGGCTACGAAAGGATAAAAACTACTTATTTATTTGTCCACTTGCCAACAAAAACTGCATAGCCTGCACTCCCGCTACCAATTCCTCATTACTCATTACTCATTACTCATTACTCAAAGATGCTGTATTTTTAGTCAGTAAGTGATGCGTTTGCTGGATACATCTTTTAGTATACAAATCTCGTGTATAACGCTCAACCGCAATTAACTCAGCATCACTAAGGCTTCTCATATACTCTTGCTCAGCTGCTTTAGACAAATATATTCCATTTCTGGGTGCTGTGTGCATAAGTATTTCTGCAGCTCGTGCATCACTTACCACTTCTTCAACAACAACATTTGGCTGCGCAACAACTCCAGATGATTTTTTTTAGTAATTGGAGGAAGTGGAGGATGCACATTCCGTGAAGAACGTACTTTAGGTTTGTGACCTTGTTCATAAGGGTCAAAACATACACCAGAAGAAACAAATGATTGCGCAATAACGCCCAATAATAAATAACTTGTTAATTTCATAGTTAGCCTTTTTTAAATAATACAATTTAGAAAAAGACTATAATAGATTTTTTATTTTAAAATCAGTATTTTTTATTTTATATTGGGTTGCTTTGTTGCGATTTAAACTTTTTAGCTATCACCCAGAACACCAAACTCACAGAAATAAATAAACACGGCTGCGTGTAGCGAATGCTTGTTTGCATAATACTTATTGCACTGAGGCAAAGTATAAAGAATAAAGAATAAAGTGGGCGCTTTGGCGCTGACCTGCATGTGTGGATTGAGTGTGCACTTGTTTTATTTACCAAGCATTCGTCAAGAAGCCCCATAAATTTAAGCTTTTAGATGCATAGGCATGCTTATAGGATTCGTTCAAATATTGTTGGACAAAGAAAAACATGTTATCAATGGCAGCATGACGTAAAAATTAGAGTTTTTTTTGAAAATAATAACCCTTTTTTTCTATTTAATTATCCAAACTTGGTGCGTTCAAGCCAGTCAAATTTCTGCTGATACTAATGCGATCTCAAATGAAAGCACATCAGCTCAAAATATATCTTTTGATGATCTTACCATTATCGTTTTTTCTTGTGATAAATACCAAGAGTTATGGGCACCTTTTTTTGAAATGTTTTTTAAGAGGTGGCCCTCTCTTAAAACTACCAACTCTCAAGTTCCTATTTACTTGGTAACTAATGCTCTAAAACATGATGACCCAAGAATCATAAGTATTAATAATCAAAATGAAAAAAGTTGGTCCGATAACGCATTAGCAGTTTTAGCTGCTGTTAAAACTAAATATGTTCTCATTCTTTTGGAAGATTATTTCTTTACACGTCTTGATGAAAAAAGACTCGGCGATATTTTCAATTTTATGAAATCGCAAGATGTTGCTTATTGCCAGATTGCCTGTGGAACAGATATGGAAACTAGATATAAAGCTGAAGTTTACCCAGGGATTGCAGAAAAAGATCGCTATGAACTATGGAGAACTTCTTTAAATGCATGTTTTGGCGCACAAAAGACATGGCTCACACACTAAAATCAGGAGAAAATATTTGGGCTTTTGAAATTGCTGGATCTGTCAGAAGTCAAGGTCTTTACGGAAAATTTTTAACAGTGTTTAAAGATCTACCTGCTGATTATTTAAACATGGTCCAACAAGGGTACGTAAATTCTGATAATTTGAAAAAAATTCAAGAAATGGGCATCACATATAAGCGAGCAAAACTTGATCTTGATTCAGAGCATAGAATTAAACTGTATATTTACTACCAAGTTTTGGCACCGATCAAAGAATTTGTAAAAAGCTCAATACAATGGACGAAAAGCCAATGCATCGCATTTGTCAGAAAAGCTATCCCAAGCTTCGGAAGTTAAATTGCGTTGGTTATCAGCTTTTAATCATTCTCTTCAAGTTTTTCCCAAGCAAAACTGATATATCAGCAACGGCAAATTTAGATGGCAACTGCGTTTGTTCAATGGTGCCAGTAACGGTGATTTTCTTAATGACTGATGCTTCAATATTAGCTGAAAGCACCGCATGGGTTGCAATGGCCTCAACCGAAAGCGCGCCGTGTTGCATCAGTAATGCAGCCGCTTTGCACAAGGTTCCGCCCGTGTCCACAATATCATCAACCAACACACAGTTTTTGCCCGCAACATTCCCGATAATTTCACTCATTTGGCAGGTGTTGTGGGTTGTTCTTATTTTATTAATAACCGCCAGGTCTACCCCAAGCAGGCTACTTAATTTTCGGGCACGAATCATACCGCCAATGTCTGGGGAAACCACCATCAAATTTGACTGACTTTTTAACAGCTCAGCAAACAAAGTCAATGTTTCAATATTTTGCACACCTATTTGGAAAAACCCTTCAGCCTGCTGGGAATGCAAATCAAGCGTAATCAGGTGATCAACACCAGCAGCTTCTATAAGCGTTGCTACCAACCGCGCCGATATTGACCCAAACGCATAGGAAGGCCTATCTTGGCGGCTATACCCAAAGTACGGCACCAAAGCAATAACCCGGCGCGCCCCGGAACGCTTTGCAGCATCTACCAACAACAACAATTCCATTAAATGATCATTCGCTGGTTTCGAAGTCGATTGCACAATAATGACATCTTCTTCATGAACACCATCGGCCAATTGCACGCGTAATTCTTCGTCTTCAAAGCGTTCAATGAATGCTTCAACTTGAGCAATGTTCAAGCTGGCACTTAGTTGTTGAGCTAATTTTTTGCTGCTGCTTCCGGCGATAATTTTTGTCATGTTGATTATGCGTTCTTTATTTCGTTTCTAGCTTATACCAAAATCAGCCCCCATGTCGTTTGGAATTTTTTGGAACTTAAGCTATTTAGCCAGCCTTTTGCGCTTTTTTGAGGAAGAGAGCGCAGCTTCTTCTTCGATTGCTGCTGGCGAATCAAGTTTCAACAAGGAATCCAAATAGTTTGAAGCAATGACACGAGAATTCTTTAATCGCTGAGATCTAGTTTTTTCTATTATTTCTGCTAACCTTTTTTTCGTATATTTAGGAACAACCTCATTAGTAGTGAAGAAAAACTTTTTAAGAACTCTTTGCGCATATTTATGATGGCGTGCTAAAGAATCATTTTGCAAAATATCACAAACCATGAATCCTTGCGTTAGAATATCAAGACTTTTCCATACTAAAATTGCATGCTCATGATGCTCTTGAAATTTATCTCGACGCAAAATATTACAAGCAATAACTTCCTTTGCTAAAGAAATTGACGAATGAACGCTTTCATCAAATGAGAATTCTTCCCAAGCTCTTATTGCAACTTCATGTTGGTAATATTCTTTTAAAGACTTATTTGTAAAAAGATGTAGTGCAATGGATGCTTTTTCTTTAATTGGAAGCAAACCTTCACTCAAAAGCACAACTCCTGCAGATGCCGCCTGTAAGTGAAATTTTTTTAGATCTTTTTCAAGTAAAATTTGTTCTATTAGTCTAGCTCTAATATTGGGAGAAACTTCGGTATTTTCAAGGTACGCTAACGCACCCTCTGCGTTTTTTTGATGATATTCGGTCAAATCTCTATTTGCCAAAATAGTATGAATAATTCCAGCATAATAATCAGGGTGATGAACAGGCCCTTCTGCAGCATAAAAAGAGCCTACAAAATTCAACAAAAAAAAACTTACAATACTAACTTTAAAAAAAAATTCCAGCACAACACTATTTTTTAATTAATACAAGCGAGCAATATATATTATTATGTTGCTATTTTCAATGTGCTATCAAGCCTTAACTGCTGAAATCATCCAAGAATTACTACGACCATTAAAGGGGTTAATGACCCGCTGATGATTAATATTGACAAAACCTTTGCCTGCCAAGAATTTGTTGATAGGTGAATCTGGTAGTGATTGTTCAAGTCTTTCCAATTCAAGCAGCACAAGAAGGCTGAGGGATTGCTGAAAAGCTACAGGTGTTATACACAATTCAACTTCAGCAGTGAGTCTATCAAAATACTCTTCTCTGGTAAGACGAATTTCACCTGTAGAAATTTCCATAGCTGCTTGCACAAGGTCAACAGCTTGCCTGCATAATGAAAATGAAGTTGAAGAAGGTTCAGCAATTGCTGCCCTTAATTCCCCTAAAAATTGTGGTCGCATACTCAAACTAAAGGGATTTGCCGTAGGTTGTGCTGTCATCAACGGAATATGTTCTATATAAAGATTTGCACCTGTTTTCATGTATTTTGCAAGGTTTTGAATTGCACGCGGCATAAGCATGAAGTCTATTGTATAGGGTTTACTTACTTCTTCACGGATATGCGCGATAATTGAATTCCGTATCTCAATAGATTTTTTTGAGAACTCGTCAGCTAATTCATTTTCTAGGTTGGGGAAATATTCTGGATCTTTTTCTGCTGCTCTTCTTTGCAAATCCATAACTGTTCGTACACCATGACTTAGGAACAACTCCATAAACACAGCAACAATAGGAGCTCAGGAACAAATGAACAAACATCCGTTGAGTGCTTGTGAAGCCCTGGCACAGTATAATCAGGACGCAAATCGACGGTAGTTGCCTTGCCACCGAATGTACGCTCATGAGTAAAATCAGCAGCGGAATTATGATGGTATGACTGCAAATATGGGCTGTGGAGCTGGCCTGCTACTTTATTACTACCAACAACTAAATATAATTCAGCAGGAGCTGCAGCACAAAAAACTTCCGACATTAATAAGAATAATATTGGTAGATAACGATAAAAAAGTAGAAACATAAGCACTTTTTGTTTAAATAAGCATGCTACTTTATGCCCTACCCCTTTCAGATTTGTAAACATATTTAATTGCTCTAAGTGTCAATACAACACTAAAACAATAATTAGTTCATAAAAACAATCTTTTTGGTAACAAAAAATTAATAAATTGAAGATTATAATAAATTATATATCGTAGGTGGTTTTTTATGGCAGCAAACGTTGAGCTTAAGATTTTCATATTAAGAGCACTCTTTGTAGGATTTATGGCCCCCTTCCTGATTTGTGCCAGTGCCAGTATCAGTGAACCACCAACCATCAACATAGTCTGTGTAGAATATAGTCCAGTTTACCGAGGCATTATTCTGAATGCTTTCAATGAATATAATCGAACTTCTCCTCATCAAAAAATTGAGTGCAGATTTATTGTAAGTAAGCAGCAGCTGGAATTTCAACCATACGAAACACTCAAAGGAATTCACTTAGTTCTATGTGATCCACTTGATATTAGTGATTCTTTATCTGCCCTGCGCGCCCAGGCAACAAAGCATGATTTCAGTCTTCCTCCAATTTTAGCCGTTACAAGAAAAACAGAATATCACAATCAATGCTATGCAAATGACCGACATTTCATGGGCGGAAGAGGAAAAATAGCAACAATTCTTGGTTTGCGCAACGCATTGAACCAGTGTCAAGAAATCATGGGAACCGATTGGTTAAAAAATGTTGGCAGAAAATCAGAATGGATACTTGAAGACGCTGATGGTGAAGGAGAAAGCTGTGCTGGCACAAACGACAAACGAATATTGCATTTAGATCTCACCAAAATAAAAGAAAGGGCACCAGATCCATTAGATGAATTAATGATAGGTGAATTAGAAACAGTAAGAAGCTGATCAACATATTGGACTAGCAAGCAAAAGGATAGCAATGCAATGCTTGCCTTGAAATAAAGATAAGCGGCTTGCGCTTATTAAGCATTTCCTATTTGTGCACTCCCAACACGGCTTACGATAATCTCACCAGTCTTTGCGTCAACAAACACAGCACAAGACGCATAAAAATTATCACTAAGTCCATACGTACTATCAAAAGTAAGGTTACTTCCAGAAACGGTGACAGAGCTTCCCATAGACCAACAAACCCAAGGGCTTCCAAAAAGATTTCCTGAGTAATCTACAATTGATGGACATGCTAAAGAACTATTCACGACACTAAATTTTTTCACACCAGTCTTTGCGTCAACAAACACAGCACAAGACGCATAAAAATTATCACTAAGTCCATACGTACTATCAAAAGTAAGGTTACTTCCAGAAACGGTGACAGAGCTTCCCATAGACCAACAAACCCAAGGGCTTCCAAAAAGATTTCCTGAGTAATCTACAATTGATGGACATGCTAAAGAACTATTCACGACACTAAATTTTTTCACAACAGCTTGTTCAAGGCACTTACTTGGGTGATAGATACGACAACTATACGTTGAAAGACACAACGAAGATAAACCAGATTCAAAAATAAGGTGTTCACCACTAGCAAGGCTTGGTCGCGTGATTGTTGTAACGGAGATATTTTTATGTTTAAACAATTCATAAATTTTCAACATCAAATCTGAAGTGTACAAACTTACCAAATGCGCGCTCGTCACGCGCTCTTCGTTTGACAGAAACCGATCTAAATCAGATTCTAATGATCCAAAAACTACATTCCTAGTAACATGGCTTGCAAATACTTCGCCTGTATCTTTTCGCAAAACAATAGCTACACAGTCCATTATTCCTTGGGTCATATACTGATGAAGCTGCTCTTTTGGCTTAATTACATGTATGTCGCCTTCATAACCGATAGTACCTTTTAAAAAGTCTACTCGTGAAAAAAGACTTTCTGTTGAAATGGGAAGGGGTGGAAATGAGTTTAAAATTTCATATTTTTTACTGTGTTCTTTATATAGATTATCATCAAAGACACCATTAAATACTACCGCAGCAAAGGAGTTTGAAAATTTAAGAAGTAAAATTAAAAAAAGGCAGAAAAATTTCATAGATTTAACCTTCTCTACACCAATCCAATCACTGATAATTGACTACCAAATGAAGACTCACTCATGTGGGCCGCACGTCGGCAACTGAAATACTGATCCTTCAAAGCATAGGTATTAAAAGGAAGCACAATTGCATTTTCAATACCCTGCCCTTTTAATTGGTTAAGCACGTATCCGCTCAAATCAAAAAGATAATGACCAGGCTTTGCTGAAGGCATAAAAAACGTGGGTGCTTTTGCAGCATCAAAAACGTCTTGGCCAACTTCGTAACTTTCCTGGTGAATACATGGGCCAATAGCTGCGCTAATGTTTTTAGCGCCCAAGCCTTGCATAGCATCGATAGCATTTTTAACAATACCGGCAACGGCACTTTTCCACCCTGCATGAACAGCGCCAATTACCCGGTTGGCAGGATCGGCTAGTAAAATGGGTACGCAATCTGCAGTTTGAATAGCAAGCAAACGACCTGGGGTTTTGGTAACCATGGCATCCATCTGATAGCCATTTTCGGTAGAGACATCGACTAACAAAACATCGGTTTTGTGAACTTGGCGCAAGGTTACCATATGCCCAACATTCAGTGTGTTTAAAATGCGCTGACGATTTTCAATAACACTAATGTCATCGTCATCTTTGTGAAAACCAGTATTTAAACTTGTGTAAATTCCTTGACTAACGCCACCGATGCGCCCGAAAAATCCATGCACAATTCCTGGGTGATCAAGCGTATCTGCAGTTTCATAAGGAACGTTACTAACCTTTTTAGCTACCATTGAAAAACCTCAAGTACTTTAAAACGTTGCCCCATTTCAGTAGGTGCCACCAAACGCGTTGCACCAGTAGTTAAGCTAAAACGCTGCTCGGGTGATGCAATGCTAAGAAGCTTTTCAAGGCGGTGTTCAATACCAAGCCTTAACAAAAAGTTCCCTTGGGGCTGAAACCTGAAATTGGTGGCAATACTACATAATTTATGAAAATCAACCTGATGTGAAATATCAGCAAAGCCCAAACTTTCCAAAACATTAACAGGTTTGTGCTGAAAAAGTGCTTGTAGTGTATCACCAAAACGCGCTTCTGGTGGTGTGTCATCCCCATTAACGCCACACCAGGTGTTAGGTGCCCCATAACTTCATGCATAAGCTCTTCGCCCATAGGACATGTTTCTTTAATGCTATGAGGGTTTGCAGGCGGAGAAAAAATCAGCGCATTTTCTTTTTCGCTATAGCGTACAGTACGCTCTTCATGGCTTACAAACTGGCGAACAGGAAGCGTGTCAAAAAATTCATTGGCAAGAAGAATGGTAAAATCAGCACCCTTTGGCACTTCAGATAAATTTTTGTACCAAAACACAAATGGGTAATCTGACAAAGCTTGTTGCTGCTGTTCATAAAGGTTCGGACAAATTTCAACGCAGCTAATGGTTAGGCTTTCTATAAAGCCTTCTTGGTGTTCGCCAATACGCAAAATATCTTGCATAAGCGTGCCACGACCCGGACCCATTTCAATAAGATGCAGCGACTGAGGCATACCCGCTTCTTGCCACTGGGCAATACACCAAAACGCAAGCATTTCACCGAATAACTGAGAAATTTCAGGAGAGGTAATAAAATCCCCCTGCGAACCAATAACACTATTGTGCGCGTAATAGCCAAACTCAGGATGATAAAGGGCTAATTTTTGCGCTTCTTCAACAGTTACAGGGCCGTTTTTTCTGATGTAATCTTGAAAACACGGCGACGCACCACTATCAGAAGGATGCTTAGCAAAAGCATGAGCATACATAATATAACACCAACCCCAAGCCCATGGGTGCCTAATTGCACAACCATTTCTTGTACTTTAAACGGTTCGACAATCAAGCGAAAGAGGGCATATAAACATAAAAATAAACAACCGGTCATTCCCTTACAGGCCCTTAATTTCGCGAAGTATTTGTAGGCAAAATTTAATACAAAAAACAAAACCAAACCTTCTAACACTGCTTCATAAATTTGGGTAGGATGACGCGCCATAGTTTGCTTAGGAAACATAACGCCCCAGGGCAAACTTGTTTCTATGCCAAACAATTCAGCATTAATGAAATTGGCCAAACGCCCAAAAAATAAACCAATGGGCGATATTAAGGCCAACAGGTCGCCAAGACTGTAAAAATCGATCTTATGACGTTTGGTGTAAACAGCTGTCATCAACACAACCCCTAGCAACCCGCCATGAAATGACATGCCGCCTTGCCAGACCTGTAAAATTTCCAACGGATGACTTAGGTAGTAATCAGGGTCATACAGCATGGTATGCCCCAACCTTCCACCAACAACAATACCAATAACCACATGGGGCAACAGGTCATCAAATAACTTCGGTGTAATGTTAAATTGAAAACGCCGAAGCAACCCGTGCGCCCAATGGCACGCCAAAATAATACCGACAACATACGATATCCCATACCAATGAACCTTTAGGGGACCAAGGGTAATTGCGACAGGGTCAATAGCTGGAAAACTAATCATAGAATAACAAATTCAGTCTATGCAGATACGCTACCACACAAATCTTACGGCTAAAAGTCACCCTTTAAATGTGTTTTTAAAGCTGGCTCTTTTGCTTGTTTTCGTTTACAAATGGGGTATCTTTTGAGAAAGTTTTCTGAGACTACACAAAGGAGGTATTCGAAATGCAATTTTTATGGAATCGCTCAACTTTCTGTATTTTTCTCATAGTTATTCTGCAGTCTTTCTGTACTCTTAAACTGCTTTGGCTTAATTCACTATTGGCACAAACTTCAACTGAAATATTTAGTTTGAAAAATGGCACCACTTTTATATGTACATGGGCTGTTGTTTCATTTTTTTCAAGAATCATGGGCGGACATACTCTTGGAAAATATGCCGAAAAAAAAGGATTTATGGCCACTCAGAAAATTCTTATTTCAGGGTATATTCTGACAACTGCTTTGTTCTTTCTATCCTGTCTGTTCGCAGATCAATTCCAATCAACAAAACTGCTAATGCTAGTGATTTCATATTCAAATCTTTTTCTGGGATCAGCGGCACTAGTGTCTCCCGCCATGTATTTAATGAAGATTTCCAAAACATCTGACCATGTAAATATAAGCATGTTTATGATTTTTGGATCAGGCTTGGGGTATGTGTTAGCTTACGCTGTTTCTGCTAAGTGCAATCTACAAAACATGAGTGGCATTATTTTTGGCTGCAGCCTTCTATGCGGATATATCTTTTATTGTGCAAAAAAAGGCATCATCAATTTAGAGAAATCTCATACACCTGAAAAACAAAAACCCCCGCAAAACGCACCTAATACTGTAGCAAAATTTTTAGCAGTGCTTATTGGTGGTGTTTGTGGAGCAGGATTATCCCACAATTATTTTTTCATTGAACCCTATGTTCTAAACGTTTCAATTATAAATGCTAGAAATTTCCAAATGGGCTACATGTTTTTCTACATAGCTCTTGGACTTTTTATGATGCTTGCAAGCAGAATTTGCGACTTTGTGGATTGGTCAAAGCTTATGTTCATATCGTTAATTGGCGTTTTACTAGTGATGTTTAGCCTTAGCATTTACGATGTTTCTAAAGGCCATATATACCTTATCTACCAAGTGCTGTTTGCTTTCTTTTTCGGCAGAATTTGCGACTTTGTGGATTGGTCAAAGCTTATGTTCATATCGTTAATTGGCGTTTTACTAGTGATGTTTAGCCTTAGCATTTACGATGTTTCTAAAGGCCATATATACCTTATCTACCAAGTGCTGTTTGCTTTCTTTTTCGCAGGCTTTCTAGCACCAAGCCTTGCGTTAGTATTTTCATTATTCAAAAACAGCCAACCTTTTTACAACGGTATTTTTTGGTACTCTTCAGGAATTAGCATAAGTTATTTGATTGGATATTTTTTAAGTAAAGATCTTCTGGGAATTTTTCATCACTACTTCCTGTTTGTATCACCACTTGTATTTAATGCGGTGCTTTGCTTAGCATTGATGTTTGCCGTTAAGCTCTCAATAGTCAGCACACATTCTAAAGCTTCTAATAGATAATTCCATGCGGTTTTTTACCTACTGGACACTGACACTTTTGGGCTGAATGGCGCCCTCGTCTTCATGAGGAGCGTAGCGACGTCATGATCCAGTAAATATTAGCATCTTCCCTGTCATCTCCGACTTGATCGAAAATCCCCATAAAGACTCCCTAACCACCTCCTACCCTTCATTTTGGAATAGGATCCGAATACACAAAAAACAGAAAATTAATTAATATTCTTTGAAACCAGCGGTTCTTTAATAACCTATATTAGATTAACCATTTCTTTATATGGTTGTGTCACTATCAAAAAAAGACATAAAAATAGAGATAGGCCTTGAAAAAAATCTCAAAACTTTTTGTGACATCTTTGGGATGCGTTTTTTTGTGCATTGCCCACGCTGCTGATCTAAGATTTAAAAATTATGACGAGGCAAATGCCGCAGGGTTCCCCATAAGTGGAAGCAACGTATTCATAGGCGTAGGGAGCACAAATATTTTTCAAGGATGGAAACTACATGTTTCAGCGCGCCCCAGCAGCATGGATAAAATTTTTGAAATTGTTAGGCCAGCCTTACAAGAACATCCTGTGCATTTCAAATACACAACTTTTTATGGTTTAGCCAAATTACTTAGTCAGCCAACCCAGCGCGGAAAATTCATTACGATTTATCCCAATTCACTGCTGCACGCAAATCAAATTGCTCACGCAATTGATGCCCGATTCGAATCTGCAATTGCAACAGGGAGAATTAATCCAATGGTTGATTTTGAAACCATAGAAAATGATGTGCAGTTAGGCGAAACTGGTGGACTATTCACCCGATATGGAGAATACAAAAATGGTGTTTGTAAAATAGTAAAATCCCACGGATTTTTACCAGAGCTAGATGCACTAGATTGTATTAAAAGCAGCATCATACCCGATTCTCGAAATTGCCCCCTACCCGACTTCGCGCTTGGTTGGCTTGATTGGGCAGAAAATCCGTTTCCCGGGTTTAACATGACTTGGGAGAGAATAGCTTTTTGGAGATGAAACCAGCTGATGCTATACTCAGCTGATGATGTTTCCTAAAAATTATCACTTTACTAATAACATCAATATTTTAAGTTCGCTTATAAAAGGCGTTAAAATTAATACGGCTTCATCTTCTGGTAATCCTTCGAACATCTTTCTCAGCACAATCCTATTATTGCCAAGCACTGGTTCAGCAAAAATCTGTACAAATGAGACATTTTCTTCCAATGGCAATATGTCATTCAACAAAGGAAGTTCATATGTTCCACCATCACTGCCTATATTTTTAGTGTAAGAAAATAGCAATCCTTCCATTCTGGGATATTTGTTCTCCGTATCGTTTGTAAGCCAGTACACTCGCATTCTTTCATTTTCGATCCGTTTTTCGTACCCAACAAAATTTGGTAAAAGAGGATGCTTCATACCTTTTTTGGACAAACAACCATCACCCATATCTATAGATGTCAAAAAATCTTCGCACATACCTGTCTTGAAATCAGCGACACTGGTAAATGTGCCTCCTGACCATGAACTACAATCAGAAGCTGAAACTTCCATAGCTTCTAAGCTGGTTGACGCATTAACTGCACTTAGTAGCATTAGTGATAGCACTATATTTCTAATTAGGTTCATTAATTAATCTTTTATGCGTTACATTTTTTAAAAATAGCCCACAAAAAATGAAATACCAATCTTGAAAAATATTTTGCTAAACAACGAATATACATTCGTGGATTATTTAAATCTCACATACTAAAACTATTCACCAAGCTACCGCACAGTAAGTTCCAGCCATCGATCAACACGAAGAAGATAATTTTAAAGGGCATAGAAATTAGCATTGGCGGCAGCATCATCATTCCCATACTCATTAGAATACTGGCAATAACCATATCAATAACCACAAAGGGCAGATAAATCAAAAAGCCAATTTCAAAACCACGGCGCAATTCGCTAATCACAAAGGCCGGCACCAAAATACGCATAGGCAATTCTTTGGCTGATTTAAAGTGGGTTTCTTTGCTCAGGCTCATGAACAAATCAAGGTCTTTTTCGCGCACATTCTTGCGCATGAACACATGCAAAGGCGCGCAAATTTTATCGTACGCCTCTTCGTACTTTATTTTGTCTTCCATTAGCGGCACAACACCATCATGATACGCCTTATTAAAAATCGGCCCCATAATAAACATCGTTAAAAATATAGCAAGACTAATAAGAATCATATTCGGCGGAGATTGCTGTGTTCCCAAAGCATTTCGCAAAAATGAAAACACCACCACAATACGGGTGAAAGACGTGACCACTATAATAATAGAAGGTGCTAAAGTTAGTAGCGCCATGAGCGCGCTCATCTGAATCATGCGTCCGATTAACGTACCGCCCGAATCACCCAAGTTTAGGGTAAAACTATCGGCCATAAGCGGGGCTTGCATTACAAATAATAAAAGCGCTGCAATGCAGCACAAATTATTAACGTGAAATCGTTTTAATTTGAAATTTTTAAACATGCTGCCGATCAAACTCTACGGTTTCAATTGAACGAACCGCCGATGAGGTTTCTAATAATATATCGTTATTCGGGCCAAGCATTACCACGTAACGCTGCCCACGGTGGGTAATGTTCACAATACGCCTTTTGCTGTCAATCATAATAGGTGGCTCAACAATAACGCCCTGTTGTTTTGCATTGAAAAACGGAGTGTTTGAAAGCCGCCCCGATTGCTGAAGATAGCGAAGCACCAGAGCGAAAAGTCCTATTAGGCCAAAAACGACGAACATCGCAGCAACAATATTGAGCATACACACTCTGTGTTGAATCCCTTTGTTAATGCTAGCTTACATTTTTTTTAAAAGGCAATAGAAGGTGTGAGGATGGTTGGAAAAGAAATTAAAAACCTAAAGTGCCCCGGATCTTCTTAGTAACCATTCGTCCATTGAAAAACTTGGCTCAGCTTCAAACACTTTGAAACAAAAATCTCTGATGGCTAAATTAGAGCCTGCAAACGCAGGACTAGCTAGTATACGCCATTGTCCTTTTGGGCCAGTTGCACCGTTTTTACGAGACACAATAAGATTATACGTTTGTTCAGGAGCAATAACATTCAACCCGTAAACATGGTTAGCCCCGCCAGTTGTGACAGCAAAGAAACGCGTTTCTACTTTTACAGATTCGTCTGCTGGTTGAACGCTATATGGCTTGTTGTCATAGGTATGAACAATAAGATCGCCACCATCAAACTTGTATTTGCTGTGACCTAATTCGCAATACGAAACATCAGCCTCTTGACCAAGCAATGGAAAATTTGTGTATTGAGAATCCATATTCAAAAAAGTGCGCAGGTGATCAGTATCTTCAGGCGTAAATAGCACCAGCTCTGCACTTGAAGAAGCAAAAAGGGTAGTTACGGTCAGCATCATAAGTAAATATTTTTTCATGGAAAATCCTTTGAACGAAGTTAGTGTACTGTATTGCTTAGCACGACCCTCTACAGCAGCAAGAAATATTAAGAATCATTTAATAAACCATCGAAAAAACCTATTCCACTTTTGAAATTTAGCTCTTAAGCTATTCAAATAGGTGATTTTGAAGATCAAAAGAATGATTAAATACTGTTTTTGCTTTTTTTTGTGTGTGCTGACTATTAATGGAGCCTATGAAAGTGAGGAAGCTGGGGAAAAAACTAATAAAATTGTCCTGCGTAGTCAACCAAGTAGTTCTTGTCACCCATTTTTTTATCTCGAAGAATTTCAGCCTCCCAAAAACCTACGCATAACAATAATATGCAATCCATCAACAGGACTGCTTATTCAGTTTGATAGCCCATTTAAGCTTGCAAAATACCTACATACTGGTGGTGCGTTTTCACCATTAAAGATACGTGTAGAGTCGGACATTGCTGAAGATCTAGCAAACTTGTCAGAATTGCTTTTACCACTAGTATCATTAGAAACCCCATCACCGGGTCAAAAATTCAGACTAAATCCCCGATCAAAAACTGATAGGAATCTTATGAATCTGGCCCTAACTTTATCTCTACGTAGCATTACCACTCCGCTTGACACATCAATACAAGAATGGAAAATGAATACTCTTCTTAAAGCTTTTGATGAATTGTGGAGTCACTTAAGCACAGAAAGAACCACTAAACGGAACTATGAGCTTCGTAATGTGTTAACAAGAGTTGTTGATCCGTGTAACCAGTTTGAGTTTGAAAAATGCTTTCAACAAGCATACCCTGCCTTAACTGCTTGGGCAGCTTTGGCAGATAAAAATAACACTTCAAGAAAACCGACAGGTGCTGTTATTACCATTTTGCTTATGCTTGCCTGCACTGAATGGCAAGCTCCGCCCCCAGTACCAACACTTATTTTACCTTTTCAAATAAGGAATTCTGTAAGCTTAACAAATATAGCAAGCATCACAAATGATGGTTGCATGATGTCTTCTCGCAGAGCTGCACTTCTTAAAAAAAGGCAAGGATCACAGCGCATCACTTCTTTCGATGACCCACTAGGCGCAAATTTTTCCAATGCGGACCGCAGAGCTAAATTTTACGATGAAATGCGCAATAATAGAAAGTCCACTATGCCTAGATCACCTAGCGAGGGTACACCTAGTCCATTTAGCTCTACATTCTCATTATTACCAACAATAGATGCCACAGATACAGATGGTTTCTATATTGGTGACAATGACGATAGTGACGATGGCACTGTATAAGCAACTAAAAATATTTGGTTCACAGCAGGGCGATCTTGAAAGAACACGTAATTTTAAGTTAGAAAAATTTCATTTACCAAAGTTACATTAGTCTATAAACTCCTAAAATAAAATTTAGTTCAAGTGCATATTTCAGAATGGTTAGACTATTTGTTTTAGGATTTTTGTACCTCAATATAACAGCAAGTTTTATTGTATCTGGTACAGTTGGTACTGATGAAACTATTGATACTGATACTACCGATTGCGTTATTATCACGCGCAAAACGCCCACGAGCTTTTCACCTGATGAAATTTTTGTGACACCTCGCGCATTTCCTCAATTTAATAGTTTTTTTCAAGACGAACGTTTTTGGACATCAAAAAACACACCTCTCAGTTCAAAAGCGTTCAAAATAAGCTATCCCAAGATTGATTTGAAATATATCGACACTACTTTAGTGAACAATCACTTTCAGAACATGCTTTCAAACAAACCCGTTCTTAGTGATGTAACACGATTGTCCAATCAACTTCTGAAAATCTATGGGTTAAAAAGCTATAGTGGCCTTCCTATGAGCTTTAACTTAGTTTATGACTACGATAACGCTGTTCTTCATAAAGCTTTGTTTTCATTTTTAAGCATTATCAACACACCCAATCCTAAAGCTAAAGAATACGAATGGAAGGCTCAATCTTTTGTTAAAGTTTTTTCACAGTTATGCAGTTCTTTAAATATAAGCGAAGAAGACACAGAACTTAACCTGATAATACGTCAAATAATAGCTATATCTCTTGGGCTGTCTCCTGTAAATTATGGGGAAGCATTTAAAGAAATGTACCCCGATCTGACAAAATGGATACGGAATTGCGCCCGTAACAAATCTAGAAACCCATTAGCTACTTTCACACTTTCGTTAATGCATGCTCTCACACCAAAGGTAGATGCTCGACTTTCCCAGCAAATTGCTATAAGAACCCCAACTCGAATTACACAGCATTGCTCTATGCCAACATCGGAACAAAAGCAAGTAACACCGCCAAAAGCACAAGCCCCTCAAGCTGCCGTCTCTAGCGTGATACCTTCACAACCAGTTATTCTATGTCCTACTCCAAAAAGAAATGGTTCTACGCTCCAAAGCGCTAGGCAGGTTCTAAAAAATTTCAATTTCTAGTATAAGCACTAGTGCTTGATACGCTCTTCAATGCACTGAAAATTTCTTCATGAACCCTAACAGATATGAAGGCCCCCTACATAATAGTCTATAGAATTTTCATCTCGCCAATTGGCTTTACCTTCTAGTATGGCCCGACCAAATGTAGTTAATGCAACTTGTTGTTCTCTGGTATAAGGGTGTTCAATTATAAAAGCGGGTTCCTTGGCATAAAGATTTGTCATTTGCATCAAGTTCCAAATGATATACGCATCCCCAACAAGATCTAGATGTTTATCGTTGTAATTCTTCCCCATTACACTACCCACCAGCCAATAAGCTTTTACGTCTGCTTTATCTAATGGGTACATCTCTAGTAAGTCTGTCTGGCAGCGATTTAATCCTGTTTTTAAAAAAGGCAAGCGCTTCCTGAAATCCTTTATACCTTCTTGAAAACGTGTGGTAGGAAGAATATCAAGATAAGCTTCCATTTTTTCGGGTGTTGATGAAGTTATTGCGTCCCATCCTTGGGTTAATAAATCAATCTCTAATTGCTGTAAGGGAACAAAGATTGTAGCCTTCTTAAGTTCCTTTGGTGAGACCATAGCAATAGACAAAAAGTCATGTTGATACCCTTCTATCAATTGGGATTCAATTCTTTTAACTTTTATTTTTTCAAGGGGCAACGAATAAAGCGTAAAGAGTCGAATCAGAAAAGCTAAAAGCAAATTCTCATTAAAACCTAATGAAAGCCAAACAATAAGGTCGTCACATTGTCGTATGATCTTTAGAAATTCATGGCTTGCAAGCGGTATAGGAGGATTATTACTATCCTTTCTATAATAAAACAAAGGAACGGTACCAATATCGATCCCGTCAACTATCCTAGTGTATTGATATATCTGTTGAAGAGATTTTTGGGAAGCTGACTCATATTCTTCATAGGTTTGGAAATCCTCTATACACCCATCAAAGCCATGACCAAAAGCTATTGTTGGTTCAAAACCAGCTCCAAATAAAGAGCCTTCTGCACTTACCCCGTAGCATACATTTAAAGATCTCTTCATATAATTCCTAAATGGCCCCTCTGTATTAATCAGAAAAACTTAAACAACAGCTCACTATAGCAAAGCTTCCCATTTGAAAAAAATCCCTAGTAATTCACTTCAGAACTCCCTACTTTATGTTTATGCTTGTGAGGTGTTATGTATAAGTCATTATCAGATCGTTTATCAGGAATTTTTGATCGCCTAAAGGGACGTGGCTCCCTTTCAGAGGACGACGTAAACGCAGCCATGCGCGAAATCCGCATTGCCCTGCTAGAAGCAGACGTTGCCCTGCCAGTTGTTAAAGAATTTATAGAACAAGCCAAAGCGCAAGCTATTGGTCAGGAATTAATAAAAAGCATTAACCCAGCACAAATGGTTATTAAAATTGTTAATGACCAATTGATTCATGCCTTGGGTGGTGAACCTGAACCTATTAATTTGGCAGCGCCCTCCCCTATGGTCATGTTAATGGTGGGTTTGCAGGGGTCTGGAAAAACCACATCATCTGCCAAGTTGGCAAAATTACTAACCACTAAGTTCCGCAAAAATGTGTTGTTAGCATCATTAGACATTTATCGCCCTGCAGCGCAGCTTCAGTTGGAAACATTAGCCAAGCAAATGGAAATTCCAAGCTTGCCTATTGTAGAAGGTGAAAAACCTCTGGCAATTACCAAGCGCGCCATGAACGCAGCCAAAGTTCAAAATATTGATGTCATTATTCTAGACACCGCCGGTCGTCTGCACATTGATGACGAATTAATGACTGAACTTAAAGACATAAAAGCCCTAGCAAAACCAATAGAAACATTTTTAGTCGCAGACAGCTTAACCGGCCAAGATGCTGTAAACATTGCCAAGAATTTTCACGACGTAATTGGCGTGACATCTATTATACTGACCCGCGCCGATGGTGATGGTCGTGGTGGCGCAGCCCTTTCAATGCGCCATGTAACAGGTTGCCCAATTAAATTCTTAGGAATGGGCGAACGCGTTGACCAATTAGAGGTATTTGACTCTCACCGAGTAGCCAGCCGAATTCTTGATATGGGCGACATTGTAGCCTTGGTTGAACGTGCTGCAGCACTTTCTGATAGCGAAGAACAAGAAAAGCTTGCAAAAAAGTTAGAAAAAGGGCATTTTGATCTGAATGATATGGCCAAGCAATTGGAAGGCATGCAAAAGATGGGCGGCCTTTCTAGCATGCTTGGTTTTTTGCCTGGAATTGGCAAAATAAAAGATAAACTAGAAGGGGCTGGTCTTGATGACAGCCTAGTACGTCGCCAGCTTGCTGTTATTAGATCGATGACCAAGAAGGAAAGACGAAACCCTACTATTCTTAATGGTTCGCGCCGAAAGCGCATAGCATTGGGTTCTGGGGTACAAGTGATGGAAGTTAATCGCTTGCTTAAGCAATTTGAACAAATGCAAACAATGTTCAAACGCATGGGCAAGATGGGGCAAAAAGGTTTCATGCGCCAAGGTTTAGGCGCAATGATGCGTGGAATGTAAAAGAGTATTTAAGGAGTAGTAACATGGCATTAAAAATTCGCTTAGCCCGTGGTGGCGCGAAAAAGCGTCCTTTCTATCGTATTGTAGTTGCTGAAGCAACTTCACCACGAGATGGACGTTTTGTTGAACGTATTGGTTCATACAACCCATTTTTGGAACACAGCAATAAGGATCGTATCCTTGTTGATGCTGAACGTGCAAAATATTGGCTTTCTGTTGGTGCACAACCAACTGACCGCGTGGTTGGTTTCTTGGCTAATATGGGCTTAGTTGCAAAACCAGAACGTAGCGTAACGCCATTAAAATCGGCTCCTAAGAAAAAAGCACAAGAGCGTGTAAAAGCTGCTGAATCTGCAGCTGAAAGAGCAGCACAAGACAGCGCGAAAGCAGCTGAAGCTGCCGCAGCCGCTGCTGCTGCACCAGCTCCTGTTGTTGAAGAAGTTGTAGCAGTTGTTGAAGAAACTGTTGCTGCACCAGTTGTTGAGACACCTGTTGAAGCTGTTGCTGAAGAAGCTCCAGCTGAAGTTGTTGAAACTGTTGCTGAAGTTGTTGAAACTGTTGCTGAAGTTGCTGCAGAAGAAACTCCTGCTTAAATGCAGTTATTCACTAGATCACCACACTCACTTCGTGAGTTCGTGATGACGAAAACAACAAATCCGTCATTGCGAGCCCTTCAAGGGCGTGGCAATCCAGTGCATGTTATCGTTCTATGAAATCCTTAATATGTCTTGGACAAATTGTTGCTGGCCATGGCATTAAGGGCCAAGTAAAAATAAAAATTTTTGCCGAATCTCCTGAAAGTCTTACTGAATACGGGGTAATTGTTAATGAAAAACAAGAACCCGTTTCAATTACTAGCCTATCAGTAAAATCACCAACTTTGGCTGTTGCATCAATTGCTGGCGTGACCACGCGTAATCAAGCAGATTTGCTAAAGGGCACTCAATTATTTATTGACGAAAGCCAACTGCCCCCTTTGTCAGATGAAGAAGTCTACTATGAACAGCTAATGGATCTGCCATTAATGGCCGGTGATAAAACCCTAGGCACCGTAGTTGGCGTGTTCGACTTTGGCGCAGGTACATTTTGCGAAATCAGCACCCCTGGCGGGAAAGTTGGCACCATTCATTTAACCAGCTGTACTGTTCTACCCAATAAGCTTGAGTGTGACGAAGATCATTTCTTGATTTAAAACCCAACTCCACCCTCCCTAGAAAAATATCAATGTAAATTGCTCATCAATTTCCACGTAGTAAAAAATTGCGTAGAGCCTATTGTGACACCAGCACTTTGAAATAAAGATGCGCTGATGTTACAAAATACATTTCTTATTGAAGACAAAGATTTTACCCTATATGCCTTCACTTATTTTGAGACATCAAGTGATGATCCTAACGATGAGGGCACATTAACAGTGGTGCATACTGAGTAACTTTTATTGGTAAACTAAAATTGCCATCACCACCAAAAGCGCACCAATGCTTGCGATAATGTTCGAAATAATCAGCGGTTTATCGTTCAACATTACCCCGTAAATAAACCAACTAAACACTGAAATAAACCCGCCGATAAACCCAACCAATGAAACATCATGGGCGCTTTTGTGCTGAAGTATTGTGTAAAACTGCGAATAAAATAAAAACTGACCAAATATGCCAATAAAAATCATGTATCTTCTGTACCATTTATTCATATCAAATCTCCTTGTTATAAAAGAGAAAGATTGATTCTAACTCAGTCAGTCATCTGTCAGTCACGGGCTATAAACCCTAATAAAAGCTCTTGTACTTTTATTTAATAATCTGGCATAAGATTGGTTGCACAAATACAAAATGTGCAAATATTCCGGCAATAATCATGAACCTTTTATACCATTTGTTCATACTAAGCATCTGCCCAACTATCCTAATAAAAATCACGCACCTTCTGTATTGCTTCTTCATAACGATTCCTCCAAGATGCCCTAGACCCATTGTACTTATAGCCAATATTAGTGGGAAATGTTAGGTGAATTATTCCCACAATTGCACGTAGAAAACATGTTTAACTTTCCTCAACATGCTGATGTGCACTGAAAATCAAAGAAAAATTTTTCAACATCGAAACGTGCACTCAATAAAAGGAGAAGTTATGTTTATAAAAGAAGGTACAAACAAAGAAACATCAGCAACTGTTGAGAATTTAATGGATATTATTTACTTACCATATTGTGAGCAAGTTTCTGAGGTACAGGAAAACGATTCCTCTGCAAGTATTGAGGCACTTAATCAAAAACTATGGGGTAGAATTAGATAGAAAGCTCAATCACTCTGTAAAGATGATTGGAAGACCACGGGCACCCCGTGGTTTTTTTTATTGGTACGTAAAATCACAAGCAATACGCGATTCCATCACAAGTCTGGAAATAATACTTAGTAACAGCAGCACTAGCTTCTTCTGGAATACGATCATTTATTAAATACGAATCGCTTTTAAAACTTTCCAACGATTCGGCAATAATTTGTTCTGCCATTCGCCCCAGCTCCCTTTCCTGTTCAGTTAAGTCTTTAACTGATTTTCCAGGAAATCGCAGTATCCAACACTGCGCATTTTCAACATGCACAAAAGTAGCACCAACTTTCAAGCAAGAAAAAACCCCCGGAATATTATACAAATCAAGAACGCCCAGAATACCCTCAAAATTTTGAGTACTTTCAACCTGACCGGGGAACTTATGCTTTTGGCCTATGTGCGGCGTGACAAGCTCTTTTATTTTGTCATGAATGTTTTTAAAATGACCTTGCAGTTGATGCTCAGAATCCAACGCAATACTACAATTAACATATTTTCCAGTTTTAAATCCATCAATATGCGCACCCGCTAGAACGGTATTTTCTGATCCATCTGAAAGCATGAAAAGCCCAATTTTAGTCTCAGCTAAATGAATAAGGTATGCACCATAAATATCGCAATCATGGGTTGCATTTAGTTCGGCACTCATTTTTTCCGCAGCTTCAGCTGAGCACAGGTCCACAGTAAGGCCAGGAATATCAGCCGCTGTCATTTTGCGTATACTTATTTCTGGAAGTGTATCTGCGCTTACCAGCGCACAAGTAAACTGAATCAATAAAAAGATAAAAAATTTGGCCATGATTCGTTATACAATAAAAAAGATCCTTAAAGCTTAGCCTAAGGACCCTTGGTTTTATAGCGCGTTTATTTTCTATGCGTCTGGAAATAAAATTTTGTTTGCGGAATAGTGCTTTCTAACTGCAACTCCCGCTGTATAAGAAAATGGAATGCCACTTGAATAATACACATTAAGCACACCATCGATAACAGCACGCAACCTATCCATTTGTTCGTTATAATCTTCTCCAATTTTTGCTCGCATTTTTTCACTTAACAGTAATTGAAACATTTTTAAATCAGCTGATTCTGCGGCCGTAATCACGGATTCATCTTTAGGATACGCAGATAACAGCAATTCAATATGACCGAGAATGTGCTTTATAACAGGATCCGAATCACGAAATTCTACTAATTTTGTTCTTGCCTTTTCTTGCAATAAAGTCTTTAGATCAGAACTTGAAACAAGAGCCTGATACCGTAAGAATTCTTCAACTAATGCTGGAATAATATTTTCTTCAAATGTTGCCAGACCTTTTTGACTATTCAGTGTCAAAAATTCTTTTTTAACACCTTCAGGATCTTTACGATCAAAGCTACTTAGTGATTCAGCAATAATTATGCCTGCAACCCGCCTTAGCTGTAGCTCTCTTTCACTTAATGCGCGCTGAGGGGCAGGAAACTGCACAATCCAATGACCTCTGTCTTCTGGAATATCAACAAGTGTAGCGCCTGCTTTTAAGGAAGCCCTAATACTTGGAACATTAGCTAATGCTGTAATACCTCTGGTTCCTTGAAATGGTAATTCACTATCAACAAGTTCATTAGCTGCGTTAAGAACAAGATGTATTTTACCAATAAAAGGAGTAATTAATTCCATTACCTTGGCGTGAAGGTGAGAAAAATACCCCTTACCCTTAGCCCCTCATCCAAAAAAACTGTACGCTCAACATATGCACCAGAAGTAAACCCATATGCGTTTGCGTTCTCTTCATGAGCAGCACCTGCTGCATTTGAGAGCGTTATCATACCAATTTTAGTGTCACCTCTGTAAGCAAGATAAGTTCCATGAATTGAGCAATCAAAAGAGGCATCAAGCTCCCTATTTCTCTTTTCCGTATCTTCCTTACGCTTTACTACAAACGCATCATACGTATGCATATTGCATACGAAGAAATGACAGGATTTATTCAAACAAAACTAGGTCAATTTGATCCAGCACATGCTGAGAATTACGATATTAAATTTCTTAAAGTGGCTTTAAGAATAGGCTCTCCTTCTGCTTATGCTATTGAAGCAGCAACCATAATAAAATCCATAGTTACCAATTTAAACCCTGCTAACGCAGGTGATCACTCTGAACTTCTTGACTTAGCACTGGATCACCAAGTTTCCGCAGTTGCAGAAGTCACAAGATTTGTTGAAGCAAAACTAGGTCAATTTGAACCAGCACATGCTGAGAATTACGACATTCGCACACTTAAGCTGGCTTTAAGAGTAGGTGAACCTACAACTGCTAAAGCAGTAACAAGAATACAAAACATAATTGCTAATTTAAATCCTGCTAGCATAACAGATCACTCTGATATTCTTGATTTAGCACTAGAACTACACATTAACTAAAAACAAAAAAGGCCCCTGAAATTTTCAAGGGCCTTTTTATTTATTGTATCGCTTAGATTTATTTTTCTTCTAAAACCTTAAACAGAACAACCGCCACCACAACAGCAATAAGCTGCGCCACGGCAAATAGCCACAACTGGTGCAACGCCCATCCGCCATGCATAACCGCCACGCCAATACTGCGCGCTATGTTCACTGACGTATTCGTAACAGGAATGGTCACCAAGTGAATAGCCGCCAAGGTAACACCTAGGAAAATTCCGGTCACATCAGTTGGGAATTTCTTACGGGTAGTAGTAAGCACAGCCAGTAGCAATACTGTTGTCATAATCGCTTCGGTAATTAAACAGCTGATTTCAGAATACCCACCAGGTGAATGTTCCCCAAAACCATTACAAGCAAAGCCTACTGCGTGCACATTAAAATGCGCATGACCTTGGGCAATATGCAAAAGCGCATACGCACCCACAATACCGCCTACGATTTGCGCAATAATATAAGGTGCAACTTCACATGCTGGCAGTTTTTTCGAAAAAGCAAGTGATAAGGTCACTGCCGGATTAAGGTGACAGCCAGAAATAGGCCCCAACCAATAAACAAGTAGCATTAGCGCGAACCCAAAGGTGAGTGCGATGCCCGCAAAACCTATATGTGTTCCAGCCAAAACAGCACTTCCACAACCAAAAAGCACTAACAGGCACGTTCCTAAACTCTCTGCAAGATATTTATTCATAGTTTCCTTACCCTTACTTTTGTAAATTTAACTTATGTAGATCAATACTACGATTAAGTGTATATTTTATTTAAATTTTAGTCAAATTTGACAAATACATTTAGGTAGCAATTTCGTCCATCGCTTGGTTTTCTTTGTGTTGCAGCTCGGTATTAATACGTATTTCTTCGTTAGATTGTACTTTTTCAAGTTGCTTTTGTTCGGTGTATGCTTCGAACAATTGTTCCTGAATTTTGTTTATTGTTTCTTTTAGTTCTTCGTTTTCTTGGGCGTACCTTTTATTTTCAGCAAGTTTTTGCCCCACAAATGCTTCTAAGGTGTCGGCACCATTAATATTGACCGAAGCAATTAACCGTTCCGTATTAATGTATGATATATTTTTTTCAATAGCATGAAGGCGAAGCTCTATTTGATTGGTCAACAACGCCATTTGCTGGCGCAATTGCTCAATATTGTGCTGCTTCACCCGTAGTAATTTATGAAGCGAATCAAAAAGACGACTCAAAAAACACCTAAATTCTTGCTACTTATAGTAAACTTTAGCAAAGTAAGCGTAAACAAATGGTAAGTGACATGATAAAAAAAATACGTGATGGATTTAAATATTCCTGTAATGGCCTAAAAGCCACAATGAAAGGTGATGCGTCATTCCGCCTGGAAATCTACGCCCTGCCTTTTGTGTTAATAGCTTTGGCGTTATTCCAAGTCTCGCCTTTTAGAAAAATGTTTATGTTGTGCGCATATTTATTGGTGCTTTGTTTGGAATTATTAAATAGTGCCATTGAAAAATTGGCAGACAGAATCACAACCGAACAGGATGCGGCAATTAGTTTTGTGAAAGACGCGGCATCGGCATCGGTAATGATGGCCTTTGTGGTAGTGGTCGTCATTTGGATTGGTTGTTTGTGGTTTTAATACAAAACCTTATATTCACCCTTATTGTTAGCTTAGGGATTTTACTGCCAGACTTGTTTCTTGGGCATATTAGCAAACTACTAACTTGCACTGTTCCTCTAACCAACTTGCTTGGGGTAATTGCATTTTCAGCCACTTTAAGCTTTGTACGCAACAAGTGGGCACTGGCCGCTGTGGCGGGGTTAATTATATTGACCCAAACAATACAAGTTAATCACTGGGCGTATTTTGGCGCGTCCATTCATTCGCAAGATATTTCCAAAGCCTTTGTTGAACTAGATGAAATAACTCAGACCGGGGCTTCACTAGTGCATCAGCTTTGGTCAGTCTGGCTGACTTTACTCGCATCATACGGTTTAATAATTAGCGGCATGCTTTATACTAAAAAGCGCAAACAGCTGCCCTTTGCATGGGTCCTAATTGTATTAGCCCTGGGCATTACCCCGGTATTGGCACATATAAAGGGACCATCGTCCTTTTATACAAAGCCTACCTACACCACCATTTACAATTCGGTTCGCGCCTTTTCTGATTGGATCGTTCATTCCAAAAGCACCGTAAAAAGCCATGACTACAAGCCATACACAGTAACCTATAGCGCCCCAAAAGTTAAAAACGTGGTGCTCATTATGGGTGAAAGCCTAAGCAGCCGTTACATGCATTTGTATGGATACAATCAACCCAACACCCCGTATTTGGATTCCTTAAAAAACAACCCGAATTTTACCTATGCCAAAGGTGTTTCAAGCAGTGTTTCAACGCGCACTTGTTTGCAGCTGTTTTTCAACACTTTCCACAACCCTGGCTTTGTTGAATGCATTCGAAAAAAAGACGCCAACCTGTTTCGCTTAGCTCGCCACCAAGGGTACAAAACCTTTGTATTATCAGCCCAAAATGAAAAGCTTTTCCACGATACGGGCACCGAATTTGTGGATGTGTTCGCATCTGAAAAAGAAATGCACCAAGCCCTAACGCAAAAGGGCGATGAAGCCTTGCTAGATAACCTGGCAGCACTTGAATTGGGCGATAAAAATTTCATTGTTATACACCTGCGCCATATCCACTGCCCATTTGGCGCATATGCAAAATACCACCCAGAGCTTGCAGTTACTGTTGACCACAAAAACCGAGCTTCAGAAACCCAGCAAGAATATTCCAACGCCATTGCTTATCATGATTATTGGGTTAAACAATGCATTGAAAGGGTTCAAAAAATTCTACCAACTGACACAGTGGTGCTGTTCACCAGTGACCACGGACAATTACTGGGTGAGCGTGGACTTTTTGGTCATAACCAAATGCAACCTGAGGTGACCGATGTCCCCGTTTGGATACTGGCCATAGGCGCCAATAACGCCCTTATTACCGAAATTAAAAACCACCCCATTTATAGTCATTATGATTTGGGAAAACATGTAGCCAGTTTGTTGGGCGCCACAATTTCCAACCCTAACGAACACCCTACCCTGCAATACGTTCATGGCAGTGAAATTTACAGCGCTTATGAATACATGCCTTGGGAAAAGTCTGCACAGGGTGTGGCGTTTTTGGAAAATCGCTGGGTTGGTCAAAATTAAGTAATTTCATAACCTCATACAATACTAATAAATATTCTTGACTTTAAAGCAATTTAATTGCTATATATTCTCTATTAAATAACGTTTTGTTTCTAGTAGTGATTAAAAAGGTATTTTTAATAACAAGCATTGCTGCCACTTCAACACTTGCGCTAAGTGCCGCTCAAATAGGGCCTGTAATAGATGAAGCAAGCATGTTTTCTAGCATACAAAACGCCGTCAATTCACCTAAAAAAAATGCTGCATTTAAATTGCTCGATTCTTTTGCCTTAACTCAAAATGGGGCAAATTTAGCAATATTAGCTACTGTGCGATCAAACAAGGTAGCACTTCTTGACTATATAGTAACGCCAAAAATTCGGTATTTATGCTGTTACCCAATGGGTGTGGATGCTAGATTTTATTTACCAGATGAGCAAGCAATACACGCTGCAGTTGCACTAGCCACCCAGATGAAACATAGCATAATTGAAGACTATCTGCGTAAAAAATTCGCCATTGCACGCGCTGAAACTCCTGTAGTTGTTGAAGCTATAAAACCCCACAGACTTTCACCTATAGAAATTATTGCGCAACAAAAGCGCCCACCTTCTCGCCCTGCTAGTTTGTACATAGAACAAGAAGCGGGATCTTCAAATGATTCCCTAGATACTTTAACTGCATCAGGGTCATCTGGAGCATCACTACTACCTAAAAAACATAGTTACGTACTCGACCAAAGCGGCAGAGAAGTTTGGACACCAAGCCAACATAAGCCAACACCTAATCTTACAAGTAATGCTGTCATTATAGATGGTATTGAGTGCTTCGATTTAGATGCTATGCATGTCATTACCAGTGATGACTACGAGTATCAGAACCATGTACCAACACGTTTCTTTGGAAAATCTGCAAAAAAATACGCTTGGTAACCTGAAATTACTCACTAGATCATCACGTCCTTTTCAAGGGCTCAGGATGACGATTCCACCTCCGTCTCCCTGAGCCTGCATCGCAGGCGTGAGGGTCCAGTTCTATAAAATCCGGATATTACCCCATCTGCCCCCCGAACTTCGGAGCATATCCGCCTTATCAGTGGTGACAAATCTTACAGTACGTCATCCCTGCAAAAGACCATAAGGTCTGAATGCGGGGATCTCCGTCTTAATCAAAGATCCATTGACATTAATCATTAAGTTTGAATCGCCACAGCCTTTCAGGCTTCGCGATGACGGTTTTATCGTCGTTGCGAGCGCATAGCTGTAATCCACACTTATTCTATAAATTCCGGACATTATTCACTGGATCATCACGTCGCTGCGCTCCTCATGAAGACGAGGTTGGAGTCGCTTCTCTCCTCATGAAGACGAGAGTGAGCGCGTCATCCTGAGCCCTTTAGGGCGTCAGGATCCAGTGGGTAATATCCACCCCTACACACCCCCATTATTCTTTTACTTACATAATAAATACTATTTAAATTATAAGTTTAGTTAATACTATTTTAATTTCTATTTGCAATAATATTCTTACGTTCTTTCGGTGCAGGAAAAGGATTAAGAAATATGACTGCAGCAAATATTCAGCGCAAAAACATCTTTTTAAATTTAAGTCTTTCAATTGCCATTGGACTAGTATTGTCTGCAGGTCTTAATGCTGCTAGCTACAATGTCTCAACCATTGCAGGAAGTGCCGTTTCATTTTCCGGTGATGGCGCAACTGCGACTGCTGCCAGGTTAAATAACCCCTTCGGTGTTTTTGTGCATAGTTCTGGCGATACTTATTTTGCTGATACTGCCAACAACCGTATTCGAAAAATTACAGCAAGCACCGGGTTTATTTCTACCATTGCAGGAACAGGAACGGCAAGTTTCAGCGGAGACGGCACACCTGCCACTGCTGCTACGCTAAATGCCCCTAATGGAATTTATGTTAATAGCGCTGGCGATGTGTACATTGCTGATACAGGTAATCAACGTATTCGAAAAATTGTCGGTGGAATTATTTCAACCATTGCAGGCAGCAATAGCACTGCAGGTTTCGCAGATGGTAACGCCACAACTACTGCTAGATTTAGTAGTCCCTATGGTGTTTTTGTTGATAGTGGAGGCAATACCTATATTGCTGATAGGGGTAATCATCGTGTCAGAAAGCTTATGGGAACAAATGTTTCAACCATTGCCGGAACAGGAACAGCAAACTTTACTGGTGATAGTGCTGCTGCCACTGCTGCCACGTTAAGTTCTCCCTATGGTGTTTGTGTTGATAGTTCAAATAACGTGTACATTGCTGATACAGGCAATCAACGTATTCGAATGATTGCTGGCAGTACCGCATCAATTTTTGGTAGTGCTAGAACTGTAGGTCGCATTTACACTATTGCAGGCGGAAGCGTTACAACTGCAGGTTTTGCAGGTGATGGTGCGTCCGCCACTGCTGCTGGTGTTAGATTCAATTCTCCTTATAGCGTTTGCTTAGATAGTACAGGCAATGTGTTCATTGCTGATGGTAGCAATAACCGCATTCGAATGCTTATTAAAACTGCAGGCACATATTTTGGCAGTAGCCGAACAGCCAATTTCATTTATACCATTGCTGGAATTAGCACAGAAGGTTTTTTAGATGGTGCATCTGCATCAGCCCAATTAAGCAGTCCTCAAGGGGTTTTCGTCAATGGGTCAAATAATGTTTATATTGCAGATGGCAGGAATAATCGTATTCGATTACTTACAGGTGCTACCAATACCTTATCAACAGTTGCCGGTGTTAGTATGAGCAGTTATGGCCATACTGATAGAATAGGAACTTTAACACGTTTTAGAAACCCGGGCATGCTCTCCATTGACGCTTCAGGCAACATGTACATGCCAGATTCTGATAACAACATTCGAAAAGTAACAACGGCTGGTGGAACGTACACTGTCTCAACTGTCTTTAATTATGTAACTCAAACAGGTTCATCAGGATTACCATACCAAAGTACTGTACAAGCTGTTTGTTCGTATCTTGGAAACCAACTATTAACAACAGATGATTACAGTCACTTGTATGAATGGGTACAAGCAGGTGGCACTTATGTTGGAAATAATAGTTTAGCCGCAGTAGGAGAAGCTGCTAATGATGGATGGAATGGATATGGTCTTGTAGTTGATAGCAGCAATAATATTTTTATGACAGACAACCAGGCTCATAGAATTTATAAAATTGCACCTAACGGCAGTTACATTGTCTTTGCTGGCGCAAATACAGGTTCTACCTTTACTTCTGGCTCTACAGATGCCACAGGAACTGCAGCTAGGTTTAATGGTATTACAGGTATTACTATTGATAGTTCTAACAATCTTTATGCGTCAGATACTGGTAACAATAAAATCCGCAAAATCACTTCTGCAGGTGTTGTCACTACCATTGCTGGAACCGCTGGAACATCTGGTTCTACAGATGCTACAGGAACAGCAGCACGGTTTAATAGCCCTTGGGATATTGATATTGATACTGCAGGCAACCTTTACGTAGCAGACCGTGACAACAATATTATTCGTAAACTTACTAATAGCGGCGGCGTATATACCGTATCAACCATTGCGGGCGCTGCGGGAACATCTGGCTCTGCTGATGGAATAGGTGCCACGGCACGGTTTAATGCACCTACTAGCATTGCTGTTAGCGCATCTGGCGCTTTGTTCGTAACCGATACTGGAAACAACACCATTCGGAAAATTTTATTGAATTCAGCATATTCTGTTGCACCTGGTGGAAGCACAAACTTATCGGGATCAGCAACCGGTAGGGCCTATATAACTGGTGGTGGCACAGCTGTATTACCGCCAAGCAATACATATGATGATGTTGAACTTAGTAATGGAATTTTACAAGTTAGCAGTAGTGCTGTACCTGTTACATTTAATGCATCTGGTGGAGCAGCAACTCTTTCAATAACAAGTGCTGCAGCCTTAGGACCTCTTACGTTTACATCAGCAGGAAACGTGCAAATAGGATCATCTATTACGGCAACAATCAGTACTCTTCCAATAGGTGACGGCACCATGACACTAACGGGCGCGGGGATTTTACAAACTCAAACTGATTTGAGCGCTTCAACAACGCCAATAACTGTTTCCCAGGGAACCTTACAAGTAAGTGGCACATCTGGAATATTACCAACTGCCACCACAACCGTAAGCAACGGGGGGACTTTGCAACTGGGAGAAGCTTCAGGGTCAGTGGCAGTTGGTGCGGTATCAAGTGCTTCTATTGCCTCAGGAGGAATTATGTCGATATTGGCCGGGGCATCAGGTGCAGTAACAAGTGCTGATATTTCATCAGGTGGAATTGTGTCGGTGGCAGCTGGTGTGACCGCACCCAGCGAGATGTTTACAAGTGCTGCTTTCCATAATGGAGCTATTGTGCAATTAGGCGCAAATTCAACATTTGCTCAGACAGTCACTGTGGTGGCTTAACTTGATAAATTTCTCCTATTCAAAATTGGTGTCCTTTAACACTTCCTTAAAACACTTTTGGTAGGGTATAGTTACGCACATGAATAAAAATGATTTTTTAAATGCGGCATAATTTTTTAGAAACAATTACCGGCGCGATTGTCCTGCTTGTGGCAGGGGTTTTCTTTGCGTTTGGGTATCAATTTTCAAGCTCATCGCGAATGCCCACCGTTAGAGTACTTGCGAATTTTGACCGCATCGACGGTGTTTCAATAGGTAATGACGTACGCATGGGCGGTGTAACCATTGGCCACGTGGCCCACATTGCCATTAACAAAAAAACTTTCAAAGCAATAGTGTCTATGGACATTGATGAAAGTTTAAAAATCCCAAAAGATAGTTCCGCCGAAATTGTTAGCGAAAGCCTAATGGGTGGCAAATATGTGAATTTGGCACCGGGTGGAGACGATGAGATTTTGAAATCTGGCGATACTATATCATTGACTCAATCATCAGTCAGCCTTGAGGGATTACTCAGCAAGTACGTTTTCAGCAATAACGATAAGAAATAGACTCCCCCCATTTTTCACGAAAACCAAGGTTGTCATGCACTTGTTAAATCTTTATGCTGTTCAGCAGCTTCAAAGGTCAAATAAAAAAAGGGATTTAATATGAAATACTTACTAATGCTACTATTCCTAACAACGTTAGCTGCCGCTACTGAAGCAGCAGCTCCATCTACCAATATCCCAGAAGAATTTTCAGAAAGACACTCAAGAGCTCCACTAGCTCCATCTACTAATGAAGCGTTCAGACTAGAAGTTATTTTAACTCCTTTGAACCTCTATTTAGGCACGTCACATACAAGTACGCACAGACTTCTAGAATCACAAGCAGTCATAGCTTTTAAAAAAACATACGGTTGCAGACCCGGCGATAGAGAAACCAAATATGAGGTATTAAATATTTTCCTTACTGAAATGAACAAGCAGTACGATAGTAAATTCGCTAAAATGAGAGCTGAAAATGAGTCTGACGGAGAAATTCACAAATTTTATAGCCATCTTTCATCAATGATACGTGAGACAGGTTCTTATATGAATTCTGATGCATTAAGGTTACAAACTGAACGTTTTAGCGCCCAATATATTGAGTCTTTACTATTAGAAATGTCCCCAGTTCATAATGGAGAAGCTAATAGACAAGGATGTAATATTAGCTAAGCTATATCTTGACTTACTTTCCATGCCCCGTAGTCAAACTGCGGGGTTTTGATTAGAATGCGATATTAAATAAGCACATTGAAAAAGAAAAATAATGGCCATAACATTACTGCGCCTAAAGGATGCATGCGTTCGCTTTAGCGGCACGCCCGTTTTTGAAGGGCTAACTGCGCAAATTTTAGAAGGTGATCGCATTTGCCTGGTAGGGCGTAATGGGTGCGGAAAATCTACCTTACTTAAGGCCATTGCAAAAATTTACGAACTCGATGATGGTGAGCATTTCCTAATGCCTGGCCAGAATTTGGTGTACCTAGAGCAAGACAAAAATTATCCACTCGATATATCAACATCGGAATTATTAGAATCATATGGGGCAAAGCCTCATGAAGGGCCCGCCATTCTTGATAAATTGGGTATTGATCCGGAAAGTACTTTAAACAATGCATCGGGCGGACAAAAGCGCAGGTTTGCGCTTGCTGAAAGCTTGGTGCGGAACCCAACTATTCTTTTGCTTGATGAACCTACCAACCACCTTGATTTGCCTAGCATTCAATGGCTAGAAGAATACCTGGCACGGTTCCGAGGTGCTGTAGTAATGATCAGCCATGACCGGCGTTTTTTGGAAAACACGTCCAACACCACCTGGTGGATTGACCGCGGTATTTTGCATGTGAACAAAAAGGGTTTCAAGGAATTTGACGCGTGGTCGTCAATACTTATGGAAGAAGAAGAGCGCCGCCTAGAAAAGCTAAACACGCGGCTTCGCTTAGAAACTGACTGGTTGCATTACGGGGTCACGGCCCGACGCAAACGTAACCAAGGGCGCTTGCAACGCTTGCATGAACTGCGCGCTGAACGCCGCGATGTTATGCAAAACAAAACCCGCTCAATAGATGTGAACCCAGTCAATTTACCCCGCGGCAGCAAAATTATTATTGAAGCCAAAGAAATTGAAAAATCATACGGTGACAGAATGGTGGTTCAACCGTTTTCATGTCGCATTTTACACCAAGATAAAATTGGTATTATTGGACCAAATGGAGCGGGCAAAAGTACATTAGTAAAAATGCTTGTGGGTGAATTGCAACCAGACGCCGGCAATGTCAAGCAAGGCACTACGCTGAAGGTAACCTATATTGACCAAATGCGATCAGAACTTAACCCAACCGATACCTTGTGGGAAACCTTATGCCCCGAAGGCGGAGACCAAGTGTGGGTTGGCAATGAAACCAAGCATGTGGTTGGGTATTTGAAAGAGTTTTTGTTCACAGATGCCCAAGTTCGCGGCCAGGTAAGTATTCTGTCAGGTGGAGAAAAGAACCGGTTGCTATTGGCCAAAGCCATGGCAAGCCCCGGAAATTTGCTTGTATTAGACGAACCCACCAATGATTTAGACATGGATACCCTAGACTTGCTGGTGGAATGCTTGCAAGCCTACCTGGGCACGTTGATTGTGGTCAGCCATGACCGTGACTTTTTAGACCGCACGGTAACCTCTACTTATGTGGTATCGGGCGCGGGTGAAGTTAGCGAATACGTAGGCGGATATAGCGATATTCAGCAATACTTAAAAGCAGCCCCAAAGGCTACAGCAAAAGCAAAACCAAAGGATGACACAGCAAAGTCAGCACCAGCTAAGCGGCTAACCTATAACTTGCAACGCGAATGGGACGAACTGCCTAAGAAAATTAAAGTATTCGAAAAACGTATTGCTGAACTTGAAGCATTGCTGGACGATTCTACTCTTTATGAAAAAAATCCCCAGCAATTCAAAGCGTTGAGCGAAGAATTACAGCAAAACCAAGAAGCGGTTGATACGGCGGAAACGCGTTGGTTGGAACTTGAAATGCTAGCGGATGAGATGAAAAATTAATTTGCAATCTAGAAAACAGTATCTATATATTATTCATAAGCAAATTTTAAAATAAAAATTCAGATGAAAATAATACAGATTACTTTTTTAGTTTTAATAAATTTAACTTTATCAATTAATGCTTCTAGCTTGGTTGATGAACGAATCGAAATAGACGGCACAACAGAATCATCAGGGTTTGTGGCTTTTGATGCCTATGAATTAATAGACGATATCGCAAAATCCCAAGATTTATCGTACGCAGCATACACTGATAGTGCTAATCATCCAGGAATAGAAAACACTAAGAACCTGATGATAGAATTAATAAATCTTATAAAACAAAAAACGGAAGATGAATTAGCATTTGTACGAGACCTACACGCCAAAATTGAAGCACTTGGTCCAGATGCAACAGCTGAAGAATATGTCAAAATTAATCCATGGCTATTCGAAAAAGATGATTTAAGTCTAGAAGAAAGACGCAGAAGATTTTTAGAAATGACATCGGGTCAAGCTACATTAACCAATATAAATGAATTGGATTCATCAATTCAATGTGTACAAAGCAATGATTTTGGCACGTTTTTTGAGAATGCTACTAATTATATCTCTGATTATATACAGTGGAGAGTGTCGAATAAAAGTAGATTCCGCCTACCTAGCACAAACCCAACAGCAATACTTCAATTGATGAATTCTGGCAAACATTGGGACGCTAATGTAGCAGAAATGTCTGCTTCTAGGATGTCTTTAAGAATTGCTCTTTTAAGACTAAGCGCTCGCTTTATTCCGACCATCTGCATAAATAATTGTAGTTTCAATTTGTATATCACTGGACTAGATCAAATAGTTTTTGCGGATGAGCATGATGGCTACTCACTAGATCCAGATTCTTTGATTGACCTAATGCATGAAAGATGCAGAAAATTTAATGAAGAAAAAGAAAAGTTTATTGAAAAAAAAGTGAGGGATTTATCGAGACAGGGAATACCTGGTGAGTTTTCTGTAGAACCAACAAGAGAAGATTGTGTACCTAAATCATTCAAAAGTGTTTTAGAAGAAATTATTAAAAAAATAAGTGCTGGACATATTGCTATGCCTAAGCCTTTTGGCACCAGAGCCTTATTGGAAGCAAAAGAAAAAGCTAGAATTCAAGCAGAAAAAATACAATTAGAAGCAAACAAGAAGGCCGCTATAAAAGCAAAAGAACAAGCAAAAAAAGCAAGAGCCGCTTTTATAGCCCTTTCTATCAAGGCAGGGAAAAAAGCTGCTGCAATTCAGCAGTCAGAAGAAGCTAAAGAAACTACAGACTTAAGTGAGACCTTTAATGCAGTGGGTATCAGTAGCGAAGCATCAGCAATAAGTGCGACCGTAGATATACCTAGCAAAGCACCAACAATGGCAATATCTTCTAATCTAGATGATCACTCAGCCACCGCAAGTGAAGGGTGTGCTGTAGCTAGGGTAAATGATCACTCAGCCACCGCAAGTGAAGGCTTTGCTGTAGCTAGGGTAAATGATCACTCAGCCACCGCAAGTGATGGATTTGCTGTAGCTAGGGTAAATGATCACTCAGCCACCGCAAGTGATGGATTTGCTG
>DYTB01000004.1:0-15609 GCA_020726185.1 Candidatus Odyssella sp. | reverse complement strand
CAAGTGATGGATTTGCTGTAGCTAGGGTAAATGATCACTCAGCCACCGCAAGTGAAGGCTTTGCTGTAGCTAGTGCAGCATTTTTTCAAAAAGCAAACTTTGGTAAAAAATCTGCTATATCATCACGCGAGGAAAGCTCAAAAGAAGTTGATCAAAATCTACGTTGGGCTAAGCATGCGACTGAAGATCGTTATTTTCCTTCACGCAAAATCAATTTAACCAGAACTCAACATAGTGTTTTAGAAGCTATTAGACTCGGAGAAAAATTTTCATTCACAATGGATAAGTTTGTAAATTTATTGGAAGGTCTTGGAATCACCGAACAAAGCAGAAAAGGTTCACACGCACACTTTTCTACCCCTGGTAGATTACCTAAAATATTTGTGAACCCTCATTGTGGTTGGACAGACAAGTTTGGACCAGGTGCTATGAGAGGCATGTTGGATTTAGTAAATAGCTTATCTTTGGGTGCAGATTCGGAATATGTTGATTATTAAGAATTCTCAAGGTTAGTAGATACGCTGAAACCCGGTGGTTGGAACTGGAAATGCTAGCTGATGAAATGAAGGAGTAGGACTGGATTCCTAACCCCAAGTCACGGAACGACGAAGTGGGGTAGATCCTTGTGGCTACTTCTACAGTTTCACCGTGGCTTGACCACGGTGCCCAGTTCTATAGAGTCTGGATATTACTCACTGGATTCCGCGATCAAGTCGCGGAAAAACTTGATGGTGGTAAGCACATGACCCTCTTTCTAGTTGCCTATGGCTTGGACCTTGGATCAAATTCTATAAAATCCCCGTCATCTCCGACTTGATCGGAGATCCACACCTTTTTACACCTCCACACAACCACTAGCTTTAACTTGTAATTTTAAAACAAAGTAACTATATACGTTACAGGAACAAAACACTTAATATCGGAAATAAAATGTCATTCAAAACAATCTTACGCGGTTTATTAGTTGCGGCGTCATTTATGTCAACGAACTTAGTTGCAACCTGTGATGCAGGCAGTTGGTTAAGCAACGAAACAATTGCAGCAGGTTGCTGCCGACTTCTGTGCAACGCAAGTGATGTTGCAAGTATGTGTGCCGACGCATTTGATGCCATCGGAAACCAGACAAACACAACCGCTACACTACCTTCGTCATGGTCAACGTATACTGTTAACGGATTGAAGAATATTGCATCCGTGTTTGTTCCTCTCAGTTCTATTATTACGGGAGCTGCAGCCACTGCTAATTCTAGCCGTTCAAAATTTGCTGCAGAAAGCGCGGCCACTGGAGTGTACTGCCATTTGGGCATAACCGCATATCATTTCGGACTTCTATCCGCAACTTCAGATGCCTCAATTCAAAGCAAAGCAGACGAAGAAATGATGTATTCGCTGCTAAAGACAGGTGGGTATTTTGCGGCTAATGTCCTCTGTCTAAATATCTTCAATATAAAACCTGAAAACCTTTCCACGAAAATAGGTTCTGCACTTTTAATAGGGTTAGCTATTGAAGATTTTTATAATTGGAACCTGAAAAGCTAAGTCCAGCCCTAATATAAGGTCTTTGTTTAATTCTCTGGTGGGCAGAAATGTTCACCAGTTTTTTGTAATTTAACTTGTAACCTTGAAACAAAGTAACTACATATCATACTTAAACAAAATATTTGATATAGGAAATAAAATGTCATTCAAAACAACCTTACGCGGTTTTTTAATTGCAGCATCGTTTGCGTCAATAAGCTTAGTTGCAAGCTGTCCTGCAGACACTTGGATAAGTAACGAAACAATTGCGGCTGGTTGCACCCAACTTGTGTGTGCTGCTAGCAATATCACAAGTGTAGTCGCAGATGTGCTTGAACCATTGGGAAACCATACAAACGCAACCCAAATTTTAAATAGCACGCTAACAAGCGGAGCTACACCAGCTTCGTCATGGGCAACATATACTGTTAACGGATTACTGCGTATTCCAGGCACAGCATTCCCTATCTGTACACTTTATTGTAGTTTACACTCTGATTGTTCAAGAATTGCCGTAGGAAGTGCGACCATGGAGACGCACTGCCATTTGAGTATAGCAGCATATCATTTAATGCTTCGATTAAGCACTTCAGATGCATCAATTAAAAGCAAAGCAGACGAAGAAATAGTGTATTCATTGCTAAAAGCAGGAGGATATAAAGTAGCTAATTTTTTCTATAGCGTTGCAAGTTTTAGTCAAGACAAAGCAGAAAAGATGGAATTTGAACAAACTAGATACGCTTCGTTGTTAAAGACACATACTCCTATTACACCTAACATGGCAGGTGATCTTCTAAGAAACGGCACACCTGGTAATTTTTGCGTGATTGGCGGAGGTCAAAAAAGCGAAGCAGATCTAGCAAAACAAGAAAAAGACAAAAAGGCTCTTGAAGCAAGCGCAAAAATTTTTACTAATCTAGGTTCTGCACTTTTAATAGGGTTAGCTATTAACGACTTTTATAATTGGAACCTGAAAAGCTAAGTCCAGCCCTAATATAAGGTCTTTATTTAATTCTCTGGTGGGCAGAAATGTGCACCAGATTTTTTTGTAATTTAACTTGTAATTTAACTTGTAATTTTAAAACAAAGTAACTACATGCATTACACAAGCAGCAGTACTTAACAAAGAAAGTAACATGCCAATGAAACCATTTTTTCGCAGTTTTTTAGTCGCAGCGTCATTTATGTCAACGAACTTAGTTGGAATGGATATTAGCCCAATTGATGCGCAAATTGAGATTGTTAAACATTTCGCAGCCACAAAAAGTGGTGAAAATGTTTCTTTGCTTTTAGGAGCCGTTAATACTAGAGAAAGAGTAAATGGCAATTGGGTATTTCTTGATGACGAAAGTGATAGAACCCATCACAATCCTGATGGCAGACCCTATATAAAAGGGGATTTTAATGACATTACATTATTGGAAATATTGGCTGATAATTTAGAATCGTGTTTTGATGTGATTCTTGTTGATGATTCAACCTTCAAATTTGCTGAATGGAACACCCAGTGCTTAAGCTGTTTTTCAAGGATGTTAAAGCCTGATGGGACTTTTGTATTTTGTCTAGGCGCTGATCAGGGCACAGCTCTATTTCCAAACCAAGCAGACTCATACAAAACTCACCTTGATGAGATTAAAAGATCAGCAACTAGACTAAAAACAGAAGAAGCAACAGAGGGTGATTTTCTTCAAAGCAATGGCTTGAAACTTTGGGGTGGAACATTTGATCAATATTACCAAGAAGGTTTGTTACCTTATAATCAAGCGTTGCTCAGCAAGGTCTTTTCTAGTGTAGAACTGCGAAAGAATCGTGGGTTTCCCATCCCCAGCCGTTGGACTCATCCAGACACTGAGATTGACCTGTTTGTTTGCAAGAAAGCTAGCGCGGTTGCTTTGTGACGCCCTCACCATCATGAGGAGCACACCCTCACAAAATTAGCTGATGACATTATTTTATGAAATCGCTATAAGTGGGTCATAGTATTTAACAATGTATTACCGCTTATGTTTCGTTTTCTTTTTACCCTTATTACAGCATGTTTCCTAACGTTGAACGCTGAAAAAGCCCATGGCATTGCCCGTTTTGGCAAGCCACTTTACCCCCAAGGATTTAGCAATTTTTCCTATGTCAATGTGAACGCACCAAAGGGTGGCACATTGCGTTTAAGCACGGTTGGCACGTTTGATACGGCAAACCCCCATGCAATTAAAGGCAGTAAAGCTGAAGGCGTTATTGCCCTTTGTTTTGACGCACTGTCTTACAGAAACCCGGAAGAACCTTTCACATTATACGGCTTAATTGCGGAATCTATTGATATTTCAGCAGATAATTCACAAGTGACTTTTGAACTTAACCCCAATGCTAAGTTCCATGATGGCCATGCTATTACCGCGGAAGATGTGAAATTCACTTATGAATATTTACGCGAACAAGGTGCACCTGTTTACCGTAACTATTATGGAAAAATTGAGAAAATTGAAATTCTAGGGCCGCTTTCTGTGCGTGTAACGCTTAAAAAAGAAGAAGACGGCACTTACAATGCAGAGTTGCCATTTAGCATTTCAATTATGCGTCCTTTGCCGAAGCATATTTTAGAAGGCAAGGAATTGGCTTCTTTCAACTTTGATATTTATGTTGGTTCTGGTGCATATAAAATTGAAAAAATTGACCAAGGTCGCAGCATCACTTACGTGAAGGCGCCAAACTATTGGGCAGAAAATTTGAACGTAACCAAAGGTATGAATAACTTTGAACGCATTCGTATTGATTACTACAAAACGTCTCAAGCGCATTTCCAAGGCTTCACAGCTGGTGAATTTGATGCCTATTTTGAAACCAACCCAAGCAATTGGGAAACAGGATACGACTTCCCTGCCCTAAAAGATGGCAAAGTAACAAAGGTTGATGGAACCCACCAAAAATCAGTGCTTGTTCGGTCATTTTTGTACAACATGAAACGCCCAATATTTGCTGACTGGCGCGTGCGCAAAGCATTAGCTATGGCGTTTGATTTTGACACATTAAACAAAATGATTTTCTCTGGTTCAATGCAACCAATGGATAGCTTATTTGCCAACACATACCTTGCGCACAAAGGTGCAGCAAGCGAAGTTGAGCTAAAAACATTGGAAGCCTTAAAAGCAAAAATTCCAGCTGAACTTTATGAAACAATGACCAAAACCGGGTTTGTACCAGCGCGTACAAAAGGTGATGGCGATCAACGAACCAATTTGGAAATTGCTGGCAAATTGCTAGATGATGCCGGTTGGAAAGTTGTAAAAGGAATGCGCACTAACAGTAAGGGCGAGCCTTTAAAAGTTGAGCTTATGTACAAAGACACAAAGCTTGAAAAAATCACATTGGCGTTGAAAGAAAGCTTGCGCAAATTGGGCGTTGAGCTAGTTATTCGCGTTATGGATAATGCTCAGTACGAAACCCGTGTTGATGACCGTGACTTTGACATGATTATTCATGCCTGTGCGAATAGCTTGTCACCAGGGGTTGAGCAAGTGTTTTACTATTCTCAAAAAATGGCAGACACAAAAGGCAGCAGCAATTATGGCGGCCTGAAAGACCCAATCGCAGAACAATTAGCCATAAGCCTGGCTGATGCAAAAACACCTGAAGAATTAACAGAACGTGCCCACACGTTGGATAGATATTTAATGAATATGTATTATTTCATTCCCATGTTTTATGACAACACCAGCCGTTTCGCTTATTGGGTAAATAACATAGCATTCCCTGAAGTCAATCCAAAAGTAGGCACAAATGTAATGGCTTATGGGTGGAAACCAGAGGTTGCTGCAGCACCAACTACGGCTTGCGCAACAGACGGAATTTTCTGCAGAATTAAGTCTTTTGTGAAGTCATTGTTTTAGGCAGTAATGTCGCTTTCTATTATCATTCCCGTGCAGGCACACTAGTGTGTTTTTCACGGGAATGACTTCAACTTGTTAAAGCGTTTTAAAAACCATTTGCTATTTAAAATTCTCAGCAGTAAATTGCCATCAGTGAGCCTTTCTGAGCAAAGAGAAACATGTATCGTTTACTCGCTTTATTTTTCATCATGCATGGTTTGCATGCTTCTACACCTTCTCAATTTTTTGAACCTGAAATTGAAGACGAATTACTAAAATACCAAGCGTGTATATATCCCTCTTTGCCTCCTAAGCGTTACGAAACTCCGAACACCTCTCCCAGTGTATCTCCACCTAATTGCGGTGAAATTGTCGACGAGAGATTTAAAATGGTTCCAATACAACCAGATTTTGCGGAACCAATGGCTTCAGCTTATGGATGCCCTATAACCATGAAATATTATGGAAAAGGACAAACCGTAGACGTTAACGAAGTGCGTAAACGATTTGAAAAACAAGCTAGCCTGCAAAATTCTGAACAAGATCCTACTTCTCGTGGTTGGGGGATCATTACCCACGGCCCTTCTAATAATGAAATTGAAGGAAGAACTCAAATTAGGTTTAGTTATAGTGGCGACATTTTTTCCTTAGAAAGCTTGGAACGTGAGTATGCAGACCAATGCTTAGGCGAAGATGAAATCTCTGTAGATAAAAGCCGAACACACTTTTCCCCCATCGAAGTGGCTCCATCTGAAAGAATTTCTCCTGTCGGTGTAGATGAGCTTATCCATGAAGAAGTCAGTCAGAGCAAGACACAGAAAAAAAAGAAGAAGCAGAAAAATCCTCTCAAAATTAAGTTACCTGCTTAGGTTTGAGGGCATGTAAAAAAAAATAAAAAAACTAATTGCAATTTAAAATTTTTATTATTATATTTTGCTCAAGAAGTTTTAATTGACGGAGAAAAACATGTATAGTTTGCTCGCTTCGTTTTTAATAATGCATGTGTTACATGCTTGTGCACCTTCCCAACATCTTCAAGACCAATTACCAGAATATGAAAATAGAAGCGCATCTCCAATTCTACGTAGTGTGTCTCCTGTCTGTGAAATTATCGATGATCATTTTATACTGTCTCCGGTACAACAAAGTGACGTTAAAGCAATAGCCCGCATTTTAAAAATCCGAAATGTCATGAAGCTTTATGGCACAGGAAGACCAATGGGATTAAAAGAAGTAGAAGGCAGGGTTACAAGACTAGAACAACAGCGATATTCTGACCCCGAGCCCACTTCTCGGGGTGGGTAATCAAGACTTATGAAGGAGTATGTGGAGTACTTTTTACTTACCCATCAAGATTTAGTTCAACAACTCAACAAGTCTGGGAAATAGCTAGAATTTTAGCACTTTCAGCACAAGGCAAAGGACTAGGCAGCGATGTGCTTATTGCGTTGTTTGATCATTTTCCTGACATGAGTTGGGGCGGAAAATCGCATCCGGACAACATTGCCTCACGTATATCGAGAGCAAACGTTGGGTTCGTCCACGTAGAAACAAGGTACGATGAGCAAGATCGCGCCGTTAGAATATTTGATAGGCGCCCTTCTAATAATGAAATTAATGGCAGAATACAAATTTACTTTCCCTATAGCGGCAACACTGTTTCTCTGGCGAGCTTGGCAGAAGAACTATCACTTGCTGAGCTGTTAAGCTTCACAACTAAGCGAACCTATGTACGTCCCTTAACCTTGCAAGATTTAGATCAAGAGAACATAAAAGCGATTATTAATGACTACAAGAGTAAAATACCAGCCTCCGCAATACTAAATTTAGTTTTCAACCAAGAAGCCACTCTTAAAAAAACATGCATCAATCAATTACTTCATCATTTAAATGTTGACCCTATCATTTGCGGAATCTTTAAAAAAGGTAGCAATGAAATTATGGTTCTGCTTCATATAAAAGCACTGAAGCGTGATCCTTCTGATGACCTTTCTAAAAAACTATTTAAATGTTTATTAGAGGTGGATGAAAACTGCACAAATAAGCATTTCCACAATTACTACAAGAAGTACAGAAAAGAAATTACAGATATTTTTTTTGAGCATTATCAAAACTACAGATTGATTCCTCGAAGAGAATTTGATTTAGACTCTGCTCTTTTCGGAGGGATATTTGAGTCTGAAAATGAGAGCTTTATATCAGCGAAAATACATAGTATTTTAGCACATAAAAGTTTGCGTGCTGACTATATAGTCAATACTCCAGAGGTTGCAAAACCTCTCACAATAGATAAAGTAGAGGGTAATGCGCTTTCTCTCCCACCTTCTGAAGTCACTAAAATAAAAGAAAAAGAATCTTCACCCAGGAGTGTAGATGAGATCTACGAAATGGTATGATATTATAAAGTTTATCGTGTATATTGCACTATGCGCTTAAGTTTATACCAACCTGAAATCCCTCAAAATGTTGGCACCCTAATTCGCTTAGGTGCCTGCGTCGGCGTGCCTATTGATATTATTGAACCCACTGATTTTGTGTGGAGCGATAAGCACCTAAAACGTGCCGGGATGGACTATGCAGATTTGGCCAACGTTGAACGCTTTGAAAGCTGGGACGTCTATAAAAACCTACGCGCCAACCAGCGTATTGTGTTACTTGATACCAAAGCCGAACAAAGCTATTGGGATTTCACTTTTCAACCAGATGATATATTAATGATCGGCCGTGAAAGCTGCGGCGTCCCTGAAGATGTTTACCAATCAATTCCCAACCGGGTGCGCATTCCTATGCTGCCCGACCGCAGGTCCTTGAACATGGCCATTGCAGGTGCTATGGTGCTGGCAGAAAGTTTACGTCAGTTGAACCATGACCATTCCTCCCCCTTACGCTGAAGACTTACACAACTGGTATTTAGATTTACAAAACAGAATTTGCCAATCCCTGGAAGCTATTGAACAAGAATCGCTAGCGCTTGATATTTACAATGCATGGGAACCGCAACAGTTTGAAAAAAGACCGTGGGATTTTGCGCAATCAGGTGGTGGACGCATGGGCATTTTGCAAAAAGGCCGTGTGTTTGAAAAAGCAGGTGTGAATGTTTCCTGTGTATGGGGTGAGTTTGCAAAAGAATTCGCGGCTCAAATTCCAGGTGCCAGTGAAGATCCAAGGTTTTGGGCATGTGGCATTTCCTTGGTAATTCATCCGCGTAATCCTTATGTACCCATTGTGCACATGAACACGCGCCATATTATCACCACAAAGTCATGGTTTGGTGGCGGGGCTGATTTAACACCTTGCATTCCTTTTGAAGAAGACACACAAACCTTTCATCAGGCATTTAAAGAATGCTGCGATGAGCATGATTCAAGCTATTATGATAAATTCAAAACCTGGTGTGATGAGTATTTTTATCTGTCTCATCGCAAAGAAGCGCGCGGCATTGGCGGCATTTTTTACGATTACCACAATACCAATAATTTTGAAGCTGATCGTGCATTCAACAACAGCGTAGGGCAGACTTTTCTTGAGACATATCCGCTAATTGTGCGACGTCGTATGGCGCAAATGTGGGGTGATGCTGAGCTGCAAACGTTACAACACAAGCGCGGGCGCTATGTTGAATTTAACCTGATTCATGACCGCGGCACTAAATTTGGCCTGCAAACCGGCGGCAATACTGAAGCGATTTTAATGTCGCTGCCGCCAACTGCAAGCTGGGCTGCATAAAGCAATTTTTTCTTGTATTTAAAACAATAATAGTTATATTGAGGTTATTGTGATTCTTTAAAGAGAATTAAATGAAGCTATCAAAAATATTGTTTCTAAGTGCAGTTTTGTTTACCGCACTGGTAAATGCAGCAGGGGAAGAAGAGAGAATTGGTGATCCACTTAGCGAGATCACACATGGTCTAAGTAAAGCACATCTGCAAGATCCAAAGTTCGCGCAATTTATGCTTGAAGAAATGCCTGTTCCGCCTGCCTTTCTAGCAACAAGAGTACTCAGTATACCTATTATAGAAAAACTAATCTTTTCGGATATATATTTTCAACTTAAGCTAAGAGGCGCTCCAGGATCAATGATGGTTGTCCCAAATTATTTACTGAAACTAACGCCAGAACACCTTTATACTCATCTTCCATTAGGAAGACAGGTGCTCATCACTCAAGCAGTTGCCGACAAATTGGCTGAACACCTATGCACGCTACCTTTGTTGGTTATTCGTCTTCCAGAACTGCATGTCCCCAATCAAGCCAGAGAATGACAAAGAATTTATAGAACTGGATCCTCCGATCGAGTCGGAGGAAAACTGGTGGGTGAGAGAGTCATCCAAGTCATCCTCGCGAACGCGGGTATCCATAATGTTTACTGTCAATGGATCTCCGATCAATCCATAGAAAAACTTGTGGGTGAGAGCGTCGTCCAGAGCCTTCTTCAGAAGACGTAGGGATCCAGTGAATAATATCGATATTTAAATAAAAGACAATTAAATAATTAATATTTATTTGGTAAATATTTAATTATATTTTAATACCCCCTCTGTAATCTAAAAATTGTTAAAAACATTTTTTAGTACAGAGGAATAATTCATGAAAGGAATACATAAATTAACGGTAGCACTAGTGACGGTAGTGGTTCTGTGTACCCCTGCTTTTTCCACTTCCATGACTATTGACGTTGAAGGCACCGATAGTGCAAGTCATAGCGGTGCTATTTCCGTTGGAACCCTAAACAAAACTAATGCAGGTTCACTTGCCCTTAGCAGTGCTAGCAATGCCATTGGCAATTTAGATATTCATGGCGGTCTTGTATCAGTAAGTGCTGCTAGCAATTTAAATGGAGCATCATCTGCAGTAACGTTTGCTGCGTCTGGTACTGACCCAGTAACAGGCGCTGCTAACACTGCAACCTTAGAAATTGAAGGTTCCATGAATACAGGAGCACTCGCTTTTACATCAGATGGTACAGTCCAAGTAGATGGTTCAAATGTCGCAACACTAAACCATGCTCCTACAGGAACAGGGTTAGTGCACAAAACTGGTGCTGGCGTAATGAAAATTGCATCTGATTTAAGTGCTTCTGCAGCCTTAGCGGGAATTGATGTGGATGCCGGAACGTTTTACTTATATGGTGGTAAAGCACCAAACGCACCTATTGATGTTGCAAGTGGTGCTGTAATGGAATTAGGTGCAGGCCTCGCTGCTGGTTCAGTTGGTGGCGCGGTAACAGTTGCTTCCGGCGCTGAAATGCTGGTTGATGCAAGTGCAACGGTACCGCATCAGGGTGTAACTGATACATATACATTCAATTCAACAACAGGGTATTACATGAATGGAAGTACAGCCTATCCATGGCCCACTAATTTTATATCATATGCAGGACTTGGAAGTGCAGGACACCCAAATTGGCGAACAAACGACGCGTCAAATTTGTCACCTATTTATGCTGGAATCACAATGTAATTACATGCCTGGACAGGCACAGGTGGAGGAAATACTTATTATAAGTCAATTAGCAGTTTTGTTCCTTACAGCGTTACATCCGGTTCTGATCAGTTTTCTGGGGGGCTCTTGTTTCAATCAGGTTCCAAACTAGCACTATGTGCTGGCTCAACTTGGGCACGTGACATAACTGTTGGTACATCTAGTTAATGACTAGTAAACACGACTTACTATCCTAGGCTTGCACATGGTTTTTGTGCAGGCCCAAGCTTTCTGAACCGCTTAATTTTATGCCATCTATTGATTTTTAAATAATAATTCATGTATTATATTTAACCATATAATACAATGTAATTTAGAAAGATTATATGAATATAAAAAATATTTTATTTTCAGGTACAGTTGTGTTTATTACATTAGAGCATGCTACAGCAAGCACAAATGAGTTAGAGACAAAACCAGAGGACAAAACATGTGCAGCACAAAGGGTTATTATAACTACAACGGATACAAAGCCTCCTCACTACTTTAAGTGCGAACTCGTTAAAGACGCTAAACCAGCTGATACCAAACAAAAAGATTTTTTTGCTACATATCTTGCTTGCGTGCAGGGTTTTGACCCTGAAAAACTTAGTAATTCAAGCGATAGATAAAAGCGTAGAAAAAAGAGCTCTAACTTATTGGGTTTAAAAGCTCTTTAACCACACCATGCATCAACGTATCACGATTATCCAACGACTCCTGCGCCTTTTATTCTATGGAGCCAATGCTTCCCTTGTTATTTCGACTGAGGGACATAGATCTACATTATTCACAAAATAGCGCGTAAATTCATCTAGCTTCGTACCAAATGGCATGCGGTACACGTAGTCTGGTGAATACGCAATAGTATATCCATGCAGCTGCGCTGAAAGTTCAGCCAACCATTTTGCAATTGCTTCACTTCCTCGAATGTAAGGCATTGCATGTGAAAAATACCAGTACATTGAAGCAATATGTGATTTGAATAAAGAAAGATCACTTTCAACGGAGCAACCCTTTGCTTCCAGCCAGTGCCTTTCAGCTTGCCCTAATAGCGTATCGATATTTTCACTCGGTGTATGAGTTAGCATATACACACTATCACTTAATTTACTAATGACTTTTGCTGGAGTGTCTTCGGAAGAGTGCATTTCAACTAATCCACGAACTGAAGTTGCTTCAATATCTGCTCCATCGCACGTCACAAAATTTGTAATCGTAAGCTGCCCAATGCGTTTTTCATTGCACAATTTCCCGTATTTGAAACGTACCGGACTATTTCGGCTGAACAGTTTACTTACGTGTGTCGCAAAGCATGTTCCGTCCAGTAGCTCCCGCTCACTCAACTCAGGTTTAAATAAGCTTGTGTGCGGATCGCAATAGTAACTCATATGTTGTTTTGAAAAGACGCTTTTTCCATAATCGCAAGAATGCTCTGTCGTTCCCGTAGATAAATAATGTGCGAAATCCCTTTTATAGATGTCATATAAAATTCCATCATTTCCAGGCGTTAGATCAGTTACCTCTGAAACAGGCTGTAACTGTCTTGGCTTGCCAAACAATTCAGCTTCTTCTGAACATGCCTTTCTTGCTATCACACGTCTTGAATTAGCAAAAAACTGACACAATTCTGAAAAAGTTTTATCCTTCGTACGCAAAGAGTTAACGAGCATTGGTAGCATTTGCCTTTCATGTGCGGCAAAAACTTCTTGAGCTTCACCTGAAAATCCCCCTGCTGCTTTTAAAATTACTTGATTCATAGAGAGGCAGAAAATTATTAATAATAGTGTTTTCATATATACAATATCTATTTTTAATTTCAATAAAAGAAATATAGGTACTTTATTTGTGTGTTTCAAGTTTTTTTAATTGTGTATATTTTGGCTGAATATTGTTGAGTGAGAACACTAGAAACAGATGAAACATCTGCCAGCAATTCAAACTGAGCGTGGAATCATAAGCGATTTCACTTCTTCAATGAGTTCTTGAACTAGCTTTATGCGCTGATTCAATAATCCAGATATTTTTTTCTCTATCATTTTCTCGTTATCAAACAACATAAAGTTTACTGAGAAAGTCTTTCCTTTAATCCACGCATACACCCCAACCGGATCATTACAGGTAAGGTTTAGAGCATCAATTATTTGACGTTCAATTTGAATAGCCAACAAACTATCTGGGTGGTTAATTGCCTGCAAAACCTGGTCAAAACGGTGTTCACTGCATCGCTTCATAATAGCAAGCGCACCCTGGCCAGGTGCAGGAATATATAAACCAGCATCTAACACCTGCACGTTAGCGGCAATGCCATTAATGCAACCATTAGAATATAGCCCCATGCGCACAAGGCCCGCCAAGGCCAAAATGATGCCATCGAATGCTCCATTCGTATATTTTTGCAAGCGGGTTTGAATGTTGCCTCGGCATGGCAAAATGGAAAAATTGGGGTAATGCAAGGTTAGCTGACGTTCCCTGCGTAGGGATGACGTGCCAATGGTAATGGTTTTTTGCAAATTATCTAGCTGCACATTTGGGTTAATAATAAGTACATCTCTGATAGCCATACCACATGCAGTTTGTGTCGTGACCCTAAACGTGACCCGCACACGTTATGCATTGTTGAATCAGTCAGTGATTTATGGGCGATGGAACGTTCAAATACTTACCGCGGGCAGTACTTTGTGTTGGGCGGTAATTTATCTGCCATGTTGGGTGTAGGACCTGATCAATTGAACCTACAGCCCTTAATTGAAAGGGTGCAAACTACCCAGTTTAACGAGGCAATTTTTGCCCTAAGTGCAACACTTGATGGGCAAACCACCATGCATTATGTCCATGAACGCATTTCCCCCTATGTGGAAAATATTTCCAGCCTTGCTCACGGAGTACCAGTGGGTGGTGAGCTAGACTACCTAGATGATGGAACCCTTTCAACCGCCCTTACCCACCGTTACAAAGTTGCTTAAAGAAGTAAATTGATAACTTCTGGCATCGACTAATTCAATAAATCCCCTGATCAAACCGGAGATGATAAGGAATTTATAAAACTGGATCCTATGGTCCAAGCCTCGGAAAACTAGAATAGATGCCCTCGCAGTTTCCCCAGAACTTAGACGAACAGCGCAGCACGCGTTGTGAGACTTAGTATCTTGGGGTCCAGTCTTATATTATCTACTTCGTCATCCTCGCGAACGCGGGTATCCATAATGATTAATTACAATGGATCTCCAAGAGTGAGTCGTCACCCTGAGCCTGCGCAGCTGGCGTGAGGGTCCAGTTTATAGTAGCGATTTGTTTCACTGGATCATCACAAAGCTATGCTCCTCATGAAGACGATGGTGGGTGCGTCATCCAGAGCCCTCGTCAAAGGGCGTCGGGATCCAGTGAACAAGATTCATCATTTAAATAAAACATAAATAATATCATAATAATTAACTATTATTTAAATAATGGTTAACTAAATTTTAATGCCCCCCCTGTACTCTAAAATTTGTTATTCACATTTTTTAGTACAGGAAAAACCCATGAAAAAAAATACGATTTTAAAATACTGCGCATCCCTGGCCATGGGGTTGGCATTAACTTCTAGTCTGTGTGCTAGTTACGATGTAACAACCGTTGCCGGTGTTGCTGGCAGCTTTGCTCATACCGATGGAGTTGGTTCTGCAGCACGGTTTAAAAGCCCCGGAATGTTATCAATTGATATTTCAGGAAACTTGTATGAACCAGACTCAGATAGCAATGTTCGAAAGATCACAACAGCCGGCGGAGTGTATACAGCATCTACTCTGTTTAATTACAACGTTGGGTCACCACCCGTGCAAGCCGTTTGTGTATACATAACAAACGCTGGTGTATCCAGCATTTTAACAACCGATCAATGGAGCCATCTCTATCAATGGATACAGTCAGGCGGAACCTACGTTAACAACTCATCGCTAGATGCAGTATCGGTTTCTGATGGATATGCAGGATGGGGACTTGTTGTTGATAGTAGCAATAATATCTTTATGACCGACTCGACAATGCATGTTATTTATAAAATTTTACCTGATGGTTCATACTCTTTTTTTGCGGGACAAGGATGGTCTGCAGATTCTACTGATGGAACAGGATCTGCAGCTAGGTTCAATGGTATTACTGGTATTACTATCGATAGCTCTAACAATCTTTATGCGTCAGATACTGGGAATAACACTATTCGCAGAATCACCCCTGCAGGTGTTGTAACCACCATTGCTGGAACAGCAGGAACATCTGGCTCTACAGATGCAGTAGGAACAGCCGCGCGATTTAACAGTCCTTGGGATATTGATATTGATGCAGCAGGAAACCTTTACGTGGCAGACCGCGGTAACAACTTGATTCGTAAACTTACCAACAGCAGTGGCACCTATACTGTATCAACCATTGCAGGTACTGCAGGATCATCTGGTTCTACCGATGGATTAGGTGCAGCAGCACTATTTAACGCCCCTACTGGTCTTGCTGTCGATGCATTCGGGTATGTGTTTGTAACAGATACTGGAAATAATACCCTTCGCAGACTTGCCCCACCTTCTATGAGTATAGAAATAGAAGGTGCTGATAGTGCAACCGTGTCTGCTCCAATTGCAAACGATGCGCACAAAACCGGAGCAGGTACCTGTGTATTATCTGGTGATAACTCTTCCTTGTTAAATTTATCTGTTGATGCAGGGCTTGTGAAAGTAAGTACGACTAATCATGTGGGTAAGTCAGTTTCTTTCAATGGCGGTAATATGGAAGTAAC
>DYTB01000014.1 GCA_020726185.1 Candidatus Odyssella sp. | reverse complement strand
CCTTCACCAATTTTCCGAACGCCAGCATCTCCTAAAATAACGTTACCGGAAATTCCTCCTGCATCTCCTGCATCTCCTGCATCACTAGCAATATTTAGATACTGAGCAGCAAACGCGCCACTACAAAACCAAGCACAAATCAATACCGCAATAATTTTATTAATTACGGACTGCAATAAAATTTTTTTACTCATAGCCCCTCCTTTTAAAAATGTAAGAAAAACATACAAAAGAAGTTTATTTGGCATGATGCTAATCTCCACTGACGTTAATTAATGTGCTTCTAAGGGACATCCTTCTACTGCTAAGATTAGTTAACAAATATAAACAAATTGTTAATTTGAATAAAAATTTAGACAAATTTCTATTAAAAATTGCTGTTGTGAGGAATCCTAGTGAAATCACAGCAAGTTGCAGGCATAGCGACTTTTTATTCTAGTTTTGCTATAAGAATATAAGCACGTATTCACAAATATTTATGACAACGCACACGCCCATGATGGTGCAATATAATGAAATCAAGCAGCAACATAGCGACTGCTTATTGTTCTATCGCATGGGGGATTTTTACGAACTTTTTTTTGATGATGCCGTTCAAGCAGCAGCAGCTTTAGATATTGCTTTAACAAAACGTGGGCAAAGTGCCGGACAACCCATTCCCATGGCAGGGGTGCCTGTACATTCACACGAAGTGTACTTATCAAAATTAATTGAAAAAGGTTTCCGGGTTGCTGTTTGCGAACAAATTGAAACGCCGGAACAAGCCAAAGCTTTGGGCAAAAAAGGCCCATTGCAACGCGGTGTTGTGCGTATTATCACTCCTGGCACCATTACCGAAGAAAACCTTCTTGCGCCTTCAAGAGCAAACTATCTAGTGGCTATCAGTCCTATTGATAAAAAAAACCAACACATAGGTGTTGCTTGGGCCGATATATCAACTGGCACGTTTTGCGTAACAGATATAACGTTGCAATCTTTAGCCAGCACCCTGTATCAGCTAAATCCAGCTGAGATACTAATGCCTGAAAGCATTTGGCAATCACTTGATTTAGATGTGTTCAATGAATTTAAAAAAGTTATTAGACCACTTTCAGACACACGCTTTAATTTTAACAGCACGCAAAAACAACTGTTGGAATCGTTTAAAGCCATTAGCCCTGAAGTCTTTGGTCTTGACCAACCAATGTTAATTCAAGCAGCAGGAATTTTGTGTGATTACGTACAATTAACGCAACAAGAAAAAAATCGGCATTTGCGTTCCCCGAAGTGCATATATAATGACAACTTTGTAAAAGTTGATGCGCAATCTTGTCGCAATCTTGAAATTGTTCGCACGTTAAAAGGTAATTTTGATGGGTCGTTGCTACACACTTTAGACAATACCCGAACTGCTGTTGGGGGAAGATTATTTTTTGAACAACTCACTCATCCGCTTAATGATATTACAGCTATCAATCAACGCTTGAACAAAATTGATTGGTTTACAAAGCAAGGTGATGTACGTGCCATGCTTAGAAATGCTTTGGCCCATTGCCCAGATAGTGAACGCGCACTCATTCGCATTATCTTGGAAAGAGCCCTACCCCGAGATTTAAAAGCAATTACTCAAGTGCTGACTGTGGCACAAACGATGAGTCAAATGCTGGATCAACAATCTTTTTGGACGTTTGATGTGCCATTAGATTTAATGAACATGTTAGAGCAAACTCTTGAAGAGCATCTACCAGCCACTATTCAAGATGGCGGATTAATTAAAGCTAATGTCGATTCTACATTAGATGAGCTGCGTTACATACGTGACAACGGTGCAAAGCAATTAAAAGAATTAGAACAGCGTTACCAAAGCGAAACGGGCATTTCAAATTTAAAAATCCGAACCAATAACCTAATCGGATATTATATTGAAGTCAGCGCTAGCCATTTAAGCAAAGTGCCTGAAGCTTTTTTTCACCGCCAAGCAATTAGCAATGGCGCCAGATATATGACAGCCGAACTGCAAGAATTAGCAACAAAATTAGTTAATGCGGCAGCAGCCACAATTGCACAAGAAATTAAAATATTCCAATGCTTATGCGTCCAAATTTTACAACACCGAGAACAGCTAGAAGTTCTTGCCTTATTGATTGCAGAAATTGATGTTACTAGCAGTATGGCAGAATTAGCCACAGTGAAAAATTTTGTGCGTCCTATATTAGGCGAAGCACCAGTTCTTAATATTAAAAGTGGCCGCCACCCAATTGTGGAAACGTACACTTCTAACACTTTCACCCCTAATGATTGTAGCCTTTCTGAACAACCATTTGCTCTTTTAACTGGCCCCAATATGGCAGGAAAAAGCACTTACCTTAGACAGAATGCCTTAATTATTTGGATGGCTCATTGCGGTTTATTTGTTCCTGCAGCTCGCGCTGAAATTGGAATTGTGGATCAAATATTTTCGCGAATTGGCGCCGCAGATGACTTAGCTGCTGGGCGTTCAACTTTTATGGTGGAAATGGTTGAAACGGCAAGTATTTTGCACCAAGCAACTGAGCAATCGTTCATTATATTAGACGAAATTGGCCGCGGCACTTCTACTCAAGATGGACTAGCCATAGCAAGTGCAGTTAGCGAACACATCATTAATAACATAAAATCACGCTGCATTTTCGCAACTCACTACCACGAATTAGTTGATTTGGCAGCGCATCACCCTGTTAAGCTGTTAACCATGAAAATAATTGAACACGATGGAAATGTTGTGTTTCTACATGAGATTATTGAAGGCTCAGCCGATAAATCGTATGGAATTCATGTGGCCGAACTGGCAGGCCTGCCACAAACTGTTATTGCGCGTGCTCAGGAAATTTTAAAAGAAATCGGGACTAGCACAACTTCCGAAAACACCCCTACGATAACTGCTCAATCATCGATTGAGGAATCTAACATGTTAAAGTTTTTGCGTGGTATTAAGCCTGATGATTTATCACCCAAGCAAGCTTTGCAAACATTATATGAATTAAAAGAACATGCCAGCCGCAATCAAAACAGAAATGCAAAATCAGCTCTTGAGAAAACGCATTTGTTTAGCTAAAAAAGCTCTTCATAAATCTTTCTTCAAATAATTTAGACTGGAATTTTTATCGTATCCTCTACGAGATAGCTCAACGTTGAATCCTAATTTTTGGTAAAATCCTACAGCCTGAAAATTCATGGTTTCAACAAACGCAAAAGTACAGTTACGTGATTTTCCATAGTTAAAAGCATGCTGCATTAATTCTGTGGCAATACCTAAACAACGATAGTTTTCTTCTACAAAAAGATATTTGATATGCAGCTGCCCCCAAAACATTTGCACACCTACACAAGCTATAACATTAGGACCCTCTCTTCGTTCAAAAGAAATTGGCTCTTCATTTAAGCCATCAATACCTGTTGCTTTGATAGCTGCATTACTAAATTCTTCATATATTTTGTTTTTGAGTTCAGCTGTTAAAGTGGATTGGTGAATTTTCATAACTACCCTACTAAGTTTTTGGCAAAATGCCTTGTGTTTGCTTTTCGTCACCAAAATACTTAATAAAAAAGAACTTGGTAAGTTTTGGATTTTTAATATTTTTTCTTATAAACTCTAATTCGAAATCGCATTTTTTATAAAATTCTGGAGCTTGGAATTGGTTGGTAACCAAATTGATATTATTGAAACCCTTGCCCTTAAAGTGATCTTCAAGGGCTTGGATTAGTTGCCTGCCATATCCTTTACCTCGATGATGATTATCAATCCACATATCGTCAATGTAAATTTCTGCAAATGCGGTAAAAGCATTTAGAACGCCAAGCGTGTTATTTTGTTCATCTGATAAAACTAATGCAAACCGCTTGTAATTAACATCAATGCCATGACTAGCTTCATATTTGACCAAGTCATTTCGCATTTGTTCTTCAATGGGCTCACAAAGTGTATCAACAAATTTTATAGTGTTCATAATCAATCTTCCTTCATAAATCTATACACATAACAAGACATATGACCAAGAAAATAGCCAATCAAACAACCACTAATCACTAAATCAGCAAAAGAGCACTGACTTACTAATTCAGGTCTCGTAGCTTCAAGATAACCAAGCGTATATTTTACTAAAAAAAAGAAAATTGAAATGGTTATGGTTGTGTAATTACCAGGTAATTCTATGGATTTTAATTCTTTTAAAATTTTTATGGTCGCATTGCTTGCTGTTATAAAACCAACAACGAAACAAAACAATAATAAGCTTATGTAGACCTCAACATTAGATGCAAAAAAAAGCTTATATCTTAATCCTAGAAAAACAATTGGCATTACAAAAAGCTTAGGTAAGCGAACAATTCTAGTGCGCATTGCTTTGAATCCAACAAAGAGTAAATAACACAATGCTCCCCAAACCCAAACTGGAGTATTGGTTATTATTTTAATGAATTCATCTAGTTTGAATTGGTTCATAACATTTTCCCTACTTCAATATCTTGTAAATCGCTTTCGTGATTATCAGGATCATTAAAAGGCATTTTCACGTAACCATGATAACAGTAAAAATTATAAGCTTGTGGTGAAGACTGCACATGCAAACTTATAAATCCTTGTAACTTCAACCACTTTTCACAAAGCTCTAATAAATAGCTACCATATTTTTGATTTCTAAATGCTCCATCAATAACGATAATACGCATGGCTGCACGTTGATTCGGCCAACGTTGCAAGTGTGCATACCCAATAATTTGAGTGCCTTTGTACAGCACAAAATGTGTGTGATCAAAATGATTAAACGTCCAAGTGTAAGGATCAACAATGGGAACTTTATCAAAGAAATATTTTTGACGATACGCTTTAGCCGCTTCCCATTCTGCGTAATGGGTGCAATGCATCAGGCGTAATTTATCAAACCCCGCTTGCTGCAGAATTTTTTGAATGAAAGTATTTTTTCCTAATGTGTAATGAGAAAACATAGGGGGCACATTTTTATAACTTTTTTGTTCTTCTACCAACGTATTTTTTAAGTTGGCATACTCAACGCACGCTTTTGCGTTTGATATTAGAAAATTTCTAAACAATAAATTCAATTCAATTTCGGCACTTCCGGGCTCATACACATGAAGGTGCACTGGTGTTTCGGTTTTTTTACTAAAATAAGAACGAAAAGGAATATTCATTTCACCCTTAAACTTAAAGCCAATCGCTTCTAAAAGATCAATAGATTCCGCAGAATTTCTTAAAACTAAAATAATATCAATGATAGGTTTCGCGCATAGCCCTGGCACAGAAGTAGAACCAACATGGTGAATTTCAAGAAAATTATCGCCCACTTTTTGTTTGATAAGATCGGCCTCTGCCTCAAATAGCTGAGGCCAATTAGAGTTGTGTGGAACGACTTCGATAGATTTATAAGTCATAAAAATCTCCAACACTACTTTCTCATAAAATATTACCCTTGCAGCCTTTGCTCAGTTTATCAATAATGTAGCATGATCTTGCTAATTAGACATTGCACACCGAACATCAATTATGGACGTTGTCATTTTGCAGATGCCGTTGAAAGAATCAAAGCATATAATTTCACACAAGATATCTGTTTGGATGAAATAACTTCTTTAAAGTCTCAAATTGATATTGTTTTGGGAAATGATAATTTTGATATTTTAACATCTTCGTCACCACGCACCATCAAAACCGCTCAATTTCTTTTTCATAAAAAAACTGAACAAATTATTATTAGTGATGCTTTTGTGGAGTTTGATTTAAGAGTTTTTCATGTTCCAATTTTAAAAGCCAAGTTCAAAACATGGATGCTTATTTCACGAATAATGTGGGCATTAGGCTTATTAAAAACGGATAAATCTTTTTCACAAGAACGTTTGCGCGCAAAAAATGGCGCTGATCTGCTGATAAAAAGATCACAAAGAAAATCAATTGCGTTAGTTTCTCATGGTTTGCTTAATTACTTTATCGAAAAAAATTTAAAAAAATCTGGATATAAAAGAGCTGAAAAAATTGGGCTTGGTTGTTTTTCAATTACCAAGCTCCAGTTCGATAAACAATGAAATAAAATCTCCAAATACAACAAAGATGACAAACTATTGAGTTTACCCTTGCGGCATTGGCTTAGTTTATCAATAATACAGAACCCATTTAGAGCACCTGATCATGACCGCCATCGTTCCCTTGCTATATAACGAACGCAGTGAAACAAGCCCTGCTTTTGCACTTGAGTCACCATTTCAACCAGCAGGTGATCAACCAGCTGCTATTAAAGAAATTATTAAGGGCTTTCAAGCAGGCGAACGCGATCAAGTTTTGCTAGGCGTCACTGGATCCGGTAAAACATTTACCGTGGCACAAGTGATTCAACAACTTCAACGCCCGTCATTAGTAATGGCGCCAAATAAAATTCTGGCAGCTCAATTATATTCTGAGATGAAAGAATTTTTTCCAAATAACGCAGTTGAATATTTTGTTTCCTATTATGACTATTATCAACCTGAAGCTTATGTCGCAAGAACAGATACATTTATTGAAAAAACTGCATCTATCAATGAACAAATAGATCGAATGCGACATTCAGCTACTCGTTCAATGCTAGAACGGCGTGATGTTATAGTGGTTGCCAGTGTTTCCTGTATTTACGGCATTGGTGGCGCAAACACGTATAGCGAAATGACCGTGCCACTTAAAGTTGGACAAATGCTTGATAAGCAACAACTTATGCAAAATCTTATTCTGTTACAGTACAAACGAAATGATTTAGCTTTTGCACGTGGAACATTTCGAAGCCGTGGTGATGTACTTGATATTTTTCCAAGCCATTTTGCTGATCGTGCGTGGCGCCTAAGTTTCTTTGGCGATGAAATTGAAAGCATTTCAGAAATGGATGTGCTAACTGGTGAAAAATTTGCAAAGCTTGAAGAAATTCGCGTGTTTGCTAACAGCCATTATGTAACACCTGGCCCTACCATTCAGCAAGCCATTAAAAAAATTCAAGCCGAACTTGTTGTGCGCGTTAACGAACTAGAAGAATTGGGTAAATTATTAGAAGCGCAACGGCTTTCACAACGCACAAAATTTGACGTAGAAATGATGCAAGCAACCGGCACCTGCGCAAGCATTGAAAATTATTCAAGGTATTTAACCGGACGTGCCCCTGGTGAACCGCCCCCTACTCTATTTGAGTATTTACCCAAAGATGCAATGTTGTTTGTTGATGAAAGCCACGTAAGTGTTCCACAAATTGGTGGAATGTATAAAGGCGACCGCGCGCGCAAAGAAGTATTATCTGAACACGGATTTAGATTGCCATCGTGTAAAGATAACCGACCTCTAATGTTTGAAGAGTGGAATAATTTTCGTCCGCAAACTTTATTTATTTCAGCAACACCAGGACCGTGGGAATTAGCTCAAACTGAAGGCGTGTTTGTTGAACAGCTAATTAGACCAACCGGTCTTGTGGACCCTATTTGCACTATTAAACCTTGTGATCACCAGGTTGATGACCTGATGGAAGAATGCCGTCAAACGGTTGCCAATGGATTCAGAGTTTTAGTAACAACGCTTACTAAAAAAATGGCAGAAGCTTTAACCGAATATTTAAGCGATGCCAACATGCGTGTTCGTTATTTACATTCAGACATTGAAACCCTTGAACGCATTGAAATTATTCGCGGGCTTCGTTTTGGGGATTTTGACATTTTGATAGGCATCAACCTTTTACGAGAAGGATTAGACATTCCCGAATGCGGTCTTGTTGCTATTTTAGATGCCGATAAAGAAGGGTTTTTACGTTCAAAAACTTCCCTTATTCAAACCATTGGTCGCGCAGCACGAAACGTTGAAGGCCGGGTTATTCTTTATGCAGATAAACAAACTAAGTCCTTAATTGGTGCTTTAGAAGAAACAGAACGTCGACGCAATAAGCAAATAGCCCACAATAAACTACATGGCATAACCCCAGAGACAATCAAAAAAACAATTTCGTCGTCTCTGGACCTGCGTAAAAAACAACAAGCTTCTGATTCTCCACTTAAAGATCTTTCTGTAAAAGACATTGAAAAGAAAAAGAATCAGCTGCTCAAAGATATGAAAACAGCAGCAGGTAATTTGGAATTTGAAAAAGCAGCAACTCTTCGTGATGAATTACGTACTATTGAAGCTTTAGAGATTAAATTTTTGTAACCACTGCCATTGCAGCAAAAATTATGCGATGGTATAACCAGTAGATTGGTCGCATAGCTCAGCGGTAGAGCACTACATTGACATTGTAGGGGTCACAGGTTCAATCCCTGTTGCGACCACCATTTCGTTGTAAATTATGCGCCGCTTTATATTTCTTATTCTATTGTTTCAAGTTGTAGGAGGGATCATATTTTATGCTCCTGGCGGACTTTTGGCGCCATTAAACATAAATGAAAACACCACATTTATTATTAAAAAAGGCGATTCAACATTAGCAATTGTACATTCTTTGAAAGAACAAAAACTAATTCCCCATACGGTAAGCTTTTTATGTGGCGTGGCGTTTCTAAAATTAAAAAAGCAATCGCTAAAGCATGGTGAATATCTAGCTGAACCAAAGATTACTTTGTGGAAATTAATGCAGAAAATAGCCAAAGAAGATGTTGTTGTTCACCATATCACCATTCCAGAAGGCCTCACTGTTTATGAAATTTCAAAAAAACTTGAAGACATTTCAATTTTAACAGGCACTATTGAGGCATTACCTTCAGAAGGCACGTTGTTACCTGAAACGTATGATTATTATTGGGGAGAGTCGCGGCAACAAGTATTGCAGCGCATGAAAAAAGCCATGGAAATCCTTAAAAATAGGATATGGGCAATGCGCCAGAGCAACTGCCCTTTAAAAAGCTGGGATGAAGTTTTGACTCTTGCTTCAATTGTAGAAAAAGAAACAGGATTATCTGAAGAGCGTGATTTAGTGGCATCGGTCTATTTAAATCGGTTGCAAATTAACATGCCCTTACAAGCTGATCCAACCGTCATTTATGCTGTCACTAAAGGACAAACGTCTTTTTACAGGCCTATTTTTAAAAGCGATCTCGCTACTGATTCATCATACAATACATATTTAAACAAAGGATTGCCTCCCACACCAATTGCATGTCCTGGGGAAGCTAGCATTATGGCAGTATTAAAACCTGCCCAAACTGCTTATTTATATTTTGTAGCAAGTGGCACAGGTGGACATGAATTTAGTTCTGACTTAAAAGCTCACAATCAAAATGTTAAAAACCTTAGGCACATTGAAAAACAAAAAAAGAGGCAATTATGAATATTAAAAGACGCGGTTTAATGTTTATATTGTCATCACCATCTGGTGCTGGAAAAACCTCAATTGCTCAGGCATTACTTAAGCAAGATGTGCATTTAAAAAATTCTATTTCGGTAACAACCCGACCCAAACGTCCATCTGAAATTGATGGTAAAGACTATTTTTTTATAACTGAAAATAGGTTCAAAGAAATGCTTAACAACAGCGAGCTTTTAGAACATGCAGAAGTATTTGGACATTTTTATGGCACCCCTAAAGAGTTTGTATTTGAGCAATTGGAAATGGGATTTGATGTTATTTTTGACATTGACTGGCAAGGCACACAACAAATTGCACAGTTAGCACCTAATGATTTAGTAACCGTTTTTATTTTGCCACCTGATTTACCTACCTTATACGAACGACTAAAAAACAGAGCTCAAGATGATGACGAAACAATCAGCACAAGAATGAATGAAGCAGCATCAGAAATTAGTCACTGGCCCGAATACCATTACGTAATAGTCAATCAAAATTTTGAAAAAAGCTTGGCACAGATTGCTGCAATACTAACAGCAGAAAGAACTAGACGTAAACGCCAGATAGGCCTTGCTGAATTCGTAAATCAATTCAGATAAAACAGATCAGTACAGAGATTAATACCACTCTCCAAGCTCTTTTTGCTTTTGTTTGTATTTCCATGCATTTGAACTAATGGTTCCCAATCCGTACCAAATACTGTAATTCATGAGATGTTCTATGGAATAGGATTCTAAATCTTCATTTGCTTGGGTGGAAAGCTTAAAATTAAAAAGTTCATAAGCAATATTTCTTTGTTCAAGTGCCTTGTTAAGGCTCTTTATGCTTTCTTCAAGTTCAAGATAATGAGTCTGATGAAAACTTATTTCTGCTACTGCAGGACGAAAAAAGAGGCCAATTCCATTTTGAATAACATCTTTATCTTCACCAGAAAAGTCACTTAAATTTTCCAACACTGTTTCTAAAGCTTGCTTGTAAGTTAGCGGTTTACCGTCACGAGTGTTGAGATAAGCACACGGATCGTCTAAATCTCGAATATCATCTGCTGCATTAATTGAGCTGAATGTCCCAAAAAAACCTATTAACAATAAGGCTAGTTTCATAAAAAAACACCTAAAGCAACTGTTATAATTACCAGTGTGCAATAGGGATATTAAAAATAGATTAATAGGCTTGAGAGTAAACTTTATGAACTAATATTCTCTAGTCCAAAAGTGATAGTCGGACTAGAAAATATTGTATAAATACTACTTATTGAGACGGCTATATAATGACTGTTTGTAATGATATGCATTTACATCAAGACGAGAAAGAGCGTATTGGAAATCGAAATACTGTGGATCTCTAACACGCATTCCCTCGGCTGTTACACCAAAAATTTCATGCAATTGATCAGCAACGGTTTTTTTATATCTCTCTATTGCACCTTTAAGAGATTGATAATTATTAGGGTAAAAGTCTAGAACAGCATCTGCTGCTACTGGAGCAGAGAATAGATTGAGTGCTTTCGCTATTTCTTCATTAGGGAAACTAACTAGCACTTTTTCTAGTAGTGATTGATATGTTAATATCATTACCTGAATAACTTGTATAAGGGCAAATTCTATCCAATCTCAATTCTGTGTCTGTTGTTTCTTCTGCGCTAGTCGCACTAAGAGCACTCAATGAGATAATAAAACTTACTAATATTGCTACAAATTTCATAAAAAATCCTTTGTTAATACCTATTTATATTTTCTTTATATAACTTATTTTCAAAAAAAATCAATGTTTAAATATTTATAAGCATCTTCTTTAGACAGAAACCCAGACTAATCTTACCCGATTTTAATTTTTCTAGAATCAAATGCATCACGTACAGCTTCACCTGTAAAAATCAGCAAACTTAAAAGCACAGATATTGAAAAGAATGCAGTTAGCCCCAACCATGGTGCTTGGATATTATTTTTAGCTTGGGTTATTAGCTCGCCTAATGAAGCAGATCCTGGTGGCAGCCCAAACCCTAAAAAATCAAGAGATGTTAGCGTGGCAATAGAACCGTTCAGTATAAATGGTAAGTAAGTAATAACTGCCACCATTGCATTAGGTAGCATGTGCCGCCATATAATACGGCTGCTTGGAACGCCTAATGCTTCGGCTGCTCGAACGTAATCAAGAGTACGCGTACGGAAAAATTCAGCCCTAACAACACCCACTAAGGTCATCCATGAAAACGTCAGCATAATTGCTAATAGCCACCAGAAATTCGGCTCAATCATGCTAGAAAGAATAATCAGTAGATACAAAACGGGTAAGTTACTCCAAATTTCAATGAATCGCTGCATCAGTAGGTCAAATCGTCCACCAAAATATCCTTGAAGAGAGCCTGTAAAAATTCCGATAATTGAAGCCCCTAACGTAAGCGCCAAACCAAATAAAATAGAAATACGAAAACCATAAAGAGAACGGGTTAAGACATCACGCCCCTGATCATCTGTTCCTAGCAAGTTGTCAAAAGTAGGGGGCGATGGCGCTGGTGAATTAAGAGCATAATTAACAGTATTAATGCTAAATGGAATTGGTGCCCAAATAATAAAACCATTAGGCTTTATAAGATTTTGCACAAAAGGATCTCGGTAGTTTGTTGCCGTTTCAAATGTTCCACCAAAAGTGGTTTCGGGATAACTTTTAAGCACAGGAAAATAATAGCTTCCCTTATAACTAACCAAAAGTGGTTTATCATTCGCTATGAATTCTGCGCATAAGGTTACTAAAAAAATTCCTACAAAAATTAGAAACGAATAATACCCACGCTTGTTTGCCTTGAACTGATATAAGCGTCTTTGTGTAATTGGGTTCATCATAACTACCTTTTGTAAGGTAGCTTATGATAGCGGCTTCGGTAATTTTTGGTAAGCCATAACAAACGCATCAAGAGCAGGGGCAGATAATTGAGGATAATACCCCTTACGGATGGACACAAATTCAAAGCCAATTTTTTTATATAATTGAATAGCTACAATATTTTGGCATTCAACATCTAGAAAAAATTTTTGCCCCTCAGGCGCCTTAGCAATTACCCATTTTAGTAGATATGTAGCCAAGCCTTTTTTTCGTTGATCAGGATGCACCCCAATGGTGAGCAAATCTGTTGAATCACCAACTGTATAGGTAAAAATAAATGCTTGCTTGTTAATGTGAAATGCTTCGTATTTGTGATCACCTAAATGCTGCGACCAAAGCTCTTCTCGATCAAAGCACACTTTAAACAAAGGTTGAAACCAGGAGGCATCATCCTTGGTAATTGGCTCTGGTTTTGTATTCTGGTGTTCTAACATAATATGGCTCAAGACTACTTATACTTTCAGGGTTTGGATGAAATAAATAATAGTGTAACAAATGGAGAGCTAAATTTTTAGATGCTTGTCCCAGATCACCACAAATAGATTTTCCTTGGTCTTTTAAAACATTTAATTCTTGTTCTGTTGCGTAACTAACAGAGCCATCTATTTTTGTAAAATAGTCCCCACGAAAACTATCGATAGCCGGAATTGCTCCCTCAAATGCCCATTGCAAAAGATCAAGGGTATTGGGACAAAAAAGCGTTGTTTCATATCCTATTTTAAGGCCAATTGCAGTTGCTAACTGAATGCGAATACTAGTAAAGGAACCGGGACCGGTTGTTGTGGCAATAACTTTTGGAGGCATAGGCAAAAAATCTTTAATCAAAGATGTTAAAATCCCCGCGTGAGTTTGCCCGGGCTCTAATAGTGCAACATGCTCTTTAAATTCGCCTTCGTGATGCCACGCTAGCTGACAAACGCCGGTTGACAATGAGAAGCCAAGAATAGCCATTAAGATGAACACATGGTATGGTATTGGGGCAAACTCTAGCACAAATAACGATGAAAGCTGTAATTATTTTGAGCGCGGGCCATGGCAAGCGCATGAAGAGCGCTTTACCAAAGGTTCTTCACAAAGTTGCTGGGAAACCTATGTTACAGTGGGTGTTAGATGCTGTAAAAATTTTAAATGCAGAGCAGGTTATTGTAGTAACATCGCCTGAACTTGAGCGTCATGAAATATTAAAAAATACTGATGTTGTGGTACAAGCAGTCCCCTTAGGCACAGGCGATGCGCTTAAGCTTGGTGTGCAAAAACTTAAAAGCAATGTTGATAAAGTTTTTTTGCTTTGTGCGGATACACCACTTTTAGACCATCAAGACATTAAGAACTTAGAATATTCAAAAGCAGATTTAACGGTTATAGGAATGCAGCTTAATGATTTGAGTAAATCGTACGGACGCATTGAATGTAATAATGAAGGTTACCCTGTTTCAATAAAAGAAACGAAACATAATGAAAATGTGAAAAATATTTCAATTGGAAATGCGGGCGTTTACGCTTTTAAAGTAAAAATGCTTCAAGACCTTTTGCCACACTTAGAAATCAATTCAGAATCAGGAGAAGTTTACGCAACTGATCTTGTAAAGCTAGCAAGCGCTAAAAAATATACAACTGAGCTTATGCTAGCGGATGAAGAAAATTTCCTAGGCGTAAATACACTTGTAGAACTTTCGCAAGCAGAGCAAATAATGCAACGCCGTATCAAAACCCAGCATATGTTGAATGGCGTTCAATTTTTATTGCCTGATACAAGTTACGTTAACTATGACGCTAAAATAGGCGCAGGCACGATTATTGAGCAAAGTGTGCATATTGGTGAAAATGTTCACATTGCACAAAATGCAAAAATACTAAGCTTTTCGTATCTTTCCAGTTGCACAATTGAAAGTGCAGCAAGCATTGGCCCATTTGCTCATTTACGTGGCAACGTAGTGGTTGAAGAACATGCTTCTATAGGAAATTTTGTTGAGGTAAAAGGATCAACCATAAGCAAAAATGCAAAGGCAAAACATCTAAGTTATATTGGAGATGCAACAGTGGGAGAAGGTGCTAACATTGGTGCAGGAACAATTACTTGCAACTATAACGGATTTGAAAAATTCAAAACACACATTGGAAAAAATGTTATGATCGGCGCAAATAGTACTCTTGTAGCACCTGTTATAATTAGTGATGGCGCGTATATAGCAGCAGGCAGTGTAATTACAGAAGATGTCAGCCCTGACAGTTTAGCTATCTCAAGAACACAACAACAGGAGAAGAATGCATGGGCTTTAAGCTTTCGCGCAAAATACAGCAAAAAATTATCGTAGTTCTTTTTAGTTTTTTAGGGGCAAGTCTTGACGCCGAATTGCTTACTTATTTTAGTGTGCACAATACTGCACCAAAATATGATGCAAACTCTCAATATTTTGACCACGTAAACCCTAATGCACCAAAGAAAGGCACCCTAAAGCTTGCAGTTATTGGAACGTATGATAGTTTAAATCCCTTTGCCGTAATGGGCACATCTCCTATTCATATTGCAATTTTTTGTTTTGCAAAATTGCTTGATGAATCACAAGACGAAATTGGAATCAGCTATCCTTATGTAGCAAAAAATTTAGAAATAAGTAGTGATAAAAAAACTATTACTTACCACCTTCGAGAAGAAGCAATGTTTTCTGACGACACACCAATAACTGCTGAAGATGTTATTTGGAGTTTTAATTTTTTAATAAAAATTAACCCTATGATGAAACAGTATTATCAAGATGTTTCAAAGGTCGTGGAGATAGATCAACACACAGTTAAATTTCACAGCAAAAATCCTGGAAATAAAGAACTCCCTAGAATATTGGGTCAAATATATATATACCCTAGTAAATTTTTCAAAAAACACATGAACGAGAGTGGCGTTATGACCAAGCCATTTCCTTCAAGTGGACCATACAAAATAAGTGTGGCTGACTTTGGGCGCACTCTTGTTTTTGAACGAGTAAAAAATTGGTGGGGAGAAAAAATTCCATCAAACGTTGGCCAGTATAATTTTGACACAATCGAGCTGCAATATTTTCGAGATCAAAACGCTGCATTTCAAAGCTTTTTGGCAGGTAATTCAAATTTATGGCTCGAAGCTTCTGCCAATAAATGGCACACCGCTTACGATATTGCTGCTGTAAAAGATGGAAAAATTATAAAGCGAATTATACCTGGAAGCAGCATTCAAGCTATAAAAGGGTTTGCGTTCAATTTAAGACGTGAAAAATTTCAAGACATTCGCGTTAGAAAAGCTATTTCCATGCTTTTCAATTTTGAAAGTTTAAACAGATCAATGTTCTACAATGAGTATTATCGTTTGAATAGTTATTACGGAAATTCTGAGCTTGCTCATAACGACGAACCAACAGGGGAAGAGCTTAATCTTTTGCAACCGTATAAAGATAAGCTACCTGCAGAAGTATTTGGCCCCTCTTTTAAGAATCTTGTATACAAAGAAGATATTTTACCCAGGGAAATCTTACAGCAAGCACTAGACTTGCTGAAAGAAGCCGGATGGAAATTGAAAGATCAAAAGCTCACGAATACAAAAGGAGAAGTCTTTGAAATTACTTTTCTATATACAGATGCCATCCTTGAGAAGGTTATTTTACACATGCAACGCAACCTAGCCGTTGCCGGCATAGAATTAAAGCCACGACAAGTAGATGCAAGCACCTACACAGAAATGGTTGACCAATTTGATTTTGATATGGTGATGATAGGCATTGCACAAGACCATTCATTGGGCAATGAACAACGAGAATATTTTGGCAGCAAGTCAGCCAGCGTGAAAGGCTCCAAAAACTTAGCAGGCATTAAAAATACAGTGGTAGACGAGTTAATAGAAATATTAATCGCTGCTAAAGATTATCAATCAATGTTGAATTGTGCCCATGCAATAGACCGCGTATTATGCTGGAATTATTACATAATTATGAATTGGGATTTTGTGGGATTGCGTACCGCATATTGGAATAAGTTTGCAATGCCTAAAAAATCACCAAAGTATTCGCCATTCCCAGTGTTAACCTGGTGGGAAAAGCCAGATGGTCAGGAACAAACAATAAAACAAAACCAAGGAATGATTCATAGAATTATGCGCATAATAAAAGGTTGGGTTGCCTAAATGATCAGTTACATTGCACGCCGATTACTACTTGTGATTCCTACTATGCTGGGAATAATGCTGCTCAATTTTATTATTGTACAGGCAGCACCTGGTGGACCTATTCAGCAGGTAATTAGCCAAATGCGTGGTGATGCAAGCGATGTCGATTCAAGGCTTGGTGGTAGCGGCGATCAAATGCAACGAGATCAAACATTTGGCACTGACCAGAGTTATCGTGGCGCACAAGGCATTGACCCTGCATTCATAAAACAACTTGAAAAACAGTTTGGATTTGATAAGCCTGCCCATGAACGTTTTTTCTTAATGTTAAAAAATTATGCACGTTTTGATTTTGGAAAAAGCTATTTTCGTGACAAATCGGTGATTGAAGTTATAAAAGCAAAACTACCTGTTTCAATATCATTGGGACTTTGGACAACGCTGCTTGTATACCTTATTTCTATACCACTAGGAATTCGAAAAGCAGTACATGACGGAAGCAGATTTGACATTATAACCAGTGGAATTGTTGTCGTGGCTTACGCTGTTCCTAGTTTTTTGTTTGCTTTATTTTTGATCGTGCTTTTTGCTGGCGGTAGCTTTTTTCAATTTTTCCCCTTGAGAGGGTTGTTTTCAGATCATTGGTCTGATTTGAGTTTTATGGGAAAAATCACTGATTATTTTTGGCATTTATTTTTACCCCTATTGGCTATGGTAATATCTGGATTTGCAAAACTAACCCTGCTTACTAAAAATTCATTTCTTGAGGAAATAAATAAACAATACGTAACAACAGCACGCGCAAAAGGTTTAGAAGAAAATAAGATTTTATATGGGCATATTTTTCGCAACGCAATGCTAATAGTAATTGCCGGTTTTCCTGCGGCGTTCGTGCATATTTTATTTACATCCAGTCTTTTGATTGAGGTATTGTTTTCTTTAGATGGACTAGGATTACTTGGCTTTGAAGCAGCGCTAAGTCGTGATTATCCGGTTATGTTTGGATGCCTTTATATGTTCACATTATTGGGTATGTTTTTGCACCTTATTGGTGACATAATGTACATGATTGTTGATCGAAGAATTGATTTAAATGCAAGCCGTGAATTACAAACTCAATAATTTTTTTAAAGTATTATGGTTCTTTTTAGTAAGCATGCCCTTAGCTGCTATGTTAGCTTCTGGCACTGTTAAAGAGCATGTGTTGCTAGCTTATAATTCATCTCATCATGAAGCTGCAGCACTAATTACAGATCGAAATTTAGGATTCACTCAGTCTGGTGTTTTGGTCCGCAATAATATTGTTATAACTGCAGCGCATGGCATGCAACTGTTGCTAAATGCAAAATACCCAATGAAAGATTTGGGCGCTTATGTGCTGATCACTCCTAAGCAACTTACAGTAACCCTTAGCACCAGCCCCAATCATGAAATCACACGTAATGTTGAATATGTACTTTTAGATAGTAGGTATATTCGCTTTGAATCAGGGGATCAGCATAAATTTGATATAGCAATTTTAAAACTATCTGAACCAGTTCAGGACATAACACCCATTAACATTGAAGAAGAGCTTGTGTTAGAGCCAGATGTACCCATGCTTGTAATGACTTGGGGCAATGCTGATATTCCTTCACAAAAATTAAAACGTGGGTTTTATTTATATGAATGGAGCCTTTTCTTTCCTAATGTGGACGAAGATGCTTTGGCTAATTTTAGAACTGTAATGTTAAGTTCCATTTTCTTTGATCCAACAAATGAATTGCCAAAAGAAAAACCTGGAATCAATGAGTCCGAAAGTAAGCAGCGTCGTTATTTTGCTTTAAAAAGCTGGATGAACGACAAACGTCCTTATGGATTAGCGCTTCCTGGCACAAGTGGCGCTCCTGTCTTTGTTGAAACAAAAATTTTGGGAATAAAACGCATTCACTTTTTTGGATTAGTAATGGGATATGCGACTTTAGGTGAAGAAATGGTTCTAATATCAAAAAACAATGAAGCTTTCGCAAAAGATCCAAGCAATGCATACAACAAATACCAAACAATTATTACAACCCCCTTTCGCCTGAATATGCAGCCAAGAGCTAATACTAGTGAACAAAAGCACTTTGCGATTGACAAGCGATATTTAAAAATGATCGATGGTCTTTCGAGTGGCGCTATAAGTTAATGAGCATTGTTGCTGGTATTGTTGTCTTTTCAAGCACTTGGTGGTTAGTATTTTTCATGCTTGTATCTAGAGGACTGGAAGTTGATGCAAACCCTATGATTGGCACTCCCAAAGGCGCTCCAAAAACATTTGCCTTTAAACAACGTTTTTGGAAAATCACAAAAATAACAAGTGTAATTTATATTGTCCTAGACCTATTACTGCGTCATGATTGCCTGCTATGGATATTGAATTAAAATCTGGGCTATATATTGTCCCCACCCCAATTGGAAATCTTAAAGATATAACTTTAAGAGCGCTTGAATATCTAAAAGCGTGTGATGTTATTTATTGCGAAGATACTCGTGTCACGAGCAAACTACTGCAAGCTTATGGCATTAAAAAACCGCTGTTAACGTATCACGAACATAATGCTGAAAAAGCTCGTGAACAGATTATCGAAAAACTTATTCAAGGCGGTAAGGTTTGTCTTGTCAGCGACGCAGGAATGCCGCTTATTTCAGATCCTGGTTATAAACTCATTCATGAAATTCAAGCAAAAAAGCTTTACTACACAGCATTACCTGGTGCTTGCGCGGTTATTTCTGGTTTATGTTTATCGGGCATGCCAACAAACCAATTTTTCTTTGCTGGATTTTTCGAATCAAAGGCAGCTAAAAAATTACAAACTATTCCGGGTACTTTGATTTTTTATGAATCTGCTAGAAGGCTTTTAAAAACTTTAGCATCTATGGCAACCATGTTTGATGACAGACAAGTAGCGATTGTCCGTGAAATTTCAAAAATCTATGAAGAGTCAGTTTTTGGAACATTTAACGAAGTCATTGAAACGTTTTCAAAACGTAGCTCAATAAAAGGAGAGATTGTTCTTGTCTTAAGCCCTCCTTCTGAAAAAGAAGCGTCACTAGATAACATCAATGAGCAAATCGCTAATCTTATAAAAACTCATTCTATTAAAGACATTGCCAGCATTGTAAGCGCTACTCATGGAATTCCTAAAAAACAAGCCTACGACTTGGCATTAGAAATAAAAAACACTAGGATGAACGACTAAGTCTTAAACACTTTTGATAATGGCTCCCTTAACTCCCTTTAGGTTTGTATTGCATACTCTAAAGCCGTTTAAGGTGTGGGCATCACCGTTTTATTTTTGTATGCTTTACCTGCACTAGATACAGCAATTAAACCCTACATCATCAAAGTCATCCTTGATCGTGTGCAAACAACACTTCCACAAAATGCATTTGATGCGCTTTGGGCACCTGTTGCATGTTTTGTAGTGTTAATAACATTGGTGGTGATAACCTATAGGGTTATAGATTACGCGTGGATGTATCTTAATCCTGGCGTAAAGCGATATGCAGGTGATCTTTTGATGCAGCAGATGATGCTGCATTCTCATCAACTTTATCAGGAACACTTTACTGGAAGCATCGCCGCGCGCATCAAAGAAGTGATGAGCGGTATTCCGGATTTAATCAAATTAATTGGCGATGGCTTTTTTAGTTATCTGATCATTTTACCAGTTTCAATTTATATTATTGCAAAAATTCATCCCTTCTTGAGCTGGACACTAGCTATATGGTTGGTAATTTTTATAAGTCTGTCTTACCTACTTGCAAAAGGGGTTAAAAAATATGCGGCTGGTTCAGCAAAAGCAAGATCAAAAGCAATGGGAGCATTTGTTGATATTTTGGGCAACATGATGAGTGTGCGACTTTTTGCTGCAAAGCATTTTGAAAAAAGTTACCTTGCCGGATTTTTGGACGAGTATTACACAGCAGATGTACAAAGGGATTGGTATGTCTTAAAAATGTTTGCACTGCTTGGCACGTCATTTGTAGTTTACATCAGCGTTTCCTATTTTTGGTTGATTAATGCTTTTTCAAAAGGACGAGTAACCGTAGGGGATTTTGCACTCGTCCTTAGCTTAAGCATTACCCTTATAGACAGACTGTGGAATTTTTCCAGAGATATTAGCAAGCTCTCCGATTTACTAGGCACACTCACGCAATCTTTAAAATTAATGCTGTCGCCGATTCAAATTTTAGATCAAGACAATGCACCAGATTTAGATATCAAAGAAGGGGCTATTGTCTTTGTAAATGTCCAATTTGGCTACGAAGGGAATGAGCTCTTATTCCAAAACAAAACAGTTAGGATTAGAGCAGGTGAAAAGGTTGGTTTAGTAGGGTATTCAGGAAGTGGAAAAACCACCTTTGTGCATTTGATTTTACGACTATTTGATGTAAACGAAGGGCGTATTTTGATTGATGATCAAGACATTAAAGATGTTTCTCAAGAATCATTACGCAGATCCATTGGGTTCATCCCCCAAGACCCATCGTTATTTCATCGATCCCTTTTAGAAAACATTAGGTATGGAAGCCATGCTACAGCAGATGAAGTTATAGAAGCTGCAAAAAAAGCTTTTGCCCATGAATTTATTCTTGCCCTCTCCAAGGGATATGCATCTTTAGTTGGTGAACGGGACGTCAAATTGTCTGGTGGACAGCGTCAACGTATTGCAATTGCACGCGCCTTTTTAAAGAATGCCCCTATTTTGATTTTGGACGAGGCAACTTCACAGCTCGATTCAGTTGCTGAAAATGTTATTCAAGATTCCTTGCTGGCACTAATGCAAGGAAAGACCACTATAGTTATAGCGCATCGTTTATCTACTCTTTTGCAAATGGACCGCATATTAGTTTTTGATAAAGGAGAAATTGTGCAAGATGGCACCCATGACCAACTTTTAAAACAACCTGGACAATATCAAATTTTGTGGAACGCACAAGTGGGTGGATTTTTGCCAGAACACCAGAACATTAGTATTGGGACTTTAAAAAACAAGCCTTGGCGCTTCTTCAAAAAAATGCCTAAACTATTTCATGCGCACTTAACAATTTCAAGCCCTCAATAGTGATGGGCAAAAAGTTCGAGGAACTATTCCTGCAAATAGCCGCGAGCAGGCATTACAAAGTTTAAAATTAAAACGTCTGCAACCTATTACCTTGCAAGCCCAACGATTTTCTTGGCTGTATAAAAATAGCTCAAATACTTGGACCATTGAATGGGCTAAGGATATGGGATTTTTTCTAAAGCAAGGGCTGTCGCTATTAGAAAGTTTACAAACTAGTAAACTTCGTCTAAATCAACGGCAAAAACAGCTTATTGATATATTACTAGAAGGACTGTACGCAGGAGCAACCCTTTCTCAAATTCTAGCAGAGCACCCGCTGTTTCCTAAGATTTTTATCGGACTATTGAGTGTTTCTGAAGTTACAGGACAATATGCCCAGACTTTTGAAGATTACGCATTGCTCAGACAAGAAGAGGCTGATTTTTTCAAGCAATTACGAACCAGTCTTCAATATCCACTTGTTTTAACTATTATTATTTTAGGAATGGTTATAGGTTTTAGTGAATTTCTTTTTCCTGTAGCTTTAGAGTTTTTTAGAAATAATAATTTTGAGCAGCACCTAGCTACAACATTATTTATTCACTTCGCAGAAGCTTTGAAAAATATCTTTAATATGTTTACAAATGTACCTCTCGTGCTTGCAATATTTGCAACTTTATATTTAGCTTCAAAAATTACAAAACTAAAAACTGCATACTCGTGGCTTTCTCTTAAATGGCCAATATTTGGATCAATTTACCTTGAAACCTTGCAAGGCTTTTATTTAAAAAGTTTTTCAACATTATTACAACGAGGACATCATGTAGTTCAAGCAGCACACTATAGCGCTGATATTTTACAAAACGCACATTTAAAAGATCAAGCACATAAAATCGAGCGCTCCATTAGAAATGAAGGGAATGTAAGCCTCTCACTCTCAAAGTTTTTAAATCTTCCCAAACCATTGGCTGATCTACTATTGATTGGAGAAAAGACATCTCAGATAGCCATATATAGTGACATATGCGCACAAACTTTAAAAAATCATTGCCAACACAAACTCAAAAAAATATTAGCCTGGACGGGGCCAATTTTGGTATCTATCATGGGTATAGTAATGATATGGATGGTTGTTGCCATTGTCGTACCGCTCTATGATCAAATTGCCAGAATGGATTAAAAAAACTGAAGCCACGTCTAGTATTTCAGTAAGCATTTATAATGAAAATAGTACTTTTGATGAAGTGAAATTTTACTTTAAAGCCATTTGGAATCGAGTTGCTAATTGGAAAAATTATCCCAGAGACTACATAAACATATGTGAATCTCAAGGTATATTTATTCTTTATCATTTTAAAAATGGCTTATTAGTACACACAAAAAATATTTCGGTTTCAGATTATGAATGGAGAGAATACGCTTCACAATATTCAGGCTTGCCAGTTTACTTTATTGTTCAAGGGCACGACCGTGAATTTCGCAGTTTACCTACAAACCAAATACGTATATGGGATAGATTTTTTCTTTTTAATCAAATCAAAACAAATGAATTTTGTGCAGAGGATTTGGTTAATCATTATCAACCAAAACAACCAACAGAAAAAGTTGATGTCTTTGTTTCAATTAGAAGCAATGACCAATTAAAGCAGATGTTCAAAGCTCTATCATCTATGCGAAATCCCTTTGGCGGAGTTCTTTCATGGGACATTGAGCAAAGCTTAGCTATGAAAAAACAGGTAAGCATTTCACGTTCGTTGAGAGCATGGACAGCAATGTTAGTGCCTGTTGATAGCCACACCTCTACAATTTTGATAATGCATCAAGATAAGTTTTTATTACAGCGTGTTATTTCAACTAAAAACACAGGAGATTTAGAGAAAGAATTACGATTTTTACAAAGGCAAGGTTATAAAGAAGGGCAAGCTGTATCTGTTTTATCATTAGAAAACGGTGCAGTCGTCACTGAGTTTTCCAATGCTGAGCTTGAACTAATTCCAGTCTCAAAAAGACTTTTAGAAAAAGAAGCGTACAGACCAATAAAACCATTCTTAAATTTTGTCCCGAAATCATTAAGCCAAGCACATCTGGCACATGTGTTACCACGATTAGCTATCAAATTTTTAATTCCTATTAGCATGATATTGGTAATTCTTTGGGCTACAGTTCAAATAAAATCATTTTTTCAAGATTATGAGCACAAATGGTTAGGAATAAAATATGAAAAAATTCACAAAAGAACTGTAGGAAAATTTGCTGAACAAGTGCATCTTAGCAACCTATTCATGAACTACATTGATAGTAGCAAACGAAATCCCTCCGTCTTCATTAGCAATGTAAATAAAATGCTCAGAGGGAAAACACAAGCATTAGATATAACCTGGAATCAAACTGAACGAGGAACAGAACTACGATTGAGGCTCCCCAACGCGGTAAAAAAAAATCAAGACCTTAAAAAATACATAAATCAAAATTACGAACGAATTTTGGGTGATGTGGTTCTTTCTTGGGATGAAAATGGAAACGACACCATTCTTCTTATTCAACAGCAGGTAGGTCAGCATGGTAATTAATTGGCAATTATGGAATAAGCCAGAAACAGGGGGAATTATTGGATCTCTTGTTTTTCTGCTAGGGTTTTGTTTTTTTACTCTTGTAACAACAGTATCTCATTACAATTTAACACAAGAAGAAATTGCATTAACCTCTTCAAAAATGAATTCTCTTGTCACTAAGATTGAAGCCGTTGAGACTTATGAAAAGCTTGGTCACCAAGAAGCTCAGAAATTTGGCACATTCAAACGTAAAAAATGGATATTGCCATTAACACAAGATCGATTCAATCAATCACTTTACACGCTGCAGAAGCAAGCTAATGTGGAATTTTTATTTATACAACCCAAGCCTTTAAGTGATCCTAAAAATATTACGAAGGCAGAAGTTTCCTTAAATCTACAAGTTTTGCGTGATCAAAGCTTTTTTAATTTTTTGCAAAAACTTGAAACGGAACTGCCTGGTATCGTAAAGATCAAAAAGTTTAAGCTGAAACGTACTCGAGAATTAAACTCTCAACTTGCACAAAAAGTTAGCGAAGGAGAAAAAGTTAGTCTTTTTGAGGGCACTATTGAAATAGAAGCGGAATACAAGCAGTTTTGCGAAAAATCCTCTCTTTCAAGTAAGTAGTTTATTTTGTTCAGGGCATTGATTTTTTTTACGCTACTAGTGGTTGTGATTCATTGGGCAACGCCTTCTCTCCGCGCTTCATTAATGATGTCATCAGACGAAGTGAATATTTTAGATAGCATTAATCCAGTTGAAGAAATTGATTCTTTTTTTGAAGCCACAGAAATTCCAAAATTAACCCCCTCGATAATAGAGGATATTTTATTTTTAAGTGCCATTTTGTACATTAATCAGTCTCACTGGACTGTATGGATCAATGAAAAGACCTATACAGCAGAGGATGCAGAAAATGAAACATTAAAAATAACAAAAGTTACCAATAATCATATTAAGTTTGAACTCAAAGATATGACTAAGAAAATCATAAAACTTAGTGTTAACAAAAGCCTTGTATCAGTCGGGTACCGTATTATTGATGGAGATGCCAGAGTAAAATCTAAACCTGTTTTGCTTTAATAATGCTTTTGTACACCTGAAGGTGTCCCTCGATAAGCTTTTCAATATTGTAAAAAGATATGGCTCTTGACCTGTTAGCAACACCAATTGCTTGTGCTTTTTCAGCATTCAATCCCACCGCAATGTCAATTTTTTGAGTCAGACTTTCTACTATATTATGACTAAATACCCAATCAGAATTACTCAGCACTTCACTTGAAGCTCCAAGATCATTCACGATAACAACTTTGCTCATGCTCATGGCCTCAACTGTGACTCGACCAAAAGCCTCAGGTTTGGTTGTAGGTATAACAACCACATCTGCTCTATTGAAAAAAGGTCGAAGATCTTTTTCATCCACATGAATATGCAACTTAATAGAAAGCATTTCAGCTTCGTTTTTAAGCTCACTAACCAGCTTGAGGTTTTTACTATCACCCACAAATATCACAACTAGCTGACTCCTGAATGCACTTTTACTAGCTGCCTGAAGCAGAATCTGATGACCCTTAATACGAGTAAATCTTCCAACCAACAGAATAACCTTAACATCATCAGTAATCTCTGATTTAAGCCCAAGGGTTTTCTTAGTAGAATTATTAGGTGAAAAATAGTCTGTATTAATACCCGATGGAATTTTTACACAGCATGCTTCTGGATAATAATCTAACACATGATTTTCCATGTATTGAGATGCAACAATCACAGGATTACCGAAAGCCATGACCCTATTATAATGCCACTTTAGAAAATTTTGACTGTAAGCCCCGTGGTAGGTTGTTAAAAAATGAGCATTCATCGCTTTTGCAGCAAAGTATGCGCTCCAAGCAGGGGCACGCGACCTTGCATGAATAATATTAATATGATTATCCGCAATAATTGTCTTTAATTTTTTTGAGTTAGAAAACATCAAGTAAGGATTTTTAGTATTTAAAGGCAAATAAATATGCATAACATTTGGGTGTAACTTTTTTGTCATAAGACCACCTGCGCTTGCGATGAAGCTGCTAAAACCTTGCTCAGCAAGAGCATTCGCTACAAGCAAGGTTGTTTGTTCAACGCCACCAGCATGAAAAGCGGGTAAAACTTGTAGTATCGAGCCCATAAGTTTTTCGAGTATCAATTCTTCGTTAATTTTTATATGATAACCTCAAAATATAAAAGTTTTTAACGTAATTTTTATTTAAATGCGATTTATTGTTTTAATTATAATTTTATCCCCCTTTCTTTGGGATCGTGTGGCTCCTATACAGCAGCCCCCTATTGCTGCTCCTATACAGCAACAACCTAATATGACTTCCACACAACAGCCACCTGAGACATATATTACCTTAAACGCCCCAAAAGGCTGCTCAGTTCATGTCGCAGCATGGCTCTCGCCCAGCTGCACACATTGTGCTGAATATTTTTCTGCTGATATTTCCAAAATTACAGCAATGCCTGGTTTTTGTCTTGATCTACATTTTTTTCCTCATCTCTATTTATTAGACAAGCCAGTTTCAATTTTAATTTGGAGTCAAGGATCTGATAATGCTTACAAAATTGCAGAAATGTTTTTTAAAAACCAAAGCAAATGGCTTGATATTTCCGCCTCTAGAGAAAAACAAAAGGATAGAGAAGAAGACCTTCAAAGCTATATAAAAGACTTGGAAAGTGACACACCTAAAAGCGCAGAAGAATCTGAAAAAATTAGGAAAATAAAAAATTACCTTGTCGCAAATGATCCTTTTTTGTATGTAAAAATGTTTGCCCTAAATCACTTCAGTATCGATCATTTGGAACATTATTTACCCAAAGGTGATGTCGACTTAATTAGCACATTAAGCATGTCTTTAGTCAAGGATCTGCCAAGACGTGATGGCGCTGCTGTAAATTTTTCACCGGCTTTCACAAATTTAGACGGTCAACTAATTCCCGATGGAAAATTATCTCACGGAATTCTAACCCCAAGTGTCGCGGAAGATATGCTCAAGGCGGCGGGCCAGTTTTTTCCTAAAGCAGAAGACACAAAATCTAAAAAAGAAATTAAGATTGACGATGAAATTCAATATGCCGACGATGATCTTGGGGAAGATACAGAAGCAGAAAAATATGATGATCCTGAAAACGATATGGATCTAGAAGACACAAATCAGTATATCGCAGACCAAACGACAGAACATTCTAAGAAAATTGAAAAAATTCTGGACAAAGTGGCTGAGGACATGGCAAATGAAGACAGTGAGAGCTATCAGCACATTTTAAGCAACTAACAAATCCTTGCATAAATTCTGAACTTCACCTATTATGTGCGGTAGTTATGCAGGAGGTTTTATGGCTCGAGTTACTGTTGAAGATTGTATCGAAAAAGTTCCAAATAGGTTTGATTTAGTTGCGTTTGCAGCAAAAAGAGGCAGAGAAATTTCAGCAGGCGCCAGCATAACTGTAGCCCGAGATAATGATAAGAATCCTGTCATAGCACTTCGTGAAATTGCAGAAGGAAATCTTAATCTTAAAAATATTGAGGAGGGCATAATTAAAGCCTTACAACGCGCAGTTCTAACTGATGAGCTAGACGTGGAAATTGATGGCGATTTACTTGAAGTTATGCAAGATGCTAGTCAATGGCATAAAGACGAACCAACTCCAAAAACAAAAGATATTGAATATATCGACGACGACACTATCGAAGATTAATCAAAAACTGGTTAGACTATAGGAACGTAATTCTAAGAGTATTGCTGTGAAAGCAATCACGAGTAAACCTGTAGTTCGTCAATTTGAACTTGTTGAAAAGCTTAAGCGGTATCACCCAAATACCGATGAAGACTTAGTAAACAAAGCTTATGTATTTTGTATGAAAGTACATGGGCAACAGTTTCGTGAATCTGGCGACCCATATTTCTATCACCCCTTAGAAGTAGCTAACATTCTAGCCGACATGAGGCTGGATCACTATTACATTGTAACAGCATTACTTCATGATGCCATTGAAGACACCCTCACAACTTATGCCGAAATACAAGCCAGCCTTCGTACCTTAAGTCTTGTTAGTCAGGTTGACAGACAATGATTTTAGGAATTGGATGTGATATTTGTGATATTCGGCGCATTGAAAGGCTTATTGAAACTCAGGGAGTGAAATTTTTAAAGCGTGTTTTTACAACTTCTGAACAGGAACGATTACAAAAAAGAGCAGAATCCACTGCTGGCTTTGCAAAAGTATTTGCAGCTAAAGAATCGTTAGTGAAAGCTCTGGGCAATAGTACAGATATCTCGTGGCAAGACATTGAAGTAATTAAAAATCTTCATGGTCGTCCAGAATTTATATTACACGGAGCTGCTCATGAAATGGCAAAAAATTTAGCAGAAGGCAATTATTCATTATACTTAAGTCTAAGTGACGAACCTCCGTATGCTTTAGCGTATGTTGTTTTTTGTAAAATTTTTTAACCTACCTTTAACTGGTTATAATATATATTGAGCATATGGGAAAAACTTGTTACTTATGCTAGATTTTCCTGGTGCGGCAACGTTCGTGTGAGTTTAATCCCTTGGCTCAGTTTACATCCTTGGGAGCTGTCCCTGGCAAAGCCGTGGCTTTGTTATATGGCACCCACTTGGCATTTTAGCCACGAGAGGATCATTCGCTCCACGGCGTTGGCGGCACCTTTTATTTTTAGGTGATTGAGTGACAATTTTAACTCGTTTTCAAGGCACCGCAGCTGTTATTCAGTTAAATCGGCCTCAACAATACAATGCGACAAACCTAGAAACTATTCGGGAAATCTCTCAATTTTTATTAGCGTGTTCTGCGAATAATCACGTGAAAAAAATTATTATCACCTCAGATCACCCTAAAGCTTTTTGTGCAGGCGGAGATATACGCGCCGCTCATGATGCACTAAAAAATAATGATGTAAGCCTCGGCTCTCTTTTTTTTGATGAAGAATATAAGTTAATTTACGATTTAGCTACTTGCCAAAAACCAATTATTTCTCTTGTAAATGGCTTATGTTTTGGAGGAGGCATGGGACTTTCTATGCACAACCAATACCGTATTATTACAGAAAATGCAGTTTTGGGCATGCCTGAAACCATTATTGGATTCTTCCCGGATGTCGCCTCCAGCTTTCGGTTTGCACAATTTCCAAAACCTTGGGCTAATTTTTATGGGCTTACAGGAAACACAATCTCAAATTCCCATGCTTTAAAATGGAATATGGCTGACTTTTTTGTTCGCTCGGAATTTCTCCCTGATTTATTAAATAATTTATGTACCAACGATTCACCCGAAGACACCATCAAACAATTCAGTCAATCAGCTCCTAATGAATATGTTTTTGGAACGGATTGGGTGTGTGATGTTTTTTCATTGGATCTGAGCAGTATCTTTAAAAATTTAGAAAATCATGAACATCATGAAGCCAAGAAGACTCTTCATGATTTAAAATCTCGATCTCCCTTAAGTCTACTTGTAACCCACAAATTACTTGAAATGTCTCCATTTCTTGATTTGAAAAAAGCACTAACGCTTGATCATGTAATTGCTATGAATTTTTTAAAAAATCCTGATTTCCAAGAAGGAATCCGCGCCCAAGTTATAGACAAGGATAAAAACCCTAAGTGGAAGTATGAATTCAGCAATATTAGCGAGGACATGATAAGGTGTTTTTTTACACCTACTTTCTTAGATTGTAATTTTGCTGTTGCTGCTTCGCAAAATCTTGTGAATTAGCGAAATTCAATGTACACTCAGGGTGTTGGTATTTTTGTGATTTACTTTTTATCGTGCTAAATATTTTCTCTATTTTATCTTTCCTTACGATAACAACCACCGGTTGGGCCCGGTAGCAGTTAATCATCTTTTAAATTTTAAGTTCAATGATTTTCAAGGAGAAACGCATGTTTCGTAAAATGCCTTTTATTTTGATGGCGACTATAGCGGCCATTATATTTTTAGACCCCTTTTTATCGATGTCTTTAAAGCAGGGTCTCTATGCAGTTAGCCTAAGTATTAAATCAACGATTGTACTTCTTCTCCCCTTCATTATTTTTGGATTATTATTCAAGGCAACCGTCACGCTTTCTAGTGGAGCGACTAAAATCATTGGAATGATTTTAGTGCTAGCATGTTGTTCTAATTTTATTTCTACATTTCTTAGTCACTATGTAGGAATTTGGATATACCACTTTGATTTATCAATGATATCTCCAAAAGAAACTTCTGAGTTAAATCCTTTATGGTCTTTAACTTTACCAAAACTTATTGCAAATGATAAAGCTATGTTTGCTGGCATTATATTAGGCATTGCTGCCTCGAAAATTTGTCCTTTTCCCGCTCATAAAATTGCAGCAAAAGTAGATCAATGGATCGGCCTGCTTCTTAAAGGATTTGTGTATTTGATTCCATTTTTTGTTGTAGGCTTTGTAGTAAAATTACAATTTGATGGCGTTGTTGGAACGATTATAAAAGACTATTCAGCAATCTTTTTAGTGATTGCCTTGGCACAATTTAGCTATATTTTCTTAGCTTACTTTTTACTAAACAGCTGCAAATTAAAGGCTTTCATAAACAGCATAAAAAATATGATTCCTGCTGCTATTAGTGGATTTAGCACCATGTCAAGCGCTGCAAGCATGCCACTTACAATTATAGGAGCTGAAAATAGCGCTAAGAACAAAGATTTGGCGCGCTCTGTTATTCCTGCCACAGTAAATATTCACCTTATTGGTGATTGCTTTGCGATTCCTATTCTTGCTTATGCAGTACTAAAAAGCTTTGGTATGGCAGAACCATCTTTATTGAGTTACCTTACTTTCTCTCTTTATTTTGTCATTGCGAAATTTTCTGTAGCAGCAATTCCAGGTGGGGGCATTTTAGTTATGCTTCCAATACTAGAAGCTTATTTAGGCTTCAATGCAGAAATGATGTCGCTTATTACAGCTCTTTACGTATTATTTGACCCTGTCATAACCTGTGCAAACGTTTTAGGTAATGGAGCATTTGCCAAGCTGATAGATCGCTGCAATGAAAAATAGAGTTAATTATTTTCAAAACAACTTAATTTTTTGAGGATTTGATTTCTAAATTTCTCTGTTCAAAGCTATTTTTTTATTGAATAATATGTATTAGTACTTTATTGAGAAGTGTTCGTGTCGCGTATATCGATTAAAAATATCAATTTCTCTGAGAAAAAAGTTATTGTTAGGCTTGACCTCAACTTGCCGTTAAAAGACGGTCAAATTCAAGATGTTACACGTATTACACGAATTATTCCTACCTTAAAAACGATTCTTGCGACCAATCCAAAATATATAGTTATATTGTCTCATTTGGGACGCCCAAAACCAAAACCACAAACTCAGTGGGATAAAAATGATAGCCTTGAACCAATCGCTAGTGCTTTGCAGGAATTGCTCGGACATTCGGTTATTTTTTCAAATAAACAAATTGGACCAGACCTATATCAAGAACTCAATACACTTCCGAATGGCTCCGTACTAATGGCTGAAAATATTCGCTTTTACAGTGGAGAAGAAGAAAATTCGAATGATTTTTCTAAACAATTAAGTCAATTGGGCGACATGTTTATAAATGACGCATTTTCTTGCTGTCATCGCGTACACGCATCAGTAGTTGGCATCACAAAATATTTACCATCTTATGCTGGTCTTTGTCTTGATAAAGAATTAAGCGTATTGGAAAACATTTTAGTAAATCCAAAACGACCAGTGGTAGGCATTGTTGCAGGCAGCAAGGTATCTACAAAAATTGATCTATTATTGAATCTTTTAAATAAGCTAGATTATTTGTTCGTAGGCGGAGGCATGGCCAATACTCTTTTATGCGCTCAAGGATATAAAATGGGGGGATCATTTGTTGAAAATGATCGATTAGGCATTGCCGAGGCAGTTTTGCAGAAAGCAAAAAATAGTAGGTGTGAGTTATTGCTACCGATTGATGCAGTAGTCGCTAAAAAACTAGAACCAAACATATCTACCCAAGTTGTTAGTATTGATATGATTGATGCTGATCAAGCTATGTATGATATTGGACCTAAAACATTAGAACGTCTGCAAAATATCCTAAAACTATGCAAAACAGTTTTATGGAATGGTCCAGTTGGAGTATATGAAGTTTCACCTTTTGATCAAGGATCCAACATCATTGCAAAATCCATTGCACAGCGCACTCAAATAGGAAAAATTATTAGCGTAGCTGGGGGAGGCGATACAATCGCAGTTGTTGGAGAGAACAGTGCCGATTTCACATATGTATCGACGGCAGGAGGAGCGTTTTTAGAATGGCTTGAAGGCAAAGTATTGCCTGGCGTTGAAGCCTTGGAATCTATAAATGAGCAAAAATTAGTACCTTAATGGAAAAATAAATGATCTACTCATGTTTTGAAAATTTTGAATGCTGATGCATTAAAGCCATTTCGTGAGCAGAACAACCAAAGTGATGACCAATTTCATTAATTAACACATGATGTATTAATGCTTTTACATCCTCTTCATTCTCAACAGCATGACGTATTAAGGGACAGCGATACAAATAAATAATATCTGGTTTCTTAGAGCGTATTTTTTTCTTTAAAGGCAAAGGTATGCCCTGGTACAGTCCTAACAAATCATATCTGTCTGTCATGGATAATTCAGCTAAAACATTATGCTCTGCAAAATTTTTCACTTCTATTACAAAATTTTTTAAATGTGAGCGAAAAGATTTTGGTAATTTTTGCAAACTTTCATAAGCAAAATCATATATCTCAGCAACAGCTGGCATGCGTAAAACACAAATTTCATTTTTTTCCATGTAAGCCCTTTTTTATTCTATGGAAGCCATGGTTTAATAGTTAAGTTGTAACCTATAAAAGTTAATAAAAAGCGAAGGGTAAAAAATGTTATCCATAAATTTTAAAATTATTTTATTTTATGCAGTCGGTTGTCTTTTTTTTAGTGGTTGCGAATCCGTTAAATCTGCGGTTGGAATAAAACAATCAAAAGTTTGGCTTAAAAAAATTAATTTCAAAGCTGCTGCAAATGCAAATAATTCAGCTCCAATTAAAGTTGATGTAGTAATTGCATATAAGGACGATCTTGCAACTGAAATTGGGAAACTAGATGCAAATACGTATTTTCAAAAAGCAAAAAAACTGAAATCAGATGCAGGTGACGATTTAGAAATATTTCCTATTGCGGTTCTTCCTGATTCATCAGCCAGTCTAGATATTACTCCGTCTAATAATGGTGGCATTGTTGCGATAATGTTCGCAAGATATGACAGTCCGGGAGATCACCGAACAAATGTAAGCGCAGATTATGAAATTCAAGTAGACCTCAATAAAAATGATTTAAAAATAACAACAATTAAGAAAGGATGATTTTTATATTTTGACATATAATTAACATTCTTAATCTTAATATTCTTTTTTATTGCATTATTTTTTAATATAGGCTAAGTTGCAGATGAAATTTTAGGTTCCGATTCCGCGCCTACCTAATATGTGGTAGGGTTATTTGGCGAATTCCAAAAACTTTTTAAAGCGTTATCTGTTCACCATGTTGCTGCTCAAGAGCTAGCTTATGGATAAATTTCTGTCCACTTATTGTGGTTTATAGATAAACGTTTTTTTATGGAGTTTTAAATGAATACATTTAATGAACTGGGATTACCAGATTCAATTACACAGTCACTTACACGCATGGGCTTAGTAAAGCCTACAGAAATTCAAGCACAAACAATACCCTTAGCGCTTGAAGGCAATGATATTTTAGGATCAGCACAAACTGGTACAGGAAAAACAATGGCTTTTACGTTGCCATTGGTAAATCACTTGCTTAATAATCCAAATGCTACAGCGCTTGTATTAGCGCCTATACGTGAAATTGCTCAACAGGTTATGAATGCTTTGAAAAGTCTAGTAGGCGATTCAAGAGATTTCAACACAGCTCTTATTATTGGTGGTGAACCTTACCCTAAGCAGCTTATGCAGCTAAAGTCTCGCCCAAGAGTTGTTATAGGAACACCAGGCCGTATAATTGACCACTTAGAACGTGGCACTTTACGAGTTGATAACCTAGAATGTTTAGTGCTTGATGAAACTGACCGTATGTTTGATATGGGGTTTGGTATTCAGCTTGATCACATCATTTCTAAGTTACCGACCAAACGTCAAACGATGATGTTTTCAGCGACAATTCCACCAGCTATTGAAAAGCTAGCAGGAAAATACCTGAATCAACCAAAGCGCGTAGCGGTAGGTTCGGCAACATTGCCAATTCCTAAGATCAAACAAGAAATTGTTAATATTAGTGAAAAAGATAAGTACAAGCGTCTTTTACAAGAGATTGAGCAACGTGACGGTACAATAATTGTGTTTGTAAAAACAAAAATGAATGCTGACCGTTTGGCAGAAGCACTTCGTAAAGAAGATCATTCAGCATCAGCTATTCATGGTGACTTGCGTCAACATCAACGTGAGAAACTAATTCGTTCATTTCGTCTAGGTAAGTGCCGAGTTATGGTTGCTACCGATATTGCTGCTCGTGGGTTAGATATTCCTCACTTGATGCACGTTATCAATTATGATGTGCCTCCATGCCCTGAAGATTATATTCACCGTATTGGCAGAACAGGTCGCGCAGGCGCTGAAGGATTTGCTTTGTGTTTTGTTACATCACAAGATGCAAAAAAGTGGAATGCTATTGAGAGATACATGAATCCTAAAGCTCACGAAGGATCAAACCGTAATTCTGGTTCAGGTTCAGGAAGCGGCTTTGGTCGATCATCACGATCTGGGTCTGGTGATTTTGGGGGGCAACATCCTTTCGCAAATAATGACAGAAGGAAACCATTCGCAGGTAAAAGTTCTGGTGAATCCAGAGGCGGAGCAAGAAGCGGTGGCTTTGGTGGCGCAAGAAGTGGTGGTTTCGGAAGTTCCGATGGCGTAAGCAGAGGCGGAGCAAGAAGC
>DYTB01000044.1 GCA_020726185.1 Candidatus Odyssella sp. | reverse complement strand
ACAATACACATATGCTGTCATTTTATTTCTATCTTTAAAAGTGAAAAGAAATTTGACACTGTCCTCAAGGGTCAAGTAAAACTATATTCAAGGGATAACGATAAAATAAAACCTTTAATATAAGTGATACTGGAACCGACAATGGACTATAAAAATACTGTGTTTCTTCCCAAGACTGACTTTCCAATGAAAGCAGGATTAGCCAAGCGCGAACCTGAGTTTTTGGATTATTGGGGTAAAATAAACCTGTATGCAAAATTGCGCGAAAAGTCAAAGGATCAAAAAAAGTTTATTTTGCACTTTGGGCCTCCCTATGCCAATGGCCACATTCATATTGGTCATGCGTTGACTGAAACTTTAAAAGACATTGTTAATAAAGTTTACCAAATGAAAGGCTATAACGCCCCGATGATTCCAGGATGGGATTGTCATGGATTGCCGATTGAATGGAAGGTTGAAGAAGGTTACCGTGCGAAAAATTTGAATAAAGATGATGTGGATATCATTGAATTTCGTGCTGAATGCCGCACCTTTGCTCAAAAATGGATTGAAATTCAACGTGAAGAGTTTAAACGATTGGGGATTATTGCGGATTGGGATAATTATTATTCTACAATGACATTTGAAAATGAGGCAAAAATTGTCGAGCAATTGGGTCATTTCTTATTAAATGGTGATCTTTATCGAGGTTTAAGGCCTGTCATGTGGTCAGTTGTTGAAAAAACAGCCTTAGCAGATGCTGAAGTTGATTATAAAGATCGCACCTCCGATTCAATCTATGTAGCTTTTCCTATCAAAAAAACATCAAAACCAGCTCTAAAATCTGCATCAATGGTGATTTGGACCACCACACCATGGACTTTGCCTGGCAATCGTGCCATTGCTTATAATCCAGACTTAACATATGTAGTTATTCAGAATGCTGACACGCAAAAATCGTATGTTGTTGCCAAAGATTTGCTTGAAAACATTGTCAAAAATCTTGATTTTAATAATTACAAGGTGATTGTTGAACTTAAAGGTGAAGATCTAAAAGAAATAGTTTGCCACCATCCAATGGCCGCGCAAGGATATGCTTTTGATGTGCCCCTTCTCCCTGGTGATCACGTGACAGCTGATGCAGGAACGGGGCTGGTTCATACGGCTCCTGGCCATGGTGTGGAAGACTTTGCTGTTGGTAAAGCGTTTGGCCTTGAAATTCCAGAAACAGTTGCAGACGATGGTCGTTATTATGATCATGTCCCCTACTTTGCTGGTCTTCACATTTTTAAAGTGAACCCTAAGGTGCTAGATGTTTTAAGAGAAAACAATAACTTACTGGCTGCCTCAAAAATAATTCACAGTTACCCGCATTCCTGGCGTTCAAAAGCCCCTCTTATTTACCGAACCACCGCTCAGTGGTTTATTAGCATGGAAAAAAATCACTTGCGCGATAAGGCGTTACAAGCGATTGATCAGGTCAATTGGGTGCCAGAACAAGGAAAAAATCGAATTAAATCGATGATTGAAACGCGCCCCGATTGGTGTATTTCGCGTCAACGTGCCTGGGGCACCCCGATGACCTTGTTTGTAAATAAAAAAACCGGAGAGGTTTTACGCGATGCCCGTGTTCATGCGCGCATTGTGGATGTTATTCGTCTTGAAGGTGGTGATGCTTGGTTTACCAGCGATAATAGTCGGTTTTTAGCGCCTGAATATGAACCAATTGAGTATGAAAAAGTTAAAGACATCCTTGATGTTTGGTTTGATAGTGGATGTAGTCATCAGTTTGTTCTAGACAGCCGTGTGGATCAAGAATGGCCAGCAGATCTTTACTTAGAAGGATCAGATCAACACCGCGGATGGTTCCAATCTTCATTGCTAGAATCTTGTGGAACACAAGGAAAAGCACCTTATAAACAAGTTCTCACTCATGGATTTGTGCTTGATGAAAAAGGCTATAAGATGTCTAAATCGCAAGGGAATGTTGTTGCACCAGAGACAGTAATTGACACGCTTGGAGCAGATATTTTGCGGTTATGGATCGTTTCTGCTGACTATTCGGAAGATATGCGCATTGGTCCAGAAATTTTGAAGCAGCAAGAAGATATTTATCGACGATTTAGAAATACACTTCGTTATTTATTGGGGGCTTTGGACGGATATGAAGTTCAAGAAGCCGTGCCGTATCAAGAGATAACATCTTTGGAAAAATGGGTTTTAAATCGATTAGCACAGCTTAACCTACAGCTGGAACAAGCAACTAAAGATTTTGATTTTACAAGCTTTTACACACAATTACATACTTTTTGTGCCATTGATCTTTCTGCATTTTATTTTGATATTCGCAAAGATTGTTTGTATTGTGATGGTAAAGAATCACTTAAACGACGTTCTACCCGAACCGTGATGCATCATATTTTTGAATGTCTTACCCATTGGCTTGCCCCCGTTCTCAGCTTTACAAGTGAAGAAGCTTGGGGGTTACGTCATGGTCTTGATAATAATAGTATTCATTTGCAGCAATTTCCATCTATTCCCCAAGAATGGCTCAACCCAGATATTGTTGATTATTGGGAAAAAATTCGCCGTGTCAGAAGTGTTGTCACGGGAGCATTAGAGATTGAACGTGCGGCTAAAACCATTGGCTCTAGCCTGCAAGGTTCTGTTGCTATATATGTGACAAATGAAATTGCACAGGATTTGCGCAATGTTGATTTAGCTGAAATGGCGATTACGTCGACGGCTGAGTTAGTCATTGCTCAACCCCCTGCCTCAGCGTTTACCATAGAGGGTATATCGGATGTAGGCGTTATTGTGAATGCGGCAGAAGGCGAAAAATGCCAACGTTGTTGGAAGGTTCTTCAAGAAGTAAAAGACAGTGATTCATTTCTTTGTCATCGTTGTGTAGAAGTGGTTGCCTAATGCGAAATTTTAGATTAATTGGAATAAGCGTTGCAATTATAACCTTTATTTTAGATCAATGGTCAAAAAAAGCAGTTCTTGATTGGTTTCTAAGTGGGCATCATCAAATTAAGGCTTCTTACTTTTTGAATATTGTTCTTTCAGCAAACAAAGGCATTAGCTTTGGTATGTTAGCTGCAGGATCTGCTTATGAAGTGTGGATGTTGATTATTGTTGCTGTTTGTATAAGCTTTTTACTGGGATTATGGATTTGGCAGGCTGAATCACGGTTTTCAAGTCTATGTTTTGGCCTTATTCTTGGTGGTGCACTTGGCAATGTAATGGATCGCTTTTTATACGGAGCAGTTGTTGATTTTCTCGATTTTCATATTTCGGGGTACCATTGGTATACCTTTAATATTGCAGATTGTGGTATTGTTATTGGTGCAGTATTGTTAGTTATTCAAATGATTTTTAGTGGAAAAAATGGAAGTTCTCATGAAAAAAAATAAAAAAATTTATCTAATGGCTATCGTGGCAGCAGGTGCAGCTTTGTCTGGTTGTGATCAGTTACGTAATACATTGGGTTTAGACCACTATCAGGCAGATCCGTTTCGGATTCCAGTAAATCCTCCGTTAAGTATGCCACCAGATTATAATCTTCGCCCTCCCGTGCCAGGTGCGCCAAATCCAGGAGATGTCAATCATAAAGAAAAAGCCCAAGAAAAAATGCTTGGTCAAAAAGTATCTTTGGAAAAAACACCAAGTGATGCTGAAAAATCAATCTTATCTCATACACATCAAACAACAGTAGCTGATCCGAATATTCGAGCTGAAGTTGATAAAGAAGCAGAAGAAGAAAAAACTTTATTCGGTAAATTAAAAAATATTGGTAGCAATGCGACAACTAATCTTTCTAAAGGGTCAGCCGGTGAAGATTTCAGAAAAGAAGAAGCTGCACCGAAAAAATATGAACAAGAGCAAAATGCTGGAAAATAAGCGATTTCAAATGACCAACTTGTTATTGTAAGTAGATTTTTGCCCAGCAATCCATATGTTGGATTGCTGGGTGTTACTCGCAAAGACGATAGGAAAATTTTTCTAATCTTTGAAAGGCGATCACTATATATGTTGATAAAAACATTTTTAATTTTAAGTTTAGCGGGAATTACAGGAATTTATGCAATGAGCCATAAACCAGCAACTGAACAAGAACCAGCAATTCAGGCAAGTAAAATTAAAATTACAGATTTTAAAACTAAAAAAGGAATACCTGTTTGGCTTGTGGAAAATCAAGATATACCTGTCTTAAGTCTTTCCATTTGTTTTAAAAACGCCGGAAGTAAAGCTGATCCCTTAGGAAAATTTGGTTTAACCAGTTTCTTGGCGCAAGTTTTAAGTGAAGGATGTGGCGATCTTAACGCATATAGTTTTAAAAAATATCTTTTGGAACACAATATTAATTTATCTATTGATCAAAGTGTTGATGATTTTATTTTTGAATTTAGAGTGCCTAAGCATGACATTAAAGCCGCATTCGGTGCGATTAAAATGATGTTGACCCAACCTGGTTTTTCAGTAGGCGCAATGGAACGCGTTAAACAACAATTGTTAACAGTGCTTAATCAGTCGCTACATTCAGAAAAAGCTGTAGCAGCAAATCTAAAAAACCAACGTGCTTATCCTGGGCATCCTTATGGTCGTTCTATTGAAGAAAATATACACGATTTACCAGCTATTACCGCGGTTGATCTTAAGAAATATATGGCTGATAATTTTAGTGCAGATCAAGTGATTATTGCAGCATCAGGGGCAATTGATCAAGCACAACTTTCGGCTTTTCTTGATGATACTTTGTACAGTCTCTCTGAAAAAACAACACAAACTGCCCTATTCTCCTCGCCCATCGAACCTGTTTCTCCTGGAACAGTTTTTGTAGAAGAAATGAATATTCCTCAAAGTGCAGTTTTATTTTTCCAACCGAGCTTATCTCGTCAAGATCCTGACTTTTATGCCGCTACGGTTTTAATGAAAATTCTTGGTGATGGTATATTTGACTCAAGATTGGGTATTGAAGTGCGAGAAAAACGTGGTCTTGCATATGGTATTAGTGCGACTTTGTTTTGGAATACGCAATCATCTTCTATTATAGGAGGGACAGCGACTCAAAATAGTTCAGTTAAGCAAGTAATTCAAATTATTAGAGATCAATGGGAACTTATCAAAAAAAATGGTATCACAACAGAAGAACTTAATTTTACAAAAGAAAAAATGATTGGTGCTTATCCTCTAGCCTTTGGAACGACCTTCCAAATTATTGGTATGCTTCGCAGACAACAATTAGATGGCATGAGTCCTAATTTTATTAATGAGAGAAATGATTTAATTCAAAAAGTCACCCTCGATGACGTCAATCGTGTGGCCAAAAAATTGATTAATCCTGAACAATTAACATTTATTGTGGTTGGAAAGCCCGATGGTCTAAAAACAGGGGAATCAAAATGAATACATTTCTTTCAACGGTTGCCCTTATGACGAGTCTCAATGCAGCTTCTTCTACATCAGCTTCTACTTATGATCCTCATGTTGTAACACTTGATAATGGTTTGCAGGTTGTTATTATTGAAAATCACCTTGCCCCACTTGTTTCCATGGCTCTTTATTATAAGGTTGGAACAGCAGATGACCCAATCAGTGAAATGGGTTTGTCTCATTTTCTAGAACATTTGATGTTTAAAGGGACAAAAGCCGTTCCAGCTGGTGAATTTAAGAAGAAAATTGGTAGTAAAGGTGGTATTATTAATGCTTATACGTCTTTTGATATCACAGCTTATACATGTACAATCGCGGTTGAACATTTGCAGATGGTTTTGGAAATTGAAGCTGACCGAATGCAAAACCTAGTTTTTGATCCTAAAGAAACCGAAGCAGAACAAAAAGTAGTTCAAGAAGAACGACGAATGCTAATGGATAATAGCCCCATTGGAAATGCTTTAGAAGTGTTGTTGCGTGCACAATATCGTTACCATCCTTATGGAATTCCGCCAATTGGTTATCCACAACATATTGCAGCATATACAAATGAATCAGCAAAAAAGCACTATCAAACATGGTATAAGCCGAATAATGCGATTTTAGTGATTTCAGGTGATGTCAAAAATGAAACAATCATTCCTTTGGTTCAACGGTATTTTGGATCGCTTAAAAAAGGTGAATTGCCAGCACGTGTCCGCGTGCAAGAACCTGACTCAACAGGGATTAACCAATTTCTAACGGCACAAAATTCGCGCGTTAGTTATACAACTGTATACTGGAGTTATAAAGCACCTAACCACACAAGTGTTGGCAAAGAACATTATTATGCATTGATTGTCCTTGCGCAGCTTCTTGGAGGGAATGAGATAAGTTATCTGTATCATCAACTTGTGGAAGAGAAAAAAATCTGTCTTGGTATAGGTGTTGATTATTCACAAATGAGTATTGATCCACGGGAGCTTACGATATCAACAACATTGAGTCCTACACATAGTATCGATGAATTAAAACAATCAATTCAACAGCTTATTGATAATTTATTGAAAAATGGGATCACTGAAGAAGAAGTGAAAGCGGCAAAACGTGATCTTTTAGCCGATATTGCTTATGCGCAAGATGGAAATGATGGTGCTGTTAAAACATTTTCAGCTCTTGCTTATGGTTTTACAGTTGATGATATTGAAACTTGGCCACAAAAAATTGAAGCCGTTACCATAGATCAAGTTAATAAGGCAGCCCAGGCAGTTTTGAAGAATGGGTCATTTGTGACGTGCATTATTTCCCCTGAAAAGAATGTAACTACGCCTTTGCAAGAAATGAAGTAAAATTTTGTCTTTCCACAAGTCAAATGAAATAATAATTAATAGGAATAAAATGTTTTATCAAAAACTTATAAATTTACATCCCCAAAAAAGCAAAAATAATGTGGGAAGTCGTACTCTTGATTATTTGAAAAATTTGCGCACAGAACTGCCTCTTTTCCAACTGATTGATCAAATACAAGATATTCCAGCCTTAACCCCAATTGCCGCCGATAGTCGCGCGCGGTTTAAAGATATTATTATTTTAGGAACGGGTGGTTCAAGTTTGGGGGGGCAATCTTTATGCATGCTTGCCAACGCTTCTTCTGTGCGATTGCATTTTCATGATAATATTGATCCTGCAACATTTACAAAGTTATTGGTAGAAATTGATCCTGAAACCACACAAGTTATCGCTATTTCAAAATCTGGGAATACGGCAGAAACCCTTATGCAGTTGTTGGTTTGTATTCAACATTGGCAACAAAAAAAGCTTGAAATCAAAGATCATTTTTTGATCATCACTGAGCCTGGTGAAACAGCAATTCGAGAACTTGCGACACGCTATAGTTGTGTGGTTTTAGATCATCCTCCGGCGATTGGTGGCAGATTTGCAGCCTTTACTTTGGTTGGATTGTTGCCTGCTTTAATTGTGGGGTTAGATGCTCATAAAATCAGAAAAGGTGCACGTCATATCCTAGATCAACTCACTCAAACTGATGATCCTAGCACTTATGCTCCATTGATTGGTGCATTAATCCAAAAAAGTTTGATGGATTATGATATTACACAATCCGTGGTCATGCCTTATATTGACCGCTTATCGGTTTTTGCGTTGTGGTATCGCCAATTATGGGCTGAAAGCTTAGGTAAAGATGGTAAGGGAACAACGCCAATTCGCGCAGTTGGAACAATTGATCAACATTCGCAATTGCAACTTTATTTAGATGGGCCTAAGGATAAATTTTTTACATTAATCACTATGGATTATCCTGAAAATACCTTTATGATTCAAGATCATGGGTTTCAACACAGTGCTCTTTCTATTTTTAAAGATAAAACAATGGGGCAATTGATTCAGGCTGAACAGCAAGCAACAATCGATACTCTTGTGAATAATAATTGTCCAACTCGGGTATTGCATTTGCCGCATTTGGATGAAGAAGTTTTGGGCGGCTTAATGATGCATTATGTGATTGAAACGCTAGCAATGGCACACCTTTTGGAAGTTAATCCATTTGATCAACCTGCTGTTGAAGAAAGTAAAATCCTTACGCGTCACTATTTAACGATAACTAACACAAGCCATACAAAGTAGGAATAATCCATGTCCGTTCGTTTTCTTGACCCTACCCTTATTAATCAAATTGCTGCAGGTGAAGTTATTGAGCGTCCTGCGTCAGCTATAAAAGAGTTGGTCGAGAATTCAATCGATGCGGGATCGACTAAAATTGATATCACAGTGCGTGATGGTGGCAAGACCTATATCTGTATTGTCGATAATGGAAACGGGATGTCAGCTGACGATTTAAACTTATGTGTTGAGCGGCATGCCACATCAAAAATGCCAGATAATGATTTGTTTAACATTCAAACATTGGGTTTTCGTGGAGAAGCTCTTCCTTCGATTGGCTCTGTTAGTCGCCTTAAAATAACGTCACGTCAAGCAAATAGTGACAATGCTTGGGAATTATTAATCGAAGGTGGTCATAAATCAAAACTGACACCAGCGTCAGCGCCAAAAGGAACAAAAATTGAGGTTAGGGATCTATTTTACGCAACCCCTGCTCGTCTTAAATTTTTAAAAGCGGCATCAACTGAGCTATCTCATACTGTTGATATTGTGGAACGTTTAGCGTTAATTAATCCTGAAATCGACTTTACTATCACTGATGGCGAACGTCAGGTTTTATCATTTTCAAATGGCAAAAGCCGCATTGAAGGTGTATTAGGTAAGGATTTTCAAGAAAATTGCTGTGTGATTGAATGTCAGCGACAAGACTTAACTCTGAAAGGGTGGATTAGCATCCCCACCTATAATCATAGCTCTGCCGGCAATCAATATTTGTTTGTCAATGGTCGACCCGTTAAAGACAAGTTGTTGGCAACAGCAATTCGTGTGGCCTATCAAGATGTTTTAGCAAGCCACCGACATCCCTCTTTATGTTTGTTTCTAATTTGTCCTCCTGATGAAGTTGATATTAACGTGCATCCCGCCAAAGCAGAGGTGCGATTTCGTGACCCTCAGTTAGTTCGTGGATTTGTCATTAGTGCGATTCGTGAATCATTAAAGAATTCAGCTGAGAAAAGCTCAACAGTTCTGTCAACAGGTTTGGTACGCGCATTTACACCACCCTCTTCCGCTACTGCAACTCATTCTGTTCAAACACGCGATTATAATCAAGGCGGATTTGTGCGTCCTACGTCCGGTGTTAGTTCTGGCGGTCAGCAACGTCTTTCAATGCCACAAAAAAATGTTAATTTTGAATCATTTAGTGAGCAAATGATGGCGCCTTTACAGCCACCTACTGTGATTATGGATTTTTCTCCTACTCATCAAGTGACAACAAATACACTTACTGAAGAAAATTATCTTGGTTATGCAAAAGCCCAAGTCCATGAGACTTATATAGTGGCAGAAACGCCTGATCATTTGGTTATTGTTGATCAACATGCAGCGCATGAACGTTTGATATATGAAAAAATGAAGCGTGATTTTGCGCAAGGCCTGATCAAACGTCAATCATTATTAATTCCTGAAGTTATTGAATTTAGCGAAGCTCAGTTAGCATTACTGCAGCCCCATTTGCCAGCTTTTCATACGTTTGGATTTACCATTGAAATTGTTGGAAAAACAGGATTAGTCATTCGTGAAATTCCCATGCTGCTTAGTAAATGTGATTTAAAACAATTAATGCATGATATGATTTGTGACCTAAAATTTCAAGAAACCAGCGAAGTGGTTCAGCAAGCCATTCATGAGATTTTGGCCGATAAAGCTTGTAAAAATAGTATTCGCGCAGGTCGCAAGCTATCAGGTGAAGAAATGAATGCACTGTTACGTCAAATGGAAGCCACTCCTTCGTCTGGGCAATGCAACCATGGTCGCCCTACATTTGTTAAATTGGATAAACAAGCGCTTGAAAAACTATTTGGTAGAACGTAAGGCAAATGACACATTCTCCCCGCATTGATAGAATGATTCGTGTGAACCAAGCTGGTGAATATGGTGCCACGCGTATTTATGCAGGTCAGCTTGCTGTCTTGAAAAATAGTGCAATTGGAAAAACACTGCGTGACATGGAAGAGCAAGAACAGCATCATCTAAAAACGTTTAATGAAATGGCGGTTCAGCAATCTGTTTCACCGACAATTTTACAACCTGTTTGGTATGTGGGTGGTTATTTGTTGGGTGTCGCAACGGCACTAATGGGTGAAAAATCTGCCCATGCATGTACAATTGCGATTGAAGAAGTGATTGCTGATCATTATCAAGATCAGCTGAATCAACTTTCTTCAACCGAACATGCAGCCTTAAAAGCCACTATTACCCAATTTCGTAATGAAGAAATAGAACATAAAGATCATGCGATTAAAGAAGGTGGCTTGCAGGCACCTGCTTATGCTGCTCTTACCTCAGTCGTTAAGGCTATCTCAAAAACCGCTATTTGGCTTTCAGAACGAATCTAAACAATCATTAATTTATCGTAAAAGTTGACTCAATCATCAAACTAGCCAGTGCATCGTTTAAATTTAAATTTAACCATTTGGGAATAAGCTGTTTTATAGGCTCTGGCCTCAGATCAATTTCATCCAACTGATTTATGGCAATCCAATGCGTTTCGATGTTTTCTTCAAGCTGTTTTAATGGTTTTTTGGGATCGATAGCAATATCAGAATGAGCTTCAAAAATAAAGCTGTATTCATGTGTGTGACATTTGGCATGGGTGATGACTTGAGGATCAAAAGAATATTCCACGCAACCTAGAAATCGGGTTATTTTAAAATCAAAGCCAACTTCTTCACTTAGCTCTCTTAATAATGCATCTCTAGCGCTTTCACTGTGCTCAATATGACCACCCGGTAAGAAATAAAAATTTCCCGCAAGACCTACAGTTTTGCAGAGTAAAATATGATTTTCTTCAATAATGACCGCACGTGATTGCACATGAATATTATTTTTATCCATCATTTTTGCTCCTTGCCTGTTATTAAGATCTAGATAATTAGATATATTATAGCATCAATTTCATATTGTTTATTCTTAATTTGGGTCCATGGAGTGCTTTTTCATAATAGGGTTCTACATAACGCGAATATCGTTTAAGAACACACATAACGCACTGTTTTTCTTTGAAAAACG
>DYTB01000013.1 GCA_020726185.1 Candidatus Odyssella sp. | reverse complement strand
CCGCCAGCAGTTTTTCCTTCTTGTTCAATGCGTTTGACCATTACACGGTCATGCAGGGGGCGAAATTTCATATGCTCACTCCTTTTGATTTAGTTTTTAAAGTTCAAAATTGAGCTGTTAGCACTCAATCTTTATGAGTGCTAATAAAGCGAAAAACATAGATTATGTCAAGGAATAAGATTCAGTTATATCAATATTTTATGAAAAACAGAACTACATCTTACTTTCTTAAATTCAAGGTGTTTATTAACCATTTATTGACTCCGTGCATGATAATTTTAAAGCTAAGAATACTCTTGTTAAATTTTTATCCATGACATTTATGCATTGAAGTGGATATAATTAAACTATTATTTTAAAATAAACCATATTATTAAACTATATATTTATGATTAGAATCTTATTTTTGTTGTTTTTTGCAACTCTACATTGCAGTTATGCAGCTCCTAAGGCTTGCTGGACCCAAGAGCAAGATATGCAGTTAATGAACAGCATTCAAAAGCATAGTGGAGACTCTTGGTCAACAATAGCTGCAGAGGTTACAGGTAAGGTAAGGTAAACAAGCAAGGTAAACAAGCAATGTCGTGAACGCTATATGTGTCACCTAGATCCAATGATAGATAAAAGTCCACTTTCTGATGCAGAAATTTCAACACTTGAATTAGCTGTTCAGGGACTCGGTCCACAATGGGGGAAAATTTCAAAAACATTGTTCACATTAGCAAATGGAAAAAGAAGAACAGACTTACACTTAAAAAATATTTGGCATTCACAACACAGATCAGATTTAGGAAGAACAAATAAAAAACGTACAGCCTCACATGAAAAGCATTTGGAAGAAGCCCCTACTGCAACACTACAGCAAGTTTTTTCAGCACTTCCTTCAGTTAGTTCAAGCAGTACTAATAAGAAGAAAGTTCTACACCCCACGGTCACAAATAGTGTTTTACACGCACAACTACCTTATTCATCAGTACCTTCAGGTGGCTCCCATCTTTTATCTAACCCTCAACTTCTACTAAATGGACAACCGCTCATATTGCCATCACTCTTAATGCTATCTAGTAACGTGACTCATTCTGGATTAGTCGCACCTGATAACGCTCCCATACATCTCCCTAGCAATTCAGTAAGTGATCAGCAATCGTTGTCCCCAACAGACATTGTACTCGACATAATTTTAGATGGCCCTGAACTTACAGAAGCATTTAAAGAAGAAGCCCCCTTTAGTGAAGACGCCTCTATACTCAAAGAATTCAATATAAAAACACTAGATTAGGGTGTCTTTTTACCCCAAAATTCTCTATAGCTACCACATAAAAAAAGCAAAAAGCAATTTTAGTATATCCCGCTGTTTTTTTATTGCTTTTTTGATTTCTTTGCAGTATTTTTACTACCTATTCTCAACCAAGAACTGTATAAATTATGATTAAAATTTTAGTATTAATACTTCTAATAACTTCGTCTTTTACATTCGCATCAACCTTAAAAACCAGATGGACATATGAAGAAGATAGAGCACTTATAACTCAAAGGTTGCTTAACGGCACAAAAACCAGTGAAGTTAAAGTAGAAGGAAAAACACCAAAACAGAGCTGCAATCGTTATAATAAGCTCCTAATAAAGTATAAGAGTGATTTAATAAATTACTTAGACCCATCTCCTACTGGGGTTGCGCGTACTTCTCCTGTTCTAGTCGAAACAAAGAAACGAAAGAGCAGTTCTTTAGATTCAGGCTCAAGAAAAGCACAAAAAGCATTCTTTCCTGAACCTGCAACTGTTGCTGATGGCAGTTTAAGAACTGAGCCTGTTAGCCAAATAATTGTTGTTTCAAATGCTGATTGTTTGGACCCAAATGCCCTTTTAGATACAGCACAAAGCAATTTTGTAGCCCCAATAAGTCAACAACCTGGTAATTCGCAAGATAGCTTCATTTATCCATTAGGCTATTTTGATGGTGACGACTCATTACATACTATCCCACCATCTCCTTTTGGTATGTCACCACAAAGTGCTTTTTCTTCACCTGTAAGAGGATTCAATAGATTACCATCTATTGAGCAGCCCTTTTTATAATGGATTATTCACTCAACCTGCTGAAGAGCAAGTTAACGGAATGAACCTTGTTCCAACTGCTGATGCACTTTTTCACGAAAGTTCTGTCTTTTTTCCATCTTCTACAGAAGAATTAACAGCTTCAAGGCTCACCGTTGGGGCAAATCAATCAGATTTTCCTACTTTAAGCAGCCCACAACGTGGTATTTCTCAAGAAAGCCATTGGTCAGCATTTAGCGGTCTTGCAGATATAAGCACTCCATTGTCTCCTGTAAGAAGAGAAAACTCATTATCTCTTCTAATGGTAAGTCCCTATCTTATTGAATATCTATAGTAGGAATTTGAGGTCAAAATACTGACCTCAAATCACCTAAACTTGCATAATATCTTTTTGTTTCACTGTGGCAAGCTCGTCAATTTTTTTGATGTGCTTGTCTGTAACTTCCTGCATATCATCAACTAAACGATGTGAATCATCTTCAGAAATTGCTTTATCTTTTTCAAGTTTCTTAATCATGTCGTTACCTTCACGACGAACGTTACGCACGCTAATTTTTGCTTCTTCAGCATATTTAGAAGCAAGCTTAGCAAGCTCTTGGCGGCGCTCTTGGTTCAAATCAGGCAATACAACACGGACCAGCTGGCCATCAGCCGCTGGACTAACGCCTAGCGATGATTCGCGAATAGCTTTTTCAACCGCTTTGACCATGCCCTTATCCCACACTTGCACAACAAGCAAACGTGGTTCTGGTGCAGTAACAGTACCCACTTGAGAAAGCGGCATGTACGTTCCGTAAGCATCAACCTTTATGGGGTCAAGTAAGTTAGCCGAAGCACGCCCTGCCCTAAGGCCTGAAAGCTCTTTTACTAAAACATCAATCGCTGACTGCATTCTGCGTGTAAATTCTTCTAAGCTTACTGTCATAGTTCCTCAAAGTTTGATAGTGAAATCTGATATCGTATGTTAGGTTGCGTTGATTTCAAAGGCAATAAAAATATTTTATATTTTGATATAACAAAAAGTAAGAATCTACATTATGCGCAAACATATTATTTAACAATTGAAAATTCCTTATCTTGATATTATATATTAGTTGATGATAATTAATTAATGTATAAAATATGAATTTTTGTATCGGTATCTTTTTCTTGCTATCCAGTGTTGTATTAAACGCTACGGACCATCAAGAAAGAGAACACGAGTTAAACACACAAGCCTACAATAGAGCCTTAGACACTATCTGTAGGTACAAAGCTTTTATGGAAGACTATGTGGAATTTACTGAAAATGAATTAAAAAAAGGAAAGTGTAATTACCATTACAATGAAACAGAAATAAGGTTTCATATCCGAAGGTTAGAAGGGGAAAAGCATTTTATTGATAGTCTAAACCAAAGTGATAAAAAATTCATATGCAATATGCTTCAGAAGTTTCTAAGAGTTCGGTTTGATATGCTAAATTATCGCCTTGACCTTTTCAGAAGAAAGGAACTGCTAGATGATGGCTCAGAAAGAATGTATGAAAAAATATCGTGCAATACAACAATATGTCAGTTTTATGATCAGTTACTTACTGATATTTACTTATTATCATCTCAAAATCCTCTTTCCTACGAAATACATTTTTTAATTAGTGTTTCGCCAAGTTTATGGCCTTTACTAACAAAAGCATCAGAAGAACTTCCTAATCCAGACCAAGCAACCTATGGAAAATTAAACGATAGAAGCACTATGGGGCCTAATAGTGATCTCTATCTATTCAAGACATATTACGATAAAAGTGAACTTTTTCAATTGCCAGTTTATGGATTAGGAGTGCCCAAGGGCACCACAATAGCAACATGGATGACACCCTATCAGAGAAGCCAAATTGATAAAAAATATCGAAAAATTGAAGAGAGACAATTTCCTGAATTGTTACAAATAACAAAAGCACAGCCAGAAGAGTCATCACGTATTTCGCCTGACATTACCCTTCCACTTTCAGAACAAGCAGAAGCCTTAAGCCATGATACAATAGTAGATTTCGCAGAAGCTCAAATCGGAGAAGCCTTACCAATGGTGCAAATGCAAGAAAAAACCACCACAATTGGAAGATCCACTAAAGCTGTATGTACTGAGGTTGCATGTGATACTCATTTCGTTCAGAAAACCGAGAGTACAAGCTCATCAAAAGATGCGCTCAGTAAAACATCTCGAAAAAATATTTCTTCAAATTCCTCTGCATTGCCTCACTTAGCACCAAAAGGGATGAGAGCTTTTCATCCTTACACTCAAACTTTTCGTGTGGGCTCAACAAAACTAAACTACAAACACTTAAGAACTTATATTAAATTGATGGAAAGCGGATACTCATCCTCACTTTCATACGCAGATTATTCTTCTCTCTGGAGAGCGATTAACGGAAAAAATAGTATTCGTGAATCTACTGGGAGTTCCCATAAAATTTTATTAGATGCCGATGGAAAGGTTGTGGCAGGGATTTTTGCCCACAATAAAAGTATGGAGTACACAAAAAGAACATTTTCCTACCTTAGAGATGCAATAAGCCGTCTTGGTATTAATCCTGAAATTGATCTTGTGGTTGAACTGTAAATATACATGATTGAGGTAAGATTGACTGTTACTGACGATTCAACTTTTTTAGAAATTTCACCTTAAAACCCTTGCAATGCAACGTAACAACAGATTATTATCTGCGAATGAGAAATTTTATAAAATTCTAATGACATATATAATTCGTATAATAACAATATTAAGTGTATTCAACGATGGTTATTCTGCATGTGCAGCATCTTTTGTTGAAGAAAGAAAAGAACAAGAAGACCCACGTGTCTTAATTAGCAATAAAATCTCCTCCTTTCTCCATGAATTAGGCTCAGGTCCTTTTGATTTTTCTACTTCGAGCAGACCCGAAGAAAAAGGCGTCATACGTGAAATTGTAAACTTACGAATGGAAAAGAAGCTTTTAGAATCCATAAATATCTGCGTTAGCCTAGGGGAAAGAATCAGTCCTAATGTTTTGCATTGGATGATTCAGAGTGTATTAGACGCAGGTTTATCTGATCAAGCTATAGATCTATACATACTGTCAGCTTTAATGTTAGCGAAATCAGCCACCCCCACCTTACCAAAACAAAATCCAGACAGAATTTTTGCAGGCCCAGCCTATAGTGCACTTTTGCAAGGTCTGCATGCGGTAAGTTCTCCACCAGACATAATTCCAAAGTTTTGGGAGGCACTATCAGTACGCTATTTTGACGCTTTCCCTTTATTAACAAGAAAAGCGTGTCTGCTTTTTCCTGATAATAAAGAAAATATTGAGAAATTAGGATCAATGATTTATCAACAAAAATTAGATCTCGATGAAAACGGAGAAGAAATTGTACCTGGACAACATGAGATGGTTGCCGCTCGTTTATATAGGAAGGCAGGAACTGAAACATCCAGATATAATATTGCTCGGTTGGTTCAATCAGGAAAAATAAATACAGATGAAAACGGTACAATCTTCGCTGAAAAAGACCGAGATAAGGTTGCAGCACGTGTGTACCGAACCTTTGCAAATGGTCTATCTAATACTGCCCGTCAAGCTTTAGCTAACCTCGCTTCAATGATTGCCAGCGGTGAAACTGATCGAGATAAAAATAATAAGCTTATTCCCAAAGGAAAGCATCAAGCAGTAGCGGCAAGATTATATCTAGAATCAGGGTTGCCAGTAGCTATGTGTAATTTTGCTCAAATGGTTTCAAAGCATGAGATAGATTTTGACGAAAATAATCAGTTGATTTCCTCGCATTCAGTGCGCAACGCAGTAAAGGCAAGAATATATAGAAAATATCAAACTCCTCAGGCTTTGAATAATCTTGCCCTAATAATTATGAATGGTGAAACTGACCGTGATGAATTTAATGAAATTATTCAGGAAGGAATGCGCAATGTAGTAATCGCTAGATTATACCGGAAATCTGGAATGCCCTTTACTCAAATCAACCTTGCTTTAATGATTATAAGGAATGAAACTGATCGCGATCTAGAGGGTGCATTAATTACAGATAGATTTACATCAATAATGAAACTTGCCTGCACTAATGGTGGGGAAAGCAACTATGTTAAGGGGTGCGCATATGGCCTGCTTTCAGACTCCACAAGTAGAGACAATGCCCTAAGTGAATATGAACAAGCAGTAGAAAAGGGATTCTCTCCCGCACTGCCAGTTTACGCTTTTTTGAAAAAAGAAATAGAAAAGCAAAGGGCGTTAGAAACTTCTGCTGGGTTGACTGAAGATGCCTTAAATCCTCATACAAGTGCTGATGAAGAAAGCGTTGATGAAGCAAGAACAGATAGCGAAGGAGATGATTTTGAAGAAGATGATCTTGACGATGAAAGATCAGTATCTTCTCCATCTACTTCTAGTAATACTAGCACTAGCATCAACGCTAGCTATAGCGCATCAAGCACAGAAGCTTGGAAACAAGCCGTTTCAGCACAACGCAAGGCAAGATGGCAAGAAAAGCTTAGAAAGGCTAGCACTCTGCTGCCCCTTCCAACACTTGAAACAACAGGAAAAATGATCGATTCATGGGATAAATCAGTAGTAAAGGGTCGATTGAAATTAGCAGAGTTATGGGACCAACGAATTATCAATCTTGTAGATGCTATTAAAGCAGGAGACACTCGACTAGGCGCACCTGAAATGCTTGTCGGGGATTATGATGGCTGGATGTCGCGCCGTATTTCACGAAAGCATCGCTTGGTTTACAAACTCGATCAAAATGGCATAAGAATCAGAGAATGTGGCGGACACTATGAAGAACCTATTAGACAAAGCTCTTATGTATCTAGCCGAATAAAAGCTCTTTCAGTTGGCAAACCTGTTAGAAAAACACCTGGGTCATAAAGAGAGATAGCTTATTACGATATCAGCGTAAATTCTGTCTTACCTTGCAAGACTTTTTTAAATCCATCTGGTTCATAAATTGAAAAAATAGCAATGGGGGTTTTGTTTTCTTGGGCCAGCGCAACAGCTGTAGCATCCATAACCCTTAGCTGCTTTTCTTTAACTTGATCAAAGGTAAGGTGCGGCAAGAAAACGGCAGCAGAATTTGTTTTAGGGTCACTACAAAAAACACCTTTGACCATGGTTGCTTTTAGCATAAGGTCACAGTTCATTTCTGCGGCACGTAATGTTGCAGCAGTATCAGTTGTAAAGAACGGACTACCAGTGCCCGCCGTAAACACAACAACCCTGCCCTTTTTCAAATGACGCTCAGCTTTATGAACAATATAAGGTTCGCAAATAGATGGCATAGAAATAGCAGACATAAGCCTAGATGGAACGCCCGCATGGGTTAAGGCATTTTGTAACGCAATACCATTAATAACGGTGGCTAGCATGCCCATAGAATCAGCAGCGCAGCGGTCAATACCGTGTTTTTCCATGCCATGGATACCACGGTAGATGTTTCCCCCGCCAATGACTAAACACACTTCAACGCCGGTTGCACGAACTGCTGCAACGTCAGTTGCTAATTTTTGCAGCATGGCGTGTGAAATACCATATGCACCTTCTTGATGTGGATCTGGGGAAGCAAGAGCCTCCCCAGATAACTTTAATAAAACCCGCTTGTAACCGGGCACAGGTTAACCTGCTATCCCGGCTTGCGCCTGCACTTCTGCAGCAAAGTCAGTTTCTTCTTTGTCAATACCTTCGCCAAGGTTGTAACGCACAAAGCCCTTTAGGACTACCGGTGTGCCAATTTCTTTAGCGAATTGTTCAACAACATCAGCGATTTTAGTTTTGCCATCCATAACGAAAACTTGCTCTAGCAACACAACTTCTTCGTAGAATTTGCGAACACGGCCTTCAACCATTTTCTGAATCACTTCTTCAGGACGCCCAGAAGCACGCGCTTGATCAACAAGAACTGCGCGCTCACGCTCTAATGCCAAAGGATCAAGTGATGCAACATCTAATGATTGTGGCGTTGCAGCTGCAACATGCATTGCAATTTTACGACCTAAATCTTGCAATTTTGCAGCGTCACCAGTTGATTCCAATGCCACCAAAACTCCAATACGGCCTAAGCCAGGAGTTGTTGCATTGTGAACATAAGTTGCAACCACACCGTTTGCAACGCTTAAGCGTTCAACACGGCGTAGATTCATGTTTTCACCAATCACAGCAATCAAGCGTGTGATTTCTTCGCTTACTGTAGCTGCTTCGCCTTTAAATGGCGCTTGTGCTAGTGATTCAACAGTATGTTCCTTAGCTGCTGCAATTTCAGCTGCTTGTAAAACCATTGCTTGGAATTGTGGGTTGCGTGCAATAAAGTCAGTTTCAGCGTTGATTTCAACAACTGCTGCAGCATTGCCAGAAGCAGCCACACCAACCAAACCTTCAGCAGCAACACGCCCTGCTTTTTTAGCAGCGGCAGCCAAACCTTTTTTACGCAACCAATCAACTGCTGCTTCTAAATCACCGTTGTTTTCAACGAGTGCTTTTTTGCAATCCATCATGCCTGCGCCTGATTTTTCGCGTAATTCTCTTACTAAACTTGGTGTAATCTCAGCCATTCTGCTCTCCTAAACTACGCAACTGTTTGTGATTGGTCGTCAACAATAACATCGTCAACAACAAGGTCAGCAGATGCTCCGATATCAATACCCGCAGCAACCATCCCTTTTTGCAAACCATCAAGAATAGCATCAGCCATTAGGTCACAGTACAAACGAATTGCACGAGTTGCGTCATCGTTACCTGGAATTGGGTACGTAATCATATCAGGTGTTGAGTTGCTATCGATAATTGCAATAATCGGTATGCTCAAACGTTGAGCTTCTAAAACAGCAATTGCTTCCTTGTTTGTATCAAGTACAAACAGCATATCTGGCAAACCACCCATATCAGCGATACCACCAATAGCTAGTTCAAGTTTATCGTATTCACGTTGAAGCTTTAAAATTTCTTTTTTAGTCATGCGGCCTGGGTGAGAAAGCTCTTCTTGCATTTCTTTCAGGTGCTTAATTGACTGGTTTACTGTTTTCCAGTTTGTAAGCAAGCCACCAAGCCAGCGGTGGTTAATGTAATACTGTCCACAGCGCTTAGCTGATTCTTTAACAATGTCAGAACCTTGAACTTTTGTTCCCACAAAAAGTACGCGTCCACCTGCTTTTACAGTGTCACGAGCTACTTCTAATGCTTTATGTAGCATTGGAACAGTTTGTTGTAAGTCTAAAATGTGAACTTCGCTGCGTTCACCAAAAATGTACGGTGCCATTTTAGGATTCCAGCGACGTGTATTGTGTCCGTAGTGTACGCCCGATTCTAGTAACTGACGCATTGTAAATGTTGGCATAGCCATAGTAATAGTCTCCTTTGTTTCCGATTAAACCTCATCAGGCCGATACTGCATCGGTGGGCAAGGTTGCCCAAAGCCTGACTGTGTAGTGCGCTTATTATATTCAAGCCATAAAAAAAATACCAGATAAATTTTTATGAATTACGTGGGCTCGTCAAGATACAATACAGAGGACCAAAATTAACATTTAAAAGATTTTTCTAAGTATAATAAGCACTTTTTGACTACTATTCGATTGAAAAAGATGAAAATTGCGGTATAATTACTAATAATATTTCTTTATAAAATACGCTATGTCACGGAAGTGTAAGCCACTCATATCTTTTTTATTGCTAATAGCGAACATTTGCTTCGCTCAAGAATTAGAATTAAAACCGGAACCAAGCTATGCACCAACCCGCATTATTAATGTGCTGCTTGTTGATGATACACCGCTAAATTGTACTGTAGCAGGCCTTTCTATTGAGAAATATAATAAAAGAAGAGGATGCAGTCCTGAAATACATATCAAATTCCTGGATGACGGTTCAAAAATAACATTAGAAAATCTTTTGGGTATCAATTTAGTTTTGTGCGATATTACCATGCCCCAATCAGGACCCGATGCACTTAAAAGAATTTTAAAAGAGGCAAAAAAGGAAAAGTTTTCACCGCCACCCTTTGTTGCGATCACGAACGAATCAGAATACCACAACATTGGAGAGAAGAATCCAAGAAAACATGCAGCTGCGCTAGCTTATGCGAAAGCACAAGATTTTATCGGCGGCAGAAGTAAAGTTTCTATTCTTTTCCCCGTAGACAATATATTGACGTATTGTGATGAAAAATTAGGATCAGATTGGCTAACAACCCATGTTGGACAGTACAAACCAGTAATTGCGGCAAAAAAAGAGATGGATCTCGATGCTACTGAATCATCAATCACCGCAGATGGCCATGAGACGTTGCGTATAGAAATAAATTGGTGGCGATCTCTTTTGTATGGTTGCACATGTGGAACAAAAAGAATCTCCACAGCAACCAACTGAAAATGTTAAAAACTTTAAAGTATTAGCCCCTCAAGTTTTCTAGGAAACCTTGCAACATATAGGCTGCTGCCGTTTTGTCGACAAACTCACGTTGACGTTTTCTTGATAGATCAAGCTCAATCATGATACAGAGAAACCTTGTATTTTTTATTTAAGATGTAGACATTTTTAATGCTATTCTCAGTTTTTTATGCTATCGTCCCTTTCTCTTTATAGCGCAACAAGTAAGTAGCTTCATGAATTTCCAATATTTTTCAATTTTTTTATGGATGACATTTCTTTGCTCAACGGTACAGATACCTCATGTTACTGCCAGTGTTGCCGTTTCTGACGAAACAGAAGCAACCACATCTAACACTTTGAACGTTTATCAAACACTGATTCAAATGGCAAACGAAAACAATTGGAAAGAAGTTCGCAGCCTACTAAGAGATAATGAATCACAATTGCTGACGCAATATGGCGAAGACACCAATCAACGAAACGTGTTATATGCAATTATAAGGTCTTTAGGCAGACAAAGCAGCTCTTCTTCCGATTATTTTCCGACATTTAGCACGCCAGAAGCAACCGAAACAACCGACATGCAAATCATCAATGAAGCTATTGTACGCGCTAATTTAGCTAAGAAAAAACAACTTCCTGCACATATTGAGCACCTTATTGAAAACTACCTAGACACCACAAGATTTTTAAATCATTTTAGCTTCAATTATGCCCTGTATCGTCATGAATTAAAGCAAGCCATCCTAGCGCAAATTCAAAGCTTAGGTGGTAAATGGCCAGGAACAGAAAGCTTAAAGCAACAAGAGCAGTTTTTTTTAAATTTAAATTTTTATTCAATATCAGAATTATTCAGCCGTAAATTATCTTGTACCTGGAAACAATTTGAAGAATTTTGCACGCCTTACTCCCTCATAAGACGAAGAGGTGGCCATCTCGTATCTGAAACAAGCACTGATTATGCCGGAATGCAAGCTCTTTTCCTTGTTTATACTGGCTTTTCAACTAAAGAAGAGCTATCTGAATTTTGGGAATTCTGTAAGCCTCACATTGAAGAATTGCGCAATATAGACATACCTTTTAGATTACAGACTCTTTTTCGTACATACAAAGTCCCTCTCGCTAAAAAATGGAGTCGGGAATTTTTGGATTTCTGTAAACCTTATACTGATGAAGAAGAAAATAATGAAATCAAAACGGGAATGATGTTTGATATTTCACTTATATACAAAGCATTTCCAACATTCGATTCACGAACTGCTTTCTGCCAATTTTGCAAACCTTATACTGATCAGATAGAAGACTCTGATCATAAAATACGTTCAATGAAAGACCTTCTTTTTGTATACCAAGCATTTCCAACATCCGATTCACGAACTGCTTTTTTGCAATTTTGTGAATTATACTTTGAAACAGACGATCCAAAAAAAAATAAAAACCATAAACTTGCTAGATTTGCTAGTTTTCATTCTAAAATGGATGCGCTACAACCCGAAGATAAAACAAAAATGATGGCACAGCTTTCTGCTGTATTCCAAAGTTTCCCAACAGAAGAGGCACGTGAACTTTTTACTGAGTTTTGCAACTTGTACATCATGATAGCAGAAAATGCAATAATGCTGCCCACTAAACCAAAAAAAATAGTCAATCTAACCAGAGCAAGAACGATGGCTTATTTACTTCCTATCTACAAACACCGTAAAGAAAATGTCCAATCTTTCATACAGCAACAAAGGCAAGAACGGTGGTATATCACTGATTCTTATGGTCCTCGCACCTATTTACGTTATATGCGTTCTGTTGCAGCTTTACAGGCAGAATTAAACGCTGGCAAAAGTCGCATTCAAAGTGCGTACGAAACAGGCCCCCAAGATCAGCTTCCCGTATTATGGACGGATGATCCATTTATTCAGCAAGCTCAAGCTACGGCTGGTTTTGCTAATGCGCACGATTTTGAATCTATTTATGAACAGGACTTTAACGCTCTTGTAACCTGGTGCAAAACTAACGGTTATGTACTAGCTTCAAGTCCTGCTACTCACACCATTTACAATGGTGACATACATATTTCTAACTATCACACTACCTACGAAGTTGAAGATTTTATCACCTACCTAGACACAACCATTGCTAGTGGACCAGCGCTCAAACTGGATGAGAAAAGTGTTGCGCCTGCTCGCATTGTAAGCTTAATTAAGAAAATTTTAGGATTGGAACAAAAATCAGGTCAGTTTGAACCCTATTTAGGACATTCCATGTTTTATGCAAGACCCGATTCTCCTAAAGGTGATGAAGTCTTGGGGCGTGTATGGTTCATGATGAAAAAAACAGGAGAAGGAAAATCTGCTCAAGATGCTGAGGATTATAAAAAATCTGTAGTATTAGCTATTTTAGAATCAGCGGAAATATCTGAAAGAAGTGAAGATACCCACTGTCAAACTCGCATAACTGGTGAGCTGATGAAAGCTATAGTTCAGGTTTTACCTGATTCAAAACTACGTCAGCATATCGCAGCAGAAGAACCTGCAATAGCTACAACAGACCAAGATATAGTAAGCAGAATTGACAATGCACCAATTCAAGCCAAGCTTCTCTTTGATAGAATTCATCGTGAAGATACAGGAGAAGTACGTAAACTACGTGAACTCCAAACAGAACAAGGTGCAGATCCAGAACTATGGGAATTGTATCAAGCGTATTACGATGACTTGTACCAACGCACCAAAAACCCTGATGGTACATACAGATTAGATGCTAACACTCTAACCCGTGACGACCACGGAAACTTAGTAAAAGCACATTTAGAAGATGGTTCAGCTCGGTCACCAGCAGAAGTACAAATTGTATATCATCAAGCTGAATTCCAGGTGCTTGAACAAGCATTTACAGAATACATGCGTAAAGAATTTGAGGAGCAGCGTGGGTTAAAGTATTAGCCCCTTAAGCTTTCCAGGAAGCCTTGCAGCATATAGGCTGCGGCCATTTTGTCGACAACCTCGCGTTGGCGTTTGCGTGATAAGTCAGCTTCAATCATGGTGCGGTGCACAGCCATGGTGGATAGGCGTTCATCCCACGCGCAAAAGGGAATATTAAATACTTTAATAAGCTTTTCAGAAAATTGCTGAACTTTTTCACATTGAGGCCCAATAGTTCCGTTCATGTTCACGGGCCAGCCAATCACAACGGCAACTATGTTTTCTTGGAGTACAAGCTTTTGAAACTGCTGCAAAAGTTCAGGTTTGCTTAATACTTTAAAGGGGGAGGCAATTGTCCAGGTTAAATCACACAGACTAAGGCCCACGTGCTTTTCCCCATGATCAATGCCCAAAAGACGATTTTTTGAATTTTTTAAAGACGCTATTTCAGATGCTAAAACGAACTCCAAGGCAAACCCTAATGCGAAGGGGTGCTTGGTCTTGTTTCTGAAACATCACCAATATGTTTTTGCCCTCTGGCTTTTGCAAGCTGAACTTGCTTTTGGCGCTCACTCACTCGCTGATAATGCACATCGTTATGGGAATCATAGCAATGGTGGCAATGAATACCAGCTAAATAGTGTTTTGAAGCTTTATCTTCTTCAGTAATCGGCATACGGCAGCCATAGCACTGATCATATTCACCAAGCTCAAGACCATGACGAACAGAAACGCGTTGGTCAAAAACAAAGCATTCCCCTTCCCAAAGACTTTTTTCTTCAGGAACTTCTTCAAGGTATTTTAAAATACCACCTTTTAGATGATAAACTTCCTTGAACCCTATTGCTTTAAGATATGCAGTTGAGCGTTCACAGCGAATACCACCCGTACAATACATAGCCACTGGCTTGTCTTTATACTGCATAAGGTTTTCTTCAGTGTATGTTGTAAAATCTTTAAATGTCGTCGTTTTTGGGTTTACAGCACCTTTAAACGCACCAATCATGACTTCATAATCATTTCGTGTATCAATGGTAACTACATCGCTTCTAGAAATTAAAGCGTTCCAATCACTAGGCGTAACATAGGTTCCAACCATTTGTGTCGGGTCCGCAGCAGGCGCACCAAGGGTTACAATTTCTTTTTTCAGCTTTACCTTCATGCGCAAAAAAGGCATGGTTTCAGCTTTTGATTCCTTATATTCAAGGTTTTGAAAAGGTCCAGCTTCTATCAAATACGCAGCGACTGCGTCAATGCCTGAACGGGTTCCGGCAATAGTACCGTTAATGCCCTCAGCTGCAAGCAATAAAGTTCCTTTTACGCCATGGCTTTTACAGAAGCTTAATAATGGGGCTTGTAAAGCTAGGTAATTAGGCAGCGCCACAAATTGGTAAAGTGCAGCAACAACAATCATGATGCTTCTTGTGTTTTCTTAAGAAGTTTCACAGCGTTATCAAGCTCAGCCTGAGTACAAAAACCTAGTTGAACAGGACTGCGTGGCTTAATGTTTTGCGCATTCCAATGGCTTTTTGTACGAACGGCATCAATAGTAATTTTCGTTGTGCCAATAAGCCTTGAAATTTGAGAATCTGTTAAATCTGGATAGTATTTTACCAACCATGAAATAGCATCTGGACGTTCCTGACGCTTAGACAACGGAGTATAACGTGGTCGTTTTTTTCCTAAAACGCTATCTGCAGAAATGGCTGCAGATATTTTCAATTCAGCAGTTTCGTCTTGTTCACAACGATGGATTTCTTCTAAAGTAAGCTGCGCTGAAGCAATAGGGTCAAAACCCAACATGCCGTGCGTAGCTTCACTATCAGCTAAATTTTGAACCTCTAGCATATGCAGACCACAAAACTTAGCAATTTGCTTAAACCCAAGGGCTGTATTTTCAATAAGCCAAACGGCAGTTGCTTTTGGCATCAATGGAATAGTCATAAAATCTCTTTACCTTGAAAATTGAACTTTCAGTAGTCCAACACTATTTCTTATTTTTATAGCCCATTATAACGATAAGGACCAGTAAAGAAAACACCGCAATTACGCCACTGGCCAAAAACATACGAGCTTGGCCAAAATTTTCTGACACAACACCAGCAATAAGGTGACATGCAAAATATTCTGAAATCGCGCAAATAACATAATAACAGCCAAAACCAGTACCACGCAGATCCTCTGGAACTATTTCAGCAATAAGTGACAAAAAAATGTTTTGGGTAATAGCATATTGCACCCCCCAAAAAGCAATGCCAATCCACACCATCGTTAAAGAGGTCGCATTAGCCAAAACCATATCTGCAAGAACTAGAAACAAAATACCAATAATTAAGAACCAGTAGCGGTTCATGCGGTCAGCCATACGCCCAACTGGATACACAGTTAGACACCACGCAGCATTGAACACCATCATTACCAAAGGAACGTTCTCCTTAGGTAAATCAAATGCTTTATGGGCATACAAACATAAAAAGCTTTCACTAAACCGTGACAGCATGAATATTGCTGCAACAAGCATTAGCATCCAAAAAGACTTACCAAGCAAAGGTAAGTTTTTAAGGCTAATAGGATGACGACGTTTTTCTTCCGGTAAGGGAATCTCAGCTGATACTGCAGAGTGATTAAAACGTTTTGGCTCTTTGATGAAAAATATAAGAATGCCGTAGGCTAAAATTGCTGGGACTACAGCTGCTTGAAATACTGATTGAATATCGTTATCGAAAAAGCGCATCGCAAACATTGCCACAATGGCACCAAGAAATGCTCCTCCTTGAGAGAGAGCTCGTTTCAAACCATAAGCAGCGCCAATGCGTTTAGCAGGCACCACATCGGCAACCATAGTGTCACGTGGTGTTGATTGAATACCATTACCAATACGTTCACCTAAGCGTCCAGCGAATATTGGCATAAGTGAATTGGCAAAACCAAAAAGAATTCGACTCGAAAGAATTAAAGAGTAACCAACTACCATCAATGGTTTTCGTCGCCTAAAATAATCACTGAGCATGCCTGAGAATAATTTCATAATATATGAACTAGCTTCAACTATACCTTCAGCAACACCAATCCATGCCATGGCAACCCCTAAAGAGTCCATGTAAATAGCAATATAGCTATAACCCATCACAAACGACAAATTAATAAGAAACATCATCCAGCCGATTTTCCAAACGGTTGAATGAATTTTGGTGTTTTGATGATTATTTTCTGAAATTGAAGCCGTCGTCATAGGGCGTATCTACTTATTCTGAAACGACGACACATATCTTGGCTAAAACTGGGCTACATCCCTTTTATTACTAGCCAATAACTGACGACTTTGCAATCAAAAACTGGTTAAATTTTTAAAAGTATTTAAGAATTTCCCTTAGTAAATAGTATTTTTAGACCCAGTAAAATCAAAAATCCCCCGGTAACGCGCTCAATGATATGCTGGAAATTTTTGAAAAATGAGATGAGATGTTTATTGGAAAAGAATATAGCAACGATTAAAAACCACGCAAACGTAGATACCAGTATAATAGCAACATAGATTGCAATCACCATATTTGGCACTTCAGGGGTTATAAACCCGGAAAACAAACCTATAAAAAAGAGCATTGCTTTGAAATTAGTAATATTTGTGAAAAATCCACTACGAAAGGCCTTAAAATCAGAAAGTACTTTATGCTGATGTGCTTTCTCTGCGTAGTCTGCAGAATGTTTTTTTGTCCTTATACCCAAAATTCCAATATAAATCAGATACCCAGCGCCAATATATTTGAGGAAAGTTAACAGCCAAGCAGTCTTAGCAATAATCACACCAAGTCCTAGAACTATGTAGGTCATGTGCAAAAGGTCACCACAGGTGACACCAAACACAGTAAAAATTGCAGCCCTTCGTGTATGAACCAAGCTATTGCGCATAACAACCGCAAAGTCAGGACCTGGGCTCATCACGCCCAGCAGTTGAATCACCAACAGGGTTATCATTGAAGGGAAGTACTCAAGAATCACTATTTTTAGCCATGCTTAGGTGTTTTTTAAAATAGTAACATGCAGGTGCAATGCGTCGCTAGACTAAGCGTTCAAGTTTTAGCAGTACAAAATACAAAAAAGCTCTCCTCCTGTTACGAAGAAGAGCTTTAAAGCTATTTTTTAATTAGTCATCTTACCATCTTAAGCAAGGATTTTCGGCGTCATGCACTGACAAAAAAGAGCAACTTTAAAGCACCCTTTTACACTGTTAGCATCTGCATTAGCGCCACCAAAGTTAGTAGGATGCATCTTCATAAAGCGGGAAGAAAATATCATCTTACCATCAGTAGGCGCTAAACCGTCTACAAATGCATCTACAGCGCTCATAAATAAGTCCTCAACATCATTTTTTGCCGCAGCAAGATCTTCTAACGTAGCGTTTTCTGGAAACTTGCCATAAATGCTAATAGAATCAATTAATTCACTAAGAGCCTCTTTGAAGTTCTCTCTAGTTCCATACTCTTTTTCAAGCCAGTTAATTCGATTGTATACTTCTCTAGAGATTTGATAATCATGACCACCAACGGCATGAATAAATGAAGCATTAGGAAGAGGCATTAAAAAATCAATGTAATCATTCCCGCCCTCAATCATACTAGTTTTAAGCGAACTAACGTACTCGCTTAGAAATACTGTTGACACTTCTTCCTCACCTAGACCTGTGAATGCTCGTTTCTGACATGTTCTGTCTTCTATATTTTCTGGATTCTTAACAACAGTATCCATAGAAAATCCACTAGCTGAAATAGCTGCGAACGCTGCACTTAATAATAATTTGTTTAATTTCATAATTTTCTCCTGTATTGCTATGAATGTGTCGCTAAAATTAACTTGCACGAACATCTTCCTCTCACCATATACCATCTTTATTTAAAAAAACAAACTTTTAAATTACATAAATAGTAATTATCTTAAGAATAATTCAATTGGCAGCATATTTATCTCCATGTTATTTAACCATGATACTTTTGACGAAAATCCTCATTCGGTGTACATTTCATCTAATTGGCCCTTATGCAGACTGAAAATTATGGGATTAAGCACAAGTCATTTAATTATTGTTTTGTTGATTGTTTTAGTATTGTTCGGCGCAGGGAAAATCCCCAAAATTATGGGTGATCTTGCTAAGGGTGTGAAGGCCTTTAAAGATGGCATGAAGGACGAGGACAAACAATAAATGACCGTTCGACTTCGTTTTGCACCCTCACCTACTGGATATTTACACATTGGCAGTGCGCGTACGGCACTGTTTAATTACCTGTTCGCAAAGCACTGCGGTGGAAAATATTTGCTACGTATTGAAGACACCGACCGGGAACGCTCAACCCCCGAAGCGGTCGATGCTATTTTTTCAAGCCTCAATTGGCTTGGCATAAAAGCCGATGAAGAGCCCATTTTTCAATTCGAACGCGCTTCACGTCATGCAGAGGTTGCTCACCAGCTATTGAGCGTTGGGAGAGCCTATCATTGCTATTGCTCACCTGAAGAATTGCAAACCATGCGTGACGAAGCAGCAGCCAAGAAATTGCCCCCACGCTATAATGGTATGTGGCGTGACCGCGATCCATCAACCGCACCTGCAGGTATTAAGCCGGTTATTCGGTTTAAATCCCCTCAACAAGATTCTCTTACCATTCAAGACAAAGTCCAAGGGCCGGTTACCGTTCAAAACAATCAGCTAGATGATATGGTTTTGCTTCGTGCCGATGGCACCCCTACATACATGCTTTCCGTGGTGGTTGATGACCACGACATGGGCATAACCCATATTATCCGGGGTGATGACCACTTAACCAACGCCTTTCGTCAACACCACATTTATACAGCAATGGGATGGAATGTCCCTGAATTCGCCCATATTCCCCTTATTCATGGGGCCGATGGAGCCAAACTATCAAAGCGTCACGGCGCCACAAGTGCCGACATGTATAAGGACCTAGGCTTTTTGCCAGAAGCCATGAAAAACTATTTGCTACGTCTGGGTTGGGGCCATGGGGATGATGAAATTATTAGTGAGGCCCAAGCCATTGAATGGTTTGCATTAGAAGGAATCGGCCGTTCCCCTGCCCGTTTCGACATGGCAAAACTTCACAATTTAAATGGCCATTACATTCGCCTAGCTGATGACACGCGTTTGGTTAATTTAATCAAACCCCTTATTGAAAAACAGATTGCACGATCTATATCTGCCAGTGAGGAAAGCAATATTTCAAAAGGCATGACTGGCCTTAAAGAACGCGCCAAAACAACGGTTGAACTGGCTGAAAGCGCCATTATTTATATTCAAACGTTGCCACACGATGAAAAGGCAACCGCCCTACTTACCCCTGAAAATATTGCTCATTTGAAAAATCTTTTACCGAAACTACAAGCTTGTGACTTTACACACGATGTGCTTGAAGCAGTGCTACGCGGCACCGCTGAGGAATTTGCCATAAAGTTAGGTCAGCTAGCTGCACCTTTGCGTGTTGCCATAACTGGTCGCTCCGTTTCGCCAAGCCTGTTTGAAGTCATGTCAATTTTGGGCAAGCAAGAATCGCTTAATCGAATTGAGAATATTATTTCTGTTTAACGTAATATAATTAATGACGTATTAACCATTAAGTTATATTCTTAAAGCACTAAGGTTTTTTAAGAAATATCAAGCTGATGAAATTCATTTACAAAAAAAACAATAAACAACAACTGTTCATTTTGTTAAAGTTTTATTGGGCTAATTTTCTACGAATACTAATCGTTAATATAGTTCTTGAGCTCCTTCCTCGTGCAAATATATTAATCATTTCGTCAGTTTTTATATACATTTACATACTAAAACACACTTCATTACTAAAATATAAGACCTTCAAGGTTATTTGGACGACTCCAATTCCAAAAAGTATGTTTTCTAAGGATTTTTTTCATCTAGCTCTTTCATATTATGTCTTGGGCGGTGGAGCATTTATTTTACTGATGTACTATAATCTATATCCACTACTCACTGGATTGCTAATTAATGCATTTCTACTGCATATTTTTATTTTGAATAACTGGTTGCCCTTTCAGTTAATTCCGCTGAATCCACAAGACAAACCAGAAAAAGCGGGATAATTTTTTGGGGTAATGCCCATAATGCGTAAGTAGTTTTATTTTGAAGAAAATGCAACTAACAAAGCCGGAAGCTCTGCCCAGTCAGAAAAACAAGCTGTTACCCCTTTTTCTATGAGTGTAGCTGCTATATCTTGAGGTTTATCAGCAAACCCTACAAAACCAAAGGTTGTAATGCCGGCACTAATAGCAGCGCTTGCCCCTGTAATGCTGTCTTCAACGGCAAAACAGTTTTGAGGAGAAATATTCAATTGTTCCATCGCTCTTAAATAAACGTCAGGTTTTGGTTTTTGAACGTCACCAGCTTCAAAAAAGGCTGTCCCAAAAAAAGGCTGTCCCAAAAAAACGTGCTAACTCTTCTCCCTGTCCATTCGTGGCAAAGCGCATAGCTGCCAAGGCACGTTGGATAGGATTATTTGAAACGAATGCAAATTTATATCCCTGATGCTCTAAAATTGAAAGCGTGTCTATTAAGTGAGGAGCCATTTCAACTCCTGTTTTTTTGAGTTGCTGCATCATGCGCCACTCACGTGCATCGTATAACGTAGGGTAATCAACACAGATCCCAAAATGCTTAGATAAGTTTACACAAAGGTTCTCACGAGCCTGCCCATGAAAGTGCTCTTTGAATTCTTGAAATGTAAGGGGGTGGTCAATGGTATCTGCATATAAATCATTGAACCGCTCAATCAACGAAGGCACCGCCAAATGCTCGGTAGCCATTTGACAATTGTCAAAATCCAGCAAAAGCCAAAGTGTAGTAGCTATTTTAGTATGGGTTGTCATAGGCTTTCATTCACCGATCTTTGTCATCGGATTATCCCCAAAATGCTATTAATGGTCTAGAAGTTTTTGTGCATGCAGGGTTGTCACCACTTTTACATTGAGCCATAAACCTTTTTGGCTTCTTTTTAAAAAACATGCTATGATCTGCTCATATGAAAAAGGAGGATAATATGTCCAATAATTTTGATCCAATCACACGTACTTCTGCCCACGCACAGGAAATTGACGCAGGTTTGCGCACTTACATGCAACGGGTTTACAACTTTATGGCTCTAGGCCTAAGCATTACCGGAATAACTGCGTACTTAACGGCTCAGTCACAGGAAATGATGCAGCTTATCTTCGGAACACCACTTAGGTATTTGGTACTTTTTGGCCCATTGCTAATGGTATTCTTTCTAAGTGCACGCATCGGCAAAATGAGTTTTGCAAACGCACAAACACTTTTTTGGGCTTTTGCAGGCGTTCTTGGTCTTTCTCTGGCTAGCATCTTTTTGCTGTACACTGGTGAAAGCATTGCAAAAGTTTTCTTCATCACAGCCGGTATGTTTGCAGGCACTAGCCTTTACGGGTACACAACTCAGCGTGATTTAAGCAAGTTCGGTTCATTCTTATTTATGGCCTTGCTTGGAATTATCATCGCAAGCGTTGTGAACATGTTCATGCACAGTGGACCAATGCAGTTTACCATTTCGGTACTTTCAGTACTAATTTTCACAGGCCTTACAGCTTATGACACGCAAATGATCAAGGAAATTTACTACGCGAACGATGACAGCGAAACATCAGGCAAAAAAGCTTTATTTGGCGCCCTACGTTTATACATGAACTTCTTAAACATGTTCTTGGCATTGTTGCAATTATTCGGCAACCGTCGTTAAGTTCGAAGCACACAACGAAAGAGGCCGGGTTTCCCCGGCCTTTTTTATTGAATCTAACAATTGCTACTAAGCATTGGCTTTTTTAAACAGTGGCTTCAGTGTATTTGGTGCTTCACTAATTTCTTCCATTCTATAAAGATCTTCCTTTTTAAACTTGTCGACCTTTATTAGCGAAACAAGCTCTCCCACTCTTTCAAAACTTCGAAGCATATCTGACAATATTTCTTCTTTCAAATGGTGGGCTATTTCTCCAGCACCATAAATATCAGCAATCGCTGCAAAAGTTTTTAGAATGATACCAGCCTTGCCTGTCTCAGCAATGGCATCAATAGCTTGAGCAGCAATCAACATGCCACCATTTGATTGATGGAGTATTTTTATCATTAAAGGTGTAGAAGATTCTAAATTTTGATTCTCAGCAATTTCAATTACATGATTTCGAATGTGAAATAACGCACTGTGAAGCTTGATTAAATCTTCGCTAGAAAGCCTTACTGAAACAATCTCAGACTTTTCTCGTAATTCAGGAGCAAGCACACAGGCTGTAAATGTAACCCTAGCCAACATGTTATTGTACCTGTAGGACTCTGATAAATTGCTTAAGCTACTTTCTATAGCTTGCAAGGGCCTATAGCAACCCATACTGTGCGCAACCTCTTTGATCCCTACTAAAAATCTATGACCTGCACTTACCTTTCTTGATAATTCAGGTTCTTCTAATAAGCCGCGCACCTCCATGCTGTAAATTGTTGATGTTAGTAAAAATAGGCTTAAGAAAATTTTCTCCATAAAAAAACCTTTTAAGAAATTTCCACTTAGTGTAGATAGCTCAAAAAAGGTAAAATGCAATAGATTTTGTTAACTAATTCTTTACAATAATTTACAAATACTTAATTTTTAGATAGGAGAGTTGCGTTTTATGAAAGTGTATGAGAATAGAATTCCCCGCTGACCTTAGCCAGAGGGGATCAGTAAATACCTTATGCTTCAAAGTTTTCAGTCAAAAACTCATTAAGCCAACGGACTCCGTAGCCTGTAGCGCCCTTGCCTGTTAATGGCTTATCAGCCTTATCCCAAGCCATACCAGCAATGTCTAAATGCGCCCAGGGTGTTTTAAGGACGGGTATACTTTCAGATGGAATTATTAATTTTCTTCTTATATAACTCAAAGTATGTGAATGATTATTATTCATCAAAACAGATGATGATCAATTTTTAATAGGAGCATTTTTATGAAAACAACACTCAAAATTTTAAGCAGTGCGTTATTATTGCAAAGCGTTGTAGCAATGGATGACAACTTCTACCGCAATCAACCAAGATATGAGAACTTCTACCTTAATAACAGTCTTAACGGCCATCTGGAATTTGATACCGCACTAGACTTATGGAATGTTAAAGGCCCTATAATGCGCACAGTAGCAATAGGCGATCAAGCCGTAGCAATACAGGAATTTCTGAAAATCGCAAAAGATGAAGAAGAAACCATAGAGCATCAATTGTGTGCAGCAAGTATCTTGAATTCTCAGGCTGATCCAAGGAAAAAAGGACTTTATAAAGAAACAGTATTAGAAACGTATCGCAGGATCGCATTCAATTCACAAGCAGAACCAGCTGATCGCGAAAACGCAAAGGGACTATTATTTGACAATGGAACTGAAGAGGATAAAAACGCAGTATTAGATATATGTCGCAAAACTGCATTAGAATCACAAGTAGAAGCTGATCGCGAAAATGCAGCGCGTTTCTTATTCCGCCATGGAACAATCGAAGATAAAGAAATTGCGTTAAATATTTATCGCAGTATTGCAACAGGTTCACAAGTAGAAGCTGATCGCGAAAATGCAGCGCGTTTCTTATTCCGCCATGGAACAATCGAAGATAAAGAAATTGCGTTAAATATTTATCGCAGTATTGCAACAGGTTCACAAGTAGAAGCTGATCGCGAAAGTGCGGCGCGTTTCCTATTCAGCTCCGGAACAATTAAAGATAAAGACTTTGCAAGTCCACTATTAGATGCAAGAGCAGCCACTGATGAAGAGAGATTTTCAGAAGAGAATGGACATGATGAAGAGTCAGAATTTAGAGAAGCTTTTAAGCGAGGTGATATAGAAACTCTCGAAAAACTAAAAGCAGAAGGAAGATTCTCAAACCTTGACGATCTAGGAGGTTGGTTCTTTAAATACGGGAGCGGTATGTCTAAATGGGATTATTTAATTCAAGATGCTTTGAAGAATAGAAAATAAAACAGTTAACGTAAATAGATTCCCGGCACTTGATCACGCAGCCCGGGAATCTATAAGTATTTTACTTCTCGAAATTCTTAGTCAAAAATTCATTAAGTAAACGAACACCATAACCAGTAGCACCCTTGCCTGTTAATGGCTTGTCGGCTTTATCCCAAGCCATGCCAGCAATGTCTAAATGCGCCCATGGTGTTTTGTTAACGAAGCGTTCAAGGAAATGTGCCGCGGTAATACTGCCCGCACCTCGACCTGAACCTACGTTCTTCACATCTGCAACATCAGAATTAATGTCTTTATCATAGGCTTTCCCCATGGGCAGACGCCACAACGGCTCACCCACTGCTGTGCCCGCATCTGTAAGCATATCGCAAAGCTTATCATCGTTACTGAACAACCCTGCGTATTCATAACCTAGCGCCACGGTAATAGCACCGGTAAGCGTTGCCAGGTCAATCATGTATTGAGGTTTAAATTTATCTTGGGTATACCAAAGGGCATCAGCCAAAACCAAGCGTCCCTCAGCATCGGTATTAAGAATTTCAATAGTTTGCCCTGAAAGAGACGTCACTACGTCAGATGGTCGCTGTGCCGAACCCGAAGGCATGTTTTCAGCCAAGGCCATAACTCCAACAACATTTACTTTAGCTTTACGCATTGCTAATGACTTCATAAGCCCAAGCACAACACCTGAACCGGCCATGTCATATTTCATGTCTTCCATACCGTTCGATGGCTTAATGTTAATACCACCGGTATCAAACGTGACACCTTTTCCAACTACAGCAATGGGCTTTTCACTTTTTTTGCCGCCCATCCATTTCATAACAACTAACTGAGATTCGCGAACGCTTCCTTGCCCTACGCCAAGTAATGCACCAAAACCTAGTTTTGTCATTTCCTTTTCACCAAGCACATCAACCTTCACGCCAATTTTGCTTAGTTCTTTCGCGTACTTAGCCATTGATTCTGGGTAAATAACGTTTGGTGGCTCAGACACAACCAATCTGGTTAGATGGTTTCCCTTTGCAATAGCAGCAAGCTTATCAAAAGCTTCCTGGGATTTTTTAGCGCTAGTGCTTACAAATACTAACTCATCAAGAACGGGAATTTCGTCCTTCTCACGTTTGGTTTTGTATTTATCAAAATTCCATGAACGAATAAGCGCACCCGATGCGACATATGCAACAAGTTCTTCAGCTGCGTGGTTTTTAACTCCTGGAATATCAGACAGATCAATAACTGCCTTCTTTTCACGAAGACCATTCAAACAAGCAAAAAGCTTTGCTCCAATTTTTTCTAAAGCCAGAGGCGTATGTTTTTTAGCATCGCCCAGGCCCACTAAAACAACTTGACCAGTGCAACCATTGCTTGAAGGAATACGCAAAAACCGTTCCGCTTTTCCTTTAAATTCTGCGTTGCTAACAGCGGCTTTGACAGAACCATTCGCAAGCTTATCAAGTGCTTTTGTAACGTTTCCAAAGTTTGCGTCTTCATAAACGCCGGCAACAAATAAACTATTTTTAGGCGCCTTTTCTGCAAATGTTATCTTCATGATTGGTCCTTTTGTTGTTTAAGTAATCTTGCTTTGGAAACCGCAATCGCTGCAAGGTTCACCAGTGTTCTAGGTCGAGCCGATGGGGTGCAAATATGGGCTGATTCTTTAATTCCCATAAGAATCGGGCCAATTGTTTGGCCGTTTGCTAACACTTTTATGGTGTTTAGGGCCACATTTGCTACATCAAGACTAGGCATCACTAATAGATTAGCCGAACCTTTTAAGGTATTACCAGGGAATATACGTGCACGAATTTTTTCATCTAACGCCGCATCGACATGCATTTCGCCTTCAACTTCAAGCTCTGGCGCAAGGTCACGGATAATTTCCATAGCCATGCGCATTTTCTTGGCCTGTGGGTGCACACCTGCACCGAAATTAGAATATGATATCAATGCCACCTTAGGCTTTATACCGAATAATTTAATTTGCTCTGCCGCCATGATTGTAATTTCTGCCAGCTGTTGAGCGGTCGGGTCAATGTCATATGGGTCAGTAATAAACAGAATGCCCCGCTCAATTTTGGGGTTATCAATGGCTATAGCCGAAAGGGCCGCACAACGGTGCTGGTCTTTAGCAATTCCCAAAATTTCCATAATCGGAATAAGGTGATCACGGTAATTACCACAACAACCACTAATCATAGTGTCTGCATCGCCAAGGTGAAGCATCATCGCAGCAATCACAGTTGTATTGGTGCGCATGATTTCTTTAGCGTTATCAGGTGTTATACCTTTTCGTGCCATAATTTCATGGTACGCCTGCCAGTAGGTTTTATATCTTGAATCTTCCTGGGGGTTAATGACTTCAAAATCAATATTTGCTTCCAGTCGCAAACCAAATTGCTTAATTCGCATTTCAATAACTTCGGGACGTCCTATAAGTAGTACACGCGCAATTTTTTCATCGCGAATGGTTTGAACTGCTTGAAGAACACGTTCATCTTCACCTTCTGAAAAGACTAGGCGAATATCATCACCGAATGCCTTTGCCGCTGCAAAAATGGGGCGCATCACCATACCAGATCGGTAGATAGCTTCTTTTAATTGAGTGCGATAAGCCTCCCAATCAGTTATAGGGCGTGTCGCCACACCACATTCAACTGCCGCACGTGCCACAGCGTATGACAACTCAACATACAAACGCCTATCGAATGGCTTAGGGATTATATAATCACGACCAAAAGTAAAGGTTTCCCCGCCATAAGCCGCCACTACCAAGTCATTACTTTCAGCTTTTGCAATACGCGCAATCGCTTCTACGCAAGCAACTTTCATTTCATGATTAATACAAGTAGCCCCAACATCTAACGCACCCCTGAATATGTACGGGAAGCAAACAGCATTGTTCACCTGGTTAGGGTAGTCTGTCCTGCCGGTTGCCATAATTGCATCGTCGCGAACACTATGCACAACCTCTGGTCGAATTTCAGGTTCAGGATTTGCTAAAGCAAAAATAATCGGGTTTGGCGCCATGGACTTTGCCATTTCAGCAGTCATCAAACCAGCGCTTGAAAGCCCAAGGAATGCATCAGCATTTTTCAAAGCCTCAGCTAGTGTACGTAAAGGTGTATCAGATGCCAGTGCTTCTTTTGATGGATCAAGCTTTCCCCGCCCCTTGAAAATCACGCCATCTCGGTCAACAACAATTAAGTTTTCACGACGCAGGCCCAATTTTATAAGTAATTCAAGACACGCAACCGCAGAAGCACCCGCACCACTTGCCACCATTTTTATGGTATCAATTGATTTACCTGCCAATTCAAGGGCATTTTTCATGGCGGCATTAACAATAATTGCGGTGCCGTGTTGGTCATCATGCAAAACAGGAATTTTCACTCTTTTCGCAAGCTCTCGCTCTACGTAAAAACACTCCGGTGCCTTAATATCCTCAAGATTTATTCCACCGAAAGTTGGCTCTAGGGCTGCAATAATATCAACAAGTTTCTGAGGGTCCGTTTCATTAATTTCGATATCAAATGCATCAATACCGGCAAACTTTTTAAAAAGAATTGCCTTACCTTCCATAACGGGCTTTGACGCTAACGCCCCAATATTTCCAAGTCCCAAAACCGCAGTACCATTAGTTATAACGGCAACCAAATTACCACGTATTGTATATTCCGCCGCTTTCAATGGATCACGCGCTATTTCCAAGCAAGGCTCTGCAACACCCGGAGAATACGCTAACGCCAAATCATGTGGGTTGGTCAGAGGTTTTGTTGCAACAATTTCCAATTTACCCTTTGGATATTGTGAATGATAACGTAGAGACTGTTCGTAAATACTGCGCGGCATAATTTATTGCTTACTCAAAAGTGCTTTTACCCTTTTTACCACGATATCAGCTGTTATGCCAAAATGTTCATACAAATCATCAGCTGGTGCTGATGCACCAAATGAATTAATCCCAATAAATTCACCTTTTTCGCCCAAATACTTTGGCCAAACACCTTCACAAGCAGCTTCTATAGCTATGCGAATACCATTACCCAAAACCTGATTTCTGTATTCAACAGACTGTTTTGCAAACAATTCCATGCACGGCATAGACACCACCCGCGCTGGTATATTCATTGCCAATAATGCATTAGCCGCATCAACAGCAATTGAAACTTCAGACCCGGTAGAAATTAAAGTGACTTGCGCTCCTGGCTTTTCAATAAGAACATAGCCTCCCTTTGCGCAGGCATTTTCCAAATGGTTCACCCTAGAGGAACTAAGGTACGGTAAATTCTGACGAGTCAAAACCAATACCGACGGCGTGTTTCTATTTTGCACTGCCAACTGCCAGCATTCAGCAACTTCAGTGGCATCCATAGGGCGGAATGTTAAAACATTGGGAATGCAACGCAAATGCACCAAATGTTCAATGGGTTGATGAGTCGGTCCATCCTCTCCCAAACCAATGGAATCATGGGTTAGCGCGTGCACAACTCCCTGATTCATTATTGCTGACAACCGTAAGGCTGGCTTTAAATAATCCAAAAAAACTAAAAAAGTCCCCCCATAAGGAACAAACACTTTTGAAAGACTTAAACCATTCATAATGGCAGCCATAGCGTGTTCACGCACCCCATAGTGAATATAATTTCCAGAAAAATCATCAGCGGTTATAGGCTTTTGCGCTTTAGTTTTTGTATTGTTTGAACCGGTCAAATCAGCTGACCCGCCAATTAAAGTGGAACCAGGCACAATCGCTTCTAAAACTTGTTGAGAAAGCACTCGCGTTGCCAGGCATGGCTTTTCGTCTTTAACCTTTTGCTTATAGGCATTAATAGCATCTGTAATATCAACAACTGGTTGCTGTAACTTTTTTTGAACGTCGGATGATGTTTGCTTTTTCCACTGATCATAGGTTACTTGATGGCGCGCACCAATCGCACGCCAGGCGTTGAGAATGGTATCTGGAATCACAAATGGTTCATGGGGCCAATTCAACGCCGCACGCGTCGCTTGAATTTCGGCACTGCCTAAAGGTGAACCATGCACCCCACTAGTATTTGCTTTATTAGGTGAACCAAAACCAATAGTAGTTTTGCAAGCAATCAAGCTTGGTTTATTGCTTGCTTTTGCTCGGGCTATTGCACCATCAATGGCATTACTATCATGACCATCAATTTGCTCTGCATTCCAACCATATGCCTGAAACCGCACAAGCGAATTGTCACCAAATGATAAATCAGTTTTCCCATCAATGCTGATGCCGTTGTCATCGTACAAAACAATGAGTTTATTTAAGCACAGGTGCCCCGCAAGAGATGCCGCCTCATGGCTAATGCCTTCCATTAGGTCGCCATCACTAGCCATAACGTAAGTGTAATGGTTAATCGCATCACTATAGCTTGCGTTCAGCATACGTTCAGCAAGCGCCATACCCACAGCGGTTGCAATACCCTGCCCCAATGGTCCCGTTGTCATTTCCACACCAGACAAATGCCCGTATTCTGGGTGACCCGCAGTTTTTGAACCTAATTGGCGAAAATTCTTAAGCTGTTCTAGCGTTGCATCCGGATACCCTGTTAAATACAAAAGGCTATACAACAACATTGACCCATGACCCGCTGATAACACAAACCTGTCACGGTTCGTCCAGTCAGCATCCTGTGGATTAAACACCAAATGCTTTTCAAACAAAACCGTTGCCACATCTGCCATTCCCATGGGCATACCAGGGTGACCTGAATTGGCTTTTTCAACAGCATCAATACTTAAAAAACGAATGGCATTAGACAAATCATGAAATGGGGTCATTAGATAAAATTCTTGAATGTATTCGAGGTATTATGCCGAAATTTTAAGGGAGAGCCAAGGGATAGCAGGTGAAGATATTACCTAACAATGAATTCATAAAAAAAACAGCCGCAAGAGTTACCTCCTGCGGCTGAATGTAATAGTAGCGTACTTAATTAATGAACTTCTGCTGCAATCTTTGCTGCTTTTAACTGAGCTGCAGCAGCTGGATTAACGTGCCGAATCTGCATGATGTCATCCCATGATACCATACCGATAGGTCCTGCTACTTTTTCTGCAACCATTGCTGCTCTTAACTGATCTGCAGCAGCTGGATTAACGTGCTGAATCTGCATGATGTCATCCCATGATACCATACCGATAGGTCCTGCTACTTTTTCTGCAACCATTGCTGCTCTTAACTGATCTGCAGCAGCTGGATTAACGTGCTGAATCTGCATGATGTCATCCCAAGATACCATTCCAATAGGCTTGGCTACTTTATCAGCAACCATTGCTGCTTTTAACTGAGCTGCAGCAGCTGGATTAACGTGCTGAATCTGCATGATGTCATCCCATGATACCATATCAATATTTCGTATTTGTGCTGCTGCATGCTGACCAACAGGTACATGCCCTACAACTGCGTTTTCATCCATTGTGTATGCTGTTGATACTAACAATCCCATAAGGCTTGTTAAAATTACGTGTTTAGAAATTTTCATAAAAAGTCCATTTGAAGTTATTTGAAGTTATTTGAAGTTGAATTTATCACGCTCAAGTCGACTTTGTCAAGATAAATATCAATTTACTGAATCTATATTACAAAAATTCAATGCAGCACATCGAACTATTCAGCTTTAATAATGAATTCAGATTTTATTTGTTCGCTTTCTATAAGGCCTGAAATCCCCTTACTCCCTAACTGTTTTTTTCCATTCTGACCATGTTTTATCAGCAAAATACCCTGATTCCTTATCATTCACGTATTGGTGAAATTCCTCCAAGAAAGCAAAACGTTTTCTTTGCAAGTCTACATCCTTTTCTTTTAATTTCTCTTTGGCTGGGAAAGATAGATCAACTTCCCCACACTTATATTGTTCCTCCAAAATATCGCATAATTTTGTTTCGCCTTTGGTGTTTAGAATATGCACCAATGTCATAAATGTGGTTGTTCGTCCATGACCATGCTCACAATGCACATGAAACCATGCTTGCGGATCTTTCTGTATCTGATCTTTATAAAATTCAATAAATGCATCTACAGCTTTTTCATGGGGGACAGTGTCATCGGTAACGGGCACACGCAAATATTTAAGGTCAAGACCATGGGCGATAGTTTCTTCGCGTTCTAACAATCCTGAATGAACCAATGCTTCTTCATCTTTAATAATAAATTCAAGTTTATGGTTGATTTCAGACCAATCTTTTTCGGCAATTGTGTGGGCTAAATCACTATCACCAAGCAAGTGCATTTCTTGGCGCACATCTATAATAGCTATGGGGGATGTATTATGTTCTCTGATTTTTCTTACAATTTCTGCCAGGCTGTTTTTAGAAAACTGAGAACTGCCTGAAAGCCGTACATCTTTCAAAATTCTAAGCCTAGAAGGGTTCCTTTGTTCCCTGACTTTAAATTCTTTATTTTTTAATGATTCTAAAACAGCAATTTGTCCGCTAGCTGAAAGCTGTTCTGTTGCTAACATCAAAACAGCCAACGCTGTAGCATGCATTAAACTTATCAATTTCATTGGAAACACTAAAAATGTTATAAAATTTCTATAGTCAGACTAGCCATTTGTTATTAAAAAATGATTAAGACTTCAGCTACCTCCCTTAACGTCTATTCTTAACGTACAGCCGAAGTGGCACACCCACCAAAAATACGGATAGGGAATATAAAGTCATTTCAATGCTAATGGAGCTTAAAACCCAAAAACAAAAAGCCGTAGAGGCAATACCCAACAACCAATGCTTTGGTTTTGAGTGTTCATAGTCCTTTAAAAATTTCATATAGGCCAATGTACAAGCCAAATACACAATCAAAATAAGCGATGAACTAATTGAAACTACAAAATTAAACTGCTCAATCAGGCTTTCGCTTAACGAAAGCATCATAAATGGAATTGTGCACATTGAAGAAATAATAATAGCTGCACAAGGTGAACCGCATTTGTCAGTTTTTAAAAAGATTTTTGGAAATATTCCATCTTTAGCAGCGCCATATGCAATGCGCCCACCAATAAGCATCCACCCGTTTAGGGCACCTAATGCACATAAAATACCAGCACCTGCCACAAAATTTTGCCAATTTCCGCCGAATATGCAAGCCGCCAAATCAGCATAGGGCGCTTTTGACTGAACAAGTTGATCAAATGGAATATGACCCAAAATACTGACTGTGCCTAAAATATAAATACCCGCTGCGATTAACGTACCCACAATTGTTACTTTAGAAATGGTCCTGCGTGGATTTTCAACTTCTTCACTTGGAACAGTAGCTGTTTCAAACCCCATAAATGCAAAAATCATTAGCATTACAGAACCCGCAAGGGCAGACCCATATGGCATACTAATAGGTGGGGCAGCAAACAGGTATTCAGATTTCACTGAAAATAACGCAATAACCGGCAGCACAATTAAAGGTAAAACTTTCACAAAAGTCAGCACTAGCTCAACGCGCCCAGCAAAAGCAATTTTACATAAGTTAACCGCTGTAAATAATACAATGATAAGCACTTCTAAAATCATTAGTGTGCTATTGGAAAGGGGACCACAAATGGTAGTTAAGCAACCCATGGCCGCAGAAACCAACGCAGCGTATCCAACCCAAGCTAAAATCCAATATACCCAAGCAATGTAAAAGCCTGCATCTTTTCCAAAAGCTTCTTCTACATATACATGCGGCCCACCGGTTCTTGGGTGTTTGCTACAAAGCTGGCAAAAGACTAAGGAAAGAAGAATGGCCCCAATGGAAGCCATAACCCAACCCGCAAATGATATAGACCCATATGGTGCCAAAATTGCAGGCAGCATAAGCACGCCGCTACCAACTAAATTTCCAACTACCAAGGCAACAAGTTGCCAAAAACCAAGCATGATATTATTTATATTCTTTTATAACAGAGGGCAGTGTACAAAAATCTCAACCATTTTGAAATCGAATAATCAGAGTTCACTCAAAAAATACGAAAAAGCCGTAAATTTTGAAAAACTCAGTACCCTCCCTTTTTCTGAGATTTAAGGCGTTCTTTCAGTATTCTTCACACTTTAAATCTTCTCGGTTGAATCCATTTTCTTCTAATTGCTTTTCTTCTGATGTTTGAAAATATGGCCGAAGAGAATAAAAGAAAGCCAAGCAAGCTAATAATCGCAATCAATTTAATAAGATCAGAATCCATGGCCAAGCTCCCCCCAACAATATTTTTAATTTCTTAATTTACAAATGCGATATGTCTTTCAACCATTTTTTCACCTCACGAACATTCTCTTTATCAGAATAACTATCGGCTCTATCAGCAGATATGAAGCTATACAAACCAATTAAAGAAATTGAAGCTGCTCCACATAATAAAATACCTAATCCGTAAAAAGTTGTTACTTTTTCACACACAAATGCCGTAAATAAATACATTAACGAATGTGAAATGGCCCACACAAATAAGAGGCTTGTATATCTACCAAACACAGGAAAACTCTTATTAATAATGGGGGTATAAGGGGTCAACCCCTGCCCCAACGCACTAACAATCACCTGAACAATAAAAATACTTAATACGGTATGCTCTTTGTAAACAAGCATTATGAAAGGAACAATACATAACAAAGCGATTAACTTAAACTTTACAATACGAAATGGATGAACTTTTAACCCCAAAGCCCCATACCCAATTTCAGCGCACATCGTAATAAACAAAACAAGCGTTGTCTGCGCCATAACCCAGTTAGTATCTATTTTTAATTGATCCACCAATACAGAAGGAAGGTATGCTAAGCAAAAATAGAAAGACACAGCGGGGAAAAGGTACATGGCAAACAATGCAGGTATATTGCGATTTTTATAATTAAGTGAACTATAAAAATCAGCAGGACGCTTTTTGGTCTCACGAAAATGTAGTGCTTTTAAAAATTCTGGAGTCTCTTTTAGTGTTTTTCTTGCAATCGTTCCTAAGACGGCTACACCTGATCCTATATAAAAAGGTATTTTCCATCCATTCTCCGGGGAAAGAAAAATGCATAAAGCACCAACCCCACAAGCTACCAAACCTCCTAGCGAACATGTAGCTTCGACGAGTGCACTATAAAAATATACTTTAGGCTTGGGTACTATTTCCGTAATAAACACATCTGCCGCAATGCACTCTCCTCCTGATGCAAATCCTTGTACCAATCGCATTGATAGAAATAATACCGCTGAGAGAGCTCCCCATTCAGCGTATGGAGGAATATTAGGAATAATCAGGCACGAAATTGACATTAGGAATGTGGTGGAAATTAATACAGGCACTCGACCAATGGTATCTCCTACATATCCCCAAAATAATGCTGCCAAAGGCCGAATGCAAAACGACGAGCAAAACACGAAAGCTGTCATTAAAACTTTATGAGGGGAATCAGGTGGAATAAAAATCGCAGAAAGGACAACGGTTAAATGAACAGCTAAGAGCAAATCAAAAAAATCAAGAAAATTACCAATCAGAACAATAGCTACAGATTTTTTTATTTCTTTAGGAAGAGGCGTCTCAGTAGAGTTCACGATCATGATAGTATCTCCTTGTTTGCAAAATTACTTGAGGTAGCATTAAAAGTTACGTCTTCCACAAAATGTTTATAAAGATACAACCTGGTCAGCCGCTAACTTTTATCATTAAGTACCTCATATAGTCCTGCAGTCAAGAATTGTCAAACAGGAACAAGAAATTGAACCATTGATATAGTCACGCTATTTTGTTCTAATGAAGGTGTGGGTATTTAAAAAATCTTGAATAAATTGTTTGAAAACTGTCCGATATTACTTCCCAAAGGAGCAGCTAAAAAGCTTGTGCTATTTTTGCATGGGTACGGATCAAACGGGGCAGACCTGCTTGAAATAGGACGAATGTGGCAACCTAACCTTAAGGATACTGTGTTTCTTTCTCCCAACGCTATTGAACCAAGTGAAGTTAATCCCTTTGGTGATAGTTATCAATGGTTTGGCTTATCTGATTTTAATCCCTTTAATATTCGCGCCGGACTAGATATGGCACGCCCCCATTTGAACAGATTCATTAAACAATCAATGGCTGAATATAGACTACTTCCTTCGGATCTTATTATCGTTGGGTTTTCTCAAGGAACAATGATGGCCCTTGAGATGCTTTTTAGTATTTCCAAGCTTGGTGGAATTGTTGGGTATTCTGGGGCTTTTTATCCACCTGCTAAAGCAAAACCTTTGTCACCTCCCCCAGTGCTTTTAGTTCATGGCACTGCAGATGTTGTCGTGCCGTATTCCGCAATGCAAGTAGCACAAACACAACTGCGCCAACTAGACGTAAATGTTATGACAAAAACTTGCACGGGCTTAGGACATAGTATTGATGAATCTGGCCTAATGGCAGGACTTGATTTCATTACACACCAACAACAAAACCAGCCTATAGCTTTTAAGGATAAGCAATGAATCGCCCCAAAATAGCCTTAATTGGTAGTGGAAACATTGGCGGAACATTAGCCCATTTAGCAGTGCAACGAAGATTAGGCGATGTAGTTTTAATTGATATCG
>DYTB01000012.1 GCA_020726185.1 Candidatus Odyssella sp. | reverse complement strand
TTTTACCAGTGTTGCGGTTGCTGACCGTTGCAGTACAGTATATTGAGTAAAAGCCTGCTGCCCTTGAGGATCAATTTTCCCCCACCATGACTTTTTATCAGTTGATTTTTTGGCAATGGGAAGGTTTATTTCTCCGCTGTGCACGGCAATTACTCCATGCACCACTGCAAGGTATGTTTTTTGAATCTGGTGATTTAGGAAAAGTTCGCTGAGCCGTTTGAGGGCCGCCTTGTTACGGCCTAAAAGTAAACACCCAGTAGTGTCTTTATCAAGCCGATGCGCCAATTCAGGCCTTTTGGGCAGGCCAAAACGCAAGTCATCTAAATAATCTTCAAGGGTTGCCATTTTGCGCCCCGCACCTTTGTGCACAGGAAGGCCTGCGGGCTTATTAATAGCCAGCATTAATGCGTCTCTATAAATAACTTCCACGGGCCGTAACTCCCCCGAGACAATATCTGTAAAAAAACCACAATGAATGCCAAAAAAAATGATGTCAATGGACTATTTAGGGATTGACACATAGTTATCCACATTTTTTTTCTATTTTTATGAATAGGTTGTATGCAGAAAATTAAATAAAATTTTTTGACAATTTATTTGAAAACCTGCAGAATACAAAGGGATTCGGGGGACTAGCCTGTTTTTTCAGCAAAGCGAACAGACATAACAGCTGGCCTCAACAAAGGACCTTTATCCACGATTTATCCAATGATTTATCCACAGATTTTGGGGATAAGTTAATTAATTGTTAACGCTGGGTATTTTGTGCCTGTATAATAAGCTAAATAGTGATTTTTGACAGGTATTTTTATGGACTATATGCGCCAAGCCTTGCACTTGGCCAAACACGCCATCCACCATGATGAAGTCCCTGTTGGAGCCATTTTAGTGTTAAATGATCATATAATTGCGCAAACCCATAATCAGTGTGTTATGGACTGCAATTCCCTTCATCATGCAGAAATGTTGGCAATTAATCAGGGTATTGCTCATTTGCAAACGCCGTATTTAAACGAATGCACTCTTTATGTAACCCTGGAACCGTGCCCTATGTGCGCAGCAGCTCTTGCCCAAGCTAGAATCGGCAAGCTTGTGTTTGGGGCGTATGATCTCAAAACCGGTGGTATTGAGCATGGACCCAAAATTTTTGACCACGCTCATTATAAACCAGAGATCATTGGCGGAGTTTTAGAAAACGAATGTTCCGAACTATTAAGTAATTTTTTTAAAGAAAAACGATGAAATTCTAATAATATTTATTATACTTTAAAATAAATATTTCTATTTAACTGTATTAATATTAACAGTATATAAACTATTTATCTGTATTAATTATATTTGTATCTTTTAATTGTAATAGCAAATATGATTACGTTCGAACATCCAGATAAAAACCATCTTTTAAAATGGTGCGTTAGTTTAATCCTAACGTTCACAGTTAGCCTTAATGCTACAGCTATCTATGAAATTGAAACCCTTGCAGGCATATGTCCTGGAGATGGATCTGCTGCAACAGGTAGCTATTCAGGAGATGGTGGACCAGCCACTTCAGCGACATTTAATAATTGTAGGCAAACTTGTGTTGCTAGTTCTGGTAATGTTTATATTGCCGATTCAGGCAACGCTTGTATTAGAAAAATTGCATTGGATGATACTGTAGGTGATCCTATTTCTACAGTCGCAGGAACAGGAACTAGTGGGTTCTCTGGTGATAGTGGGCCGGCTAGTGCAGCATAGCTACTTGGTCCTCAATGGGTTTGTGTTGATAGTTCAGAAAATCTTTATATTTCTGATGGTGAGCGTATTCGAATGGTTTGGAATGCTGCTACTAATGGTACGTACACTAATGGCTATATTTACACGATAGCTGGAACAGGAACTGGTGGGTATAACGGCGATGGCATTGCAGCCACTTCAGCTCAACTAAGTTCTCCATCAGGCCTGTGCGTAGATTCTTCAAGAAATATTTATATAGCAGAATTTGCGAATCGGCGAATTCGAATGATTTGGAATGCTGCTACTAATGGCACGTACACTAATGGCTATATTTACACTGTAGCAGGCAACGGAATTGCTGGATATTCAGGAGATGGTGGTGCAGCCACTTCAGCTCAAATATTTGGGGCTTGGGACGTTTCAGTAGATAGTTCAGGTGTTCTTTATATTGCAGATGCGGGAAATCAACGTATTCGAATGTTTACGGTAGGCGGAAATATTTCCACGATAGCAGGCACCGGAACTGGTGGATATTCAGGAGATGGTGGTGCAGCTACTTCAGCTAAAATAAACGCTCCTAGATCAGTTTGCGTCGATAGCGCAGGCACTATTTATATTGGAGATACGACCAATAATCGCATTCGAAGATTTACGTTAGGCGGAAATATTTCCACGATAGCTGGAACAGGCACAGCTGGTTATTCAGGGGATGAAGGAGTGTCTACTTCAGCTACTTTGAGAGGTCCACGTGGGATAGATGTTGATAGTATAGGTAATATCTATATTGGAGATGCCGACAATAATGTTATTAGAAGACTTTTATTACAGGTAACCTTTAGTGGTGGCTCCTCAACTCTTGCAGTAACAACTAATGCACCTATTGGATTGACTGATACGACTGCGGTGGCAGGGACTGTGCACGTGAGCTCAGGCAAAACAGCCACCCTTAGTGAAGCGCCAATTGGTTCTAATACCTTAACAGTAGATGGAGGAGGGGTTATGGCGGTACACACTGCATTTGATTCCTCAAATACTCCTATGGAGGTTTCTGGAAATGGTACCATTTTGCAAGTAAGTGGCGCAGGAAAATTACCAAATGCAGCTACATCTGTGGATTCAGGTGCTACTTTGCAGTTAGGGGCTTCAACAGAAAGCTCTGTTGCTAGTGGTGCAATTCCAGGTGCTGCTGATGTTGTTTCAGGTGGGATTATTGCAGTAGCAGCTAATACTAGCGTCCCGAATGATGCTTTTACAGCAGCAACCATACACTCAGGTGCTATTTTGAAATTAGGAAGTGGTTCAACGTTTGCGCAGTCCATTAGTGTGGTGGCTTAATTTTATGATCCTAGGGCTTAAGCTCTAGGGTCAACAAAATAAACCAGAGATCATTGGCGGTGTTTTAGAAAACGAATGCGCTCAACTGCTGACCACTTTTTTTAAAGAGCGGCGGTAGTCGGATCATGATTTTTCAGCTAATGCCAAGGGTATAAGGTCTCTATACCCAGGCCATTTTAAGAACTCAGGCTCATGAACGCTAAGTTCAAGCAACCTTTCATCATCAGCCCTAGGTAGCTCTCCGCGCTCTTGATAAACGCTTCTTATATAATTGATCGTATTTTCAAAGGTTTGTTTCATCCAATGGTAGATAGCGGTTTGCTGATCTGTTGCTAGGCGATCAGATTCCATGATCATCCTAAATATGGCTTCCTTTGCAACATTCCCTTTTTCAGTATTAGGAATGTAACGTAGTTTTTCTGACAGTTTTTCTATCTTTACTTTATTTCTATGAAAGCAAATTCCAAGCCCTACAAAAATTGGGTTGTTTTTCAAATCAATGGCAACTTTGTTAAGTAGGCCAGCAATACCTCGCCCTAGCTCTTCATCAACTGAATCTACAAGCAGTGTTTTACTTATAAGCTCCCTGACTTTATGCACACTGGTTTTTGTATAATCAAAAGTCATATCAAGACCACTTATTTCATGCACGTAGTGTTGAAAAATTCCTGTTAAAAAATATTCTCCAAGGTGCATTGCTGTCCACGTGTCACCAGTGGCGTGAAATGCTCCAATGTTTCCTCTCATTGTAGCTGAATGATACAACGAAGAACCAAAAGTCGCTTGCATGGTTTCATCATCTAATTTGGGAAGCTTTTCTTCACAAGAAGAAGCTGCGCTCATTAGAAAGTTTGAAAAATTACAAAAAATGAACAACCATGTGAAAATTGCTGTCATATCAAAAACCATGTTTTATTTGCAACTTAATAGTACTTACAGTTTATAAAATTTTTGTTAATGTTCACATTTAAATGGTCTAGTAATCAAAACATTGCCCAGATGTCTTGTTTCTCGCTTTTCTATTATTTCAATATATGGTCTCGCGCGATGGGGTCTGCAACATAACGAGCAATAAAATCATCCATTTCTGCTGCCGAAGCAACATTATATCCATACCTTCCAAATAGCAGACCTTCTGCTTTTAGTTCAATAGCTGCTGGATTATATGCTTCTACCTGTTGCTCAATAAATCGGTGTGCTGCCTCTGGGCTTCGTTGATATCCATACACGTTGTGTGTTAGTCCTGTTGCTTTTAGTTTTATAGCACCATCATTCCCTTGATTTGCAAAATGTTCGATAAAGGTGTGTGCCTCATCTGGACGCAGTAGGCTCGTTACTTCCTTCATAGCGTTTTCATTACCTTGTTCTGCCAATTGGTTAATAAAGTTACGAGCTGCCTCTGGATTTTGTGCATATCCATAGAATCCATTCGCAAGTCCTTGTGCTTTTAGCTTTATAGCTTCTGGATTGCCTTGTGCTACTAAGCCTTCAATAAATTCACGCGCAGCAACTAGATCTCTTGGATATCCATACCATCCAGATATTAGATCTTGTGCTTTTTGCTTTACAGCATCTGGATTGCCTTGTGCTGCCCAATGTTCAATAAAGTTATGCAGTTCTTCAGTAGTTCCCCATTCCTGAAGATTGCTTATCCTAAACTCTATAGCCCATCCATACCCCATCTCAACAAACATGTCTAAATAGTTTATTTTTTCTTCTTCTGTCATGGGTGTTGCTGCCGGCACAGATGGGCTCCAGCTGCCACGGCAGCCTGATGATTAGGGTCCTCCGTCGCCACACTAAGCACATTAAACATAGTGCACAGCATTGCTAGGCTAGTTAAAATAAATGAAATCCTCATACCCAAACTCTATAACATACTTGTTGTGTCAATTATTACATTCATCATACTTAACCAAAGTTAATATTTGGTAAATTTTAAAAAAGGTTGAATCAAAAAGAACCAACCCTTTAAGCTTTAAATATCAATATTTTGAGTACATCTCTATTATTTCAATCAACGTCTAGAATCAGGAAACAACATCATATGTCTCCTTAATTTCTTCCCTTCTGCTTGCATCTCTATAGCTGTTGGATTACCTTGTGCTACTAAATCTTCAATGAGTAGACATGCTTCAGTTGGATTTTCTGTATACCCATATAATCCATTCGAAAGTCCAAATTCTTTTCGCTTTATAGCATCTGGATTGCCTTGTGTTATTAAATAGTCAATACGATCATGTGCAGCAGTTGTATCTTGTTTGTATCCATACTTTCCATGCACAAGTCCTTCTACTTCTAGCTCTATAGCAGTTGGATTACCTTTTGCTACTAAGCCTTCAATAAATTGACGTGCAAGATCCCTATCTCTTGGATATTCATATAATCCATTCATAAATCCATCTACCTTGTGCCTTATAGCAGTTGAATTACCTTGTTCAGAAAGTTTTGCGATAAGAGGACGTAATAAATAAAGATTTTGTTGATATCCATGCTTTCCTTGCTTAAGTCCCTCTATTTTTAGATCTAAAGCAGATGGATAGCCAAGTTCTGCATATGTTTCAATATCAGCATGCGTTTTATATATTTTTCTATCAGCACTGACCTCTTTAGTATCACTTATTTCGTTATTAGTACTCACCTTTTTAGTCTCACTATATCTTACAAACGGTTCCTTAAAAGTAACACGGCGAGCCTTTTTAATCGGTTCATCAAAAGCACAGCTTTCAATTGCAGCATTAAGGCCATTAAACATAGTGCCAAGCATTGCTAGGCTAGTTAAAGTAGATAAAAGTTTCATAATAATCCTTTTTATATTTTTTATGTTGGCTGTAATATATATTATATATAAAAATAGCAAGTAATATATATAATGTAGTAACAAAAAATCTGCCGTTAAGGATCAATCATTCATCAATAATCAATATTTTGCAATTTGCTTCAGAACATACTATCTTATAAAGTAACTGTTTAATTTATCCTGATCTTTTTTGGGGAGCTTTACGAATGTCATTTAGATTTAGGCGTCGCGGAGATGTGAACGAACAATCACCTCAACAAGAGCCATTTTTTCAAAACGCAGCAGGGCAACAACCTTATGTTGATAGTTCGGCTTACCGTCAAATGGGACAGCCTCAAGGTTTTGATCCACGCTTCAATAATGGGTTGGGTCCACAACCATATCCACAGCAGCCTTATGGCATGAACCCTGGCGTTCCTATGCCACCTCAAACGCAGCCTTTTTTTAATGGCAATAACGAAAATTTTTATAATCCACAACAACAACCTATGTTGAATTCTGCTCCAAATCAACCTTATGGCATGATGCCTCCGCAAATGCATCCTCAGGTACCAAACGCATATATGCATCCTGTGCAAGCAAGCCAACTTGGAAATTATCAGAACTACCAACAACAAGGTCAACAAGCGCCACAAGGGCAACACCCTGGCTATGCTCAAGAAGATGTGCGGTCCTTATCATTTTGGCAAGAAACTCAGGCAAATGCTGGTTTTGAAGACCCAGAAAGTGACGCTGAAGCAAATTCACCTATTCGCTTACTAGTAGCAGTTGCGGGTGTTGCGTTGATTGCTGGTTTATCATGGTTTGCTTATAAATGGGCGAAATCTCCATCGTCTGATACACCGCCACTTATTCACGCTGATGCAGGTCCACATAAGGTTTCCCCCGATCATCGCGGTGGTCTAAACATTCCTTACCAAGACAAACTTATTTATGACCGCATTGGCGATAATGTGAACGAAGAACCAGTTGAAAGGCTTTTGCCACCACCTGAAATGCCTTCGGACATGTCTCAGCAACCTATTGATCAGAATCAGCAAACAGTTCAACAACAACCGATGCAGACTGATGGACAACAACAAATGCAGCAGCCTATGCAACAGGGGCAAATGCCTCAGCAAGCTATTGCACTACAACAAATGAATACTCAGCCTCAACAGCAGCAACCAGCAGTTGTTACAACACAACCTGCTGCAACTCCAGCAACTGTTGCTGCGCAATCAATTGCTACAGAAATTGAGCCCGAAATCATTAAAAAACCAAAGCCAGAAGCAACCATTAAAGGTACTTACTTTGTGCAAATGGCAACGGTTAAATCTGAAGAAGCTGCTTTGCGAGAATGGAAACGTTTACAAGCAAAACATAATCTAAAGGGCATGAAGTCTCAAATTAAAGAATCTGAAACAACCGATGGCGACACAGTTTTCCGCCTGCTTATGGGGCCTTTTGAAGAAAAAGTAAAAGCTCAAAAATATGCAGTGAAAATGGATGGCACCAAAGTTGTGCAGATTACTGAGTAGATAATTTATGCGTTGTGCATCTTACTGTGCTGGTCACGCCTACGATATAGCCGAGGCTTTTCAAATCCTAAAGCCAAAAGCAGTGACTGCACAACTATATGATGAAGTCGTTTTTCTATCCATGGGTTCAGAGCACACTATGTGTATTTTTGCCTATGGTGCCGTTGTTTTTTGGGGCTACACAGTTGCTGAAGAACGCGCTGCTTTAAGTGAGTTGCTGCCCTTTTTAAAAACTCCCTTAGCCAAAATTCAAGAAGACACCTTTGTTTTTGAGTACGGCGTTGAAACGCTTATTGATGAAGAAGAAGACCGCATGATTCTTCAATCAGAAGATCCTTTATTAAAAATTTCACTGTCGTATGGTTTATCCCAATCTGCAAAACTTGCAGCGTTTGAACATGAAATTGACATGACCATTCAACGCACTAGGCACATGCCAGCGGAACTCGCTGAAAAGGGCAAAATCAGCTTATCCCGTAAAAAAATATCTCAGCATATTGGCAAATTATTTAGCCAGAAAAACTCAATCAACCTTGAATCATTCGCGCTTGATACGCCAGAATTCTTTTGGAAGCGTCCGCGTTATGAGCCCTTTTACCAACTTGCTGTTGAATTTCTTGATATTCAAGTTCGACTGAATATTCTAAACAGCAAGCTCAACGTTGTGCACGAATTATATGAAATTTTAAGCAACGAACTTAAACACGCTCATTCCTCATTTCTAGAGTGGGTGATCATCATTCTAATTATGGTCGAGGTCTTGATTTCAATCCTCAAAGACTTCCTTCGATGGATTTAGCCCAATTTAGCAACCCCATCATCCTTCTTACTTTTTTAATTGATGCCCTGTTCGGGGTTCTAGCAATTGTTCTGGTCAAAAAAATCTTCGCCAAGCAAAACACACACCTGCGTGCACCATTTTATATATGCGCATTCGCCATTGGCGTACTTTTATTTTTCTATCTTACCAGTACCACTACCATTGCCAACGTTTGGTTGAATTCCAATGTGCACACGCCGCTGCTTTATAAAATTGCCGGGGTTTGGGGTAATCATGAAGGTTCAATGTTATTGTTCTTCACGTTTTTAACCGCCTGGGCCACGCTTTTGCGCAATAACGAAGCTATTCGCTTGGCAGCATTTGTGTTGCTGGCAGTTGGCGGATACGTTTATTTTTCCGCAAATCCTTTTGCCATTTTAGCAATTAAAGCCGCAGCAGGGCAGGACCTGAACCCGGCGCTGCAAAACCCCTATTTAGCAATCCACCCCCCCATTTTATATGCGGGCCAAACCTTGTGTTTTGTGTTGTGGATTTGGGTATGCGTTTCGCCTAATCATCCGCGTATTCCGTTTTACACGCGTGTGTGTTTCGGTTTCATTACATTGGGTCTAATTTTAGGAGCACGTTGGGCCTACGGAGAACTAGGGTGGGGCGGTTTCTGGTTTTGGGACCCGGTTGAAACAGTATCACTATTCCCATGGTTAGCTATTGCCGCGGCCGTGCATGCCACTAATGACAGAGCCTGTTTGCTGATGGCTTTCCCCATGGTTATGTTGGGGTTAACGTTAGTGCGCTCTGGTGTGCTTGTTTCTGTGCACAGTTTCGGTTTTGACCCCTATAACGGTATTTGGCTTGGGCTTTGCACTCTTGCGGTGAGTGCTATTTCAGTGATGATGTTATTCACTGGATCCTATGATCAAGCCATAGGAAAACTAAAGAAGATAACTCTCGCAGTTTTCCCGCGACTTGATCGCGGGATCCAGTCCTATAAATTCCGCTCACTTATTCCCATCGGTTTCCTGATTATCCTCGCAACCCTATGCGCCCTGATCCTAGTCCCAGTCATGGCGAAAACCTGCCTGTCTCAAGACATCGCAATCGATGAAACCTTTTTTCACCACTACATCAACCCCTGCCTATTAGGCCTGCTTGTTTTCGCTAGCTTCGCACCCTACATGAAAGCCCATTGGTGGAGCCTGCTATGCGCCGCCCTTTGCACTATCCTTTGGTGCTTGACCGTGCAACCTCATTTCAACATGCTTGCCTCCTGCGCTGCCCTTGTCGGATTTTGGGTGTGCCTTAGCACCCTCAACCATGTAAAACAGATCTTTTCAAAGGGATTCGCCGCCGCCCACCTTGGCATAGGACTATGCATTTTAGGTGCCAGTCACGCTGAAATATTCACAACCAAACAAGAATCTAACATCAGTAATTTGCCATCAAAATTTGCGTCACATGTACTTAAATACATATCAAAAACGGTGATTGAAACACAGCAAGTGACAAAAGAAACCCTCACTTTTTTGGTGGACGGAAAACCGCTTGCCCCACAGCGTCAACATTTTCATATAAGCCGCGTGACCAAACATCAACCCGCCTGGGTAAGGGTAAACTTTGACCACATCCACGCCACTGTGTTTATGGACGGTTCCGCCTGGAAAGTTGAGTTGATGCACAAACCACTTATCAGCATATTCTGGCTAGGTTTATTGTTTGTGCTAATGGGCATTTTGGTAAGTGTTAGACGATTTCAAGCCGCAGCTTTTAAGCCAACATCAACTGAATAACGCTGACCAAATTCAAGTTTTTCAAAATGCTTAAGTGCTATGAAAAACCCTGCTATAGCTGGTAAAAAAACAACCCATAATCCCCAGGTACCAAACCATTCTGTTAGGTAAATTAGCCCAAAAGAGGTGACTATATACATTCCAGCCCTTGAAATAGCATAGGTTACGCTTGCATAGGTGTACCTCTTCAAAACAGGCAAGTGTACCAAGAAAACAGGTACCGCAGGTGTGCTATCCATTGCCAACGCAACACTTAACGCTTGAATAAAAAATATGTGCAGTGGCGTGCTTGTGTGCATCAGCAAAAATGGCATAACCAAAATAAAACCAAAAAACAGAATTGTTTTTACCTTCAAAATTTTTAAAGGGTGAATTCTGTAGCTTAAGTACGAAACAACTCCCAAAACTATCAACTGCACAACTGTAACCGCTAAATTTTGATGAATAATTTGTTGTGCTGTGCACCCTAATGACTTCAGCAAATTTCCACAATAGACATATGAAAAATAAAAACAAATGGGCCAACTGCATTGAAGCAGAAAAAACAAAAAAGCAGACTTTTTGTAGTCGCTTTTTGTGTCGCTACTATGCTCAGACAAAATAGTGCTTCTAAGCAGTTTTTTGGCTTTTTCTGCTTCTTTTTTATTTGTGATTAATGAAACATCATGGAGTCGCCGTTTCATGTCTGCAAATTCGGGGGTTTCGCGTAACCGTGTACGTGCTATTGAACCAACTGCAGCAATGCCTGACCCAATCCAAAATGCCAACCTCCAGTTCATTTCAAACGAAGTAAAGGCTGATGCCACCATCAGTGCCATAACCGTTCCCGCAACTGATGCTACTGCAATGAAGGCAACAACAGGGTATCGCAACGGTTTCGCTGTTGTTTCGGTAAGGTAAACCTCAGCGCCAACAATTTCTCCCAAAGAAGCAACGCCTTGGATCATTCGGCAAATCGTAATAATCCACGCAGCAGATATGCCAATTTGCGCATAGGTTGGTAAATTCGCCATTACCAGCGATGATAATGACATCAGCAAAGTGGTAATAATCACCGTGGATTTTCGGCCCATGTTATCGCCCAGGTAGCCAAAAATTAAGGCACCAAATGGCCTTAACACAAAGGTTGAGCAAAACGCAAAGGCCGATAATAAAGCCGCCGTGTGCGGATCTGTTTTTGGAAAGAACAATTCATTCAGCAAAACCGCCATATGTACATATAGCATTAGGTCGAAATATTCCAAAAAAGTACCAATTTGTAATAACCCAATTGATTCTTTTTGCCCCTTTGTTAATGAAGAAAATAGGCCGATAGCATCACTTCTCAAAGATTAGAAACCTGAGGCAATCTATAAGCACTTTTTCTTATGGAATCTAAGTGAAAAATTTTTCATTTTAGACCTTGAATTATTTTCAAAACTCGCGTGACAATACAAAAATATAAATTATGTAAAGTCAGTTTGTTGATACAGCAGAATAATACGGCTTTCTCACTTAAGAAAAATTTGGAGGGTAAGCATGGAAACTCAAGAGCTTATTAAATTGGTCGCTATCTGTGGTTTAGCGATCTTTCTCTTGAACCTTTCTCCAGCTATTGAGCGCAACAGAAAGAAATTGGTTAGGTTAAAGCGTATTAAAATGAAAAAGTATAAAGTGTGGAAAGGGCATCGCAAACGCGTGAGGTCCTAAAATCAATTTTGAATATTGCTGTTTTTTATAGTTTTAGTTTTTGAAATTATTTTCAATGTCTTTGATTGATAAGTAGAAATGAAAGCTAGATGAAGGCAGCTGCGTAAATCCAAATTGTTGATAAAACATCTTTACAGATTCGTCTCTAGCATACACTACAACAGCAAAAATTTTGATAATTTTTGCCGCTTTTAGGCTTTTTAGAAGAGCATGTTTGAGTAAGATTTTATCCAAGCCTCTTCCGTGTGTATTTATATCAACAGCAAGTCTTGCTAAAAGCATTATAGGCTTATTACAATCTTGCAAGCCAAGTGGAGCAGCAGCAACTATTCCGTATGCTAAAGTAAAATAACTAACAACTTTGTTATGCATAGCATTATTATGCATAACATATGTTCGTGGGCCCATTTTTTGGTGATTGCTTAAGGCTTTTTTCGAAAGATAGGCGTTTAAAGAAGTAGACGTGCAATCAAACTTTTCAATAGAATGATTAGGTGTTAAAAGTATTGATTCAAATAGTGCTTTACCCATAGCGCTTACCCATCCGATAAGTTATCCTCATTCATTAAATTTTTAAGATCAACTAATGTACGAGCTGGCTCGTCTATAGCTTTGCAAAACGTGTCCCACTGTTCAGGAGTTAAGAAAAAATGAGATTGTTCAGTAAGAACTTCCTCAGCAGCGCTGAATGCTCTTTCCAATACAAATCCGGAAAGCGTCATGGTGCGAAGCTTTGCTGCTTGCGATAGCAGATTCTTTTGTTCTGTTGATATGCGCAACTACAAAGTCGATTCTTTTGTTTTGTTTCGTGTCTTTCGCATTCTGTTGCCTAAAATTTTAAATCCTATAACAGACGTACATTACAACGTATTGGATAAATATGATAGATAAATTTTTAATAAAAAATAATGTAATTACTATGTCAACACAAAGTAAATACAAACATTAATTTAAACTTATAGAATGCACAAATAAAGAAATGTAATGACTTTGTCAATACAACTGCAAATTTGAATTGCTGCGGTGCGCATAATCTATTTAACGGCTCTCGAATTGCTTAAGTAGCATTTGCTATTGTTATTTTTGTATCCAGTAAAAAAAGTAATGACATAGTCATTACACGAAAAGTATTTGAATATAAATATACATTTCATTAACAACTGTTATATATTATTTTTTATATTTTTACAGAATTGTCATATGTAATTTTAATAAAATATTTTATTTACTAATCTATAAAAGACGTCTATATGGGTATGGTGACCTGCTAGATAGGAGAAGTTGAAATTTCAAAATCCTCACTGCCAAAATCAGAAATATTCTTAATTTCTCTGGCAATTTTTTGCCAGTGTTTTTCATATGCAGATTGGTATTTTTTAAAAACCATATTTGATGTGGTTGACGCTAAACACGCACACCTGGTTATTGATGATTTTTTACCCTATTGGTTTCTCATCTATTTTATTGGAAAGCTAGCAGGCACCTATTGTTTTGGAAAAATGACGCAATCACTTAACTATTTCAAAATTATGCGTTTTATCTCGTTTATATATTTAGCAGCTGTGTTTTTGATTTTAATCGTTTTGGTAAGGGGGCAAGATTTTTATTCGTCCTATCAAACGCTTTATTGTGCTTGTTTTCTAACTTCCTTACCTTTTTATGCTTTGACAATTCTTTCTGCTATGTATCTTTTTGAGAGGTCCCCACCTTCACAGCATATTTTAATTGGAACCAATATTCTTTTTGCAATTTTTAGCGCACGCTTTTTGTTTCGTTTGTTGATGAATACTGTGCCACATGAACATATAAAATTTGCGTGTGTATTTGCAGGAATAATTACGTGTTTATCGTTATTTGTTTACGCCTACGTTGAAAGGCACTCTGTGCAATCTTCGCCTTACGCCAGAACAATTCAAAAACCATCTTCCCTTTCTTTTGTTCAAAAACTAAACTGCGCCTTTATAGCGACTGGATGGAACTTAGGCTTTTCCTACCATTACTATTTTTTAGCGCCTTACATGAAAAATATTTATGTAATTAATCATTACACAATAAGTGGTACATCTATCTGTTACGTTGCGCAGTTGTTGAGTTTGCTGCCATCAGTTGCCATATGTAAGAAATTTGGTGTTTTAAAGACTTTAACAATTTCACTTATGTGTATGCTTGTTTTGGGGACATCAATTCCATTTATGAGTCTTACAAATGAATCATTTTTTTTATTACAGTGTGTATTAGGCTTTTTTTCAGCTGGTGTCTTTGCTCCTATTTTAATGCTTTTGTACAGCTATTACCAAAATACCAAAAACTTATTTGCAACAGCATTTTGGTTTGCTGTAGGGGCTACAATTTCAACGTTGATTTTTAGCATTATCCCTCATTTCACAAATTCACTTGGTTTTTCATTTGGTGGAATGGTTGTATTCATTGTGTGTGTGTTACTTAGTCTTATTGGAGCAAACGCTATTCATCTGCAAAAAATTACTAAGATCAACACTAAATTAGCTGCATAAAATAATAATCCACTAAACTAATTGTTCAAAATCCTTAATTTTGCTAGGGTTTACATAGATAATTGAATTGAAAGAGCCATGGAATCGTTTTTAGCGTTTGTGCAAGAGTGGGGCTATATTGCTGTTTTCCTTGGGGCAATTGTTGAAGGTGAAACGGTTATTCTAACCGCATCAGCCTTGTCAGCGCTTGGCTACCTTAGCTTTCCTAAAGTCATGGCGATTACTTTTTGCACAACAGTAGTGGTTGATCAGGGTTTGTTTATGCTTGGTAGACGCTATGGCCCAGCTTTTTTTGAACGCTTCCCGAAATTACATCCTAAAGCCGATAAAGCATTCAGGCTTTTACACCGTTTCGATAAATGGTTTATTTTACTATTCCGTTTCATTTATGGCATTCGGGTTATTAGCCCTATTGTTATTGGCGCAGCAAAAGTTGAACACAAACGCTTTGCTCCCCTTAATGTGCTGTCGGCCTTAATTTGGACGGGCGTTAGTTGCTATAGCGGATACATGATGGGCGATGTATTGGAAAAACTTCTAAAAAACCTAGAAACTGTTAAACACTACCTTATGCTAGGTGTTGGTGCTGCAGCATTTATTGCTGTCGCTTACTGGTGTTGGAAAAAACGCAAAAAGCGTTCTTAAAATTACATCACAACGCAGCAAGGTTCCCGTAGGTCGAAGCTAAAAGAATTTTGTGCAAAGGGACTAAGGGCATCATTATGTGCACTGAATGCTGTTAAAATAGCGGTCCACGCTTCAAGGGTAGAAAATTGCGTTTTCAAATCTTGCGACATTTTTATTTCTAACGAGTTATCAACCATATTTACTAACGATTGCATAAATGTTTCCCGCACTGAATGAGCATCTGGAAAGTGTAGAGAAAAATAAGGATGCTGTTCAACAGCTCCTGCAGCTTGTGGCAGAACATAATTTAATAAAGCATGTCTTCTTTGAAGCAATTCATAGAATACACTTACTATCTCTGCTTGGTTTTCTGCTAAGAGGTATGCAGGTAAAAGCTCACATGTCATTAAAAAGCCCCGGACGTTAGATCTAAAGGCCTTCGTACTTTTAAATGGATGATCAAGAAGAGGACTGTACACATTATCTCTAATGCCCACAAAACATTGCGCTGATTCGCTATTAAACTGATATGTCTGAACTAAATTTTGGATTTTTACTCTAAAAACACTGCTGGTGTATTTAGCTTCTTCATCATAACTTCCTGAAACAGGGAGAACACGAAAGTGCATACCGATACGAGGAGCAATAGCATGAGGATCTTCAGGATCAGCATAATCGCTAGCGGCCAAATTGCTTGTGGCACTAGCTATGAACAGTAAACAACTGAATACGTTGAAATGATCTTTCATAAACATCGCCCTTATGAATTTTATTCGTTACATATGTACTAATATTAAACCATATTATGTTAATAATAAATAAAAAACTAAACTTAGCGACCTGAATTCTCTTTATGGCCTAAAATTAAGTCAAACTGAAATGTTGTAATTCAATTTATCAATGCCTATGTATTCAATAATTAACTTTAATACATTCAAAGAGAAATAGTATGAGCTGTTTAAAACAACTTCTTTTAACAGCTGCAATTTTACAGGCGTGTGTGCTATTCGCATTTGATGATGGCATGTCTAATTTTGTGGATGCGCAAATCCAAAAGCATAAAATCGATTGTTGTAGTAGCTACGAAGTGCAAGAAGCTGTGGTGTTGTATAATCGTGGTGTTTTTGGTTTTGTTGTGAGTTGGGATCCTGATGGAACCATAGAACTTTTTAATGATGCACTAAAAAGCGGTGCCCTACCTTTGCCGCATTATACTGCAGCAAATTATTATTTGGGTCGTTTGTATTTCTGTGGGAGGAATTTTGTAGACGCTACATATTCATTATATTCATTAAGTAATGCGCTTAGAAATCCAGACTTACCTATGCAAATAAGGGCTGATGCGAATCAACATCTTGGCACTTCTTACTATAAGCTAAATCATTATGCTGCTGCGATTGCACCCTTAAACGAAGCACTTAAAAGCTCAGACTCGCTTCGCACAGATCAAAGCAAGATTCTGGCATTATTAGGTGTCTCTTATTTTATGCTTGGGCATTATGCTGATGCGATCCCTTTTTTAGAAAATGCGCTTAATTTAAATACTTTAAGAGATGAAGATATACAGGACACTAAATATTTTCTTGAGAAAGCACGAAAAGCATTTAGTCGGCTTTTTTATGATCAACTTCAGTAATTATTGTAATTTTACTTATCAGTAACCATATATAAAATAATTAATTGAAAATCTTCAATGGAGAACTACATGAATTATTTTACAAGACTATTGTTAACTGCTGCCAAACCAATGTTAACTCAGGTAATTTTATTATCTTGTTCGGTATTTGCGTCAGACACAGAATCATCTGAAAATGACGCACTCAATTCATATGGTCTTGGTATCTATCACTTTAAGTGTAAATATTATGATGCTGCGATTCAGGAATTTACGTGCGCTATTACACAAAAAGAACTTCCTTCTCCCTATAAAAATGCTGCGAATTATTATTTGGGTGTTTCTGCTTGCGTGAAAGAAAACTATGTTAATGCGATAGTTCCACTAAATAACGCACTTGGATCTCAGGTATTACTAGAAAATGACAGACAAACTGCTTTTGTGTTTTTAGGTACTTCGTATTTTAGAACAGGAGACTATGCAGCTGCGATACCTTCCTTGCGGAATGCACTTTCAATTCATGGACTAAGCGAAAGTGATAGAAACTCTGCAAATTATTATTTAGGTGTTTCTTATTTTCAAACTAGAAACTATGCAGAAGCGGTAACCATATTAAGTAATGTGTCCCCCTCTCGTGGCTTAAATGCTATAGATAGAAGTGAATATTTTCTGCATTTGGGCGCTTCTTATTTTTATAACGAAGACTATGCATGCGCGATAGGAACCTTAACTGATGCGGTTAAAATGCAGACATTACCTGAAGCAGCTATCAGAAAATGCTATGGTTTTATGGGCATTTCTCATTTTAAACTAGGCAACTATGCAGCTGCAATAATCTCATTGAGCAATGCACTTTTGACTCAAGGATTGATTGCAAAAGATAGAGCAAATGCAACGTATCATTTAGGTGCTTCCTATTACATGATAGGTCAATATGACACCGCAATAGATGTATTAAATGACGTACTTGCAGACTCAATATTGTCTGGCCAAAAAAGAAGCAACGCTTCTGTATTTCTGGCTAACTGCTACGAGAAATCAGACACCTTGTATTAAATAATGCCAGGGTTTGGTTATGCAGCCAAACCCTTGTAATTCATTTACTCAATTCCCATATATGTAATAATTACTATAACAACACATACAAAAACATATGAAAAACTTACTTTTAATAGTTGCACGACTTGTGTTACTTCAGGCAACTTTACTATTTTGCACCGCTGTTGCAAGTGACGACGATGATGATGACTTATTTTCATGTTTTGATGACCAAGCCCAAACTGTTTCGAAAAAACAAAGAATTGTCAGTCCCGTTAGCTTAATTGATGCAACAGCACTGTGCCGCCAAAGTATGCAATATTGCCTAAATGGAGATTATGCGATAGCCATACAGCCCCTTGAAAATTCCTTAAAAATTCCAAATTTACTAAAACACCAAGAAGCCAGACTTCTTATGTGTTTGGGTGTTTCTTATTGTCAGGAATTTCAATGTGCAAAGGCTGTAGTCACATTAGGAAAAGCTCTAACGTATGAAGAGCTGTCCGAGGCTGGAAGAAACACTGCAATATATTATCTAGCCACGTCTCACTTTTATTTAAGAAACCATGCGATTGCTAGTGAGCTGTTCAAGTATACAATTGCAAACCCAAACATACCTTCAGAAGTAAAGCAAAGGGCCCGCACGTACCAAGGTCTTTCTTACCATCAAATGAAAAATTATGCAGCGGCTGTTGATTCTTTTAGGGCTGCACTCGCAATGCAAGGGAGCATAGAAGTCGATTCACTAAATTATAATTTAGGCATATCTCTTTTCGGTATGAAAAACTATGACGAGGCTATAGATCCATTATTTAATGCATCTCAAAGTTCAACGTTGAATGCCCGCTATAAAAGCAATGCCAAGATATGTTTGGCTGAATGCTATTTAAAAGGAAGTTTGTGCCGATAACTTTAATTATTGTAATTTAATTGCAGAATACCTATATATAAAATCTAACGTGACAATAAAATACAAGGAAATTTATTGATAGAAGGTCTGAATGCTGATTTAACCGCTGATGAAATTGCTTCGGTAGGAATTCCGTCTCAGCATGTTGGACCACTTAATTCTATTAAGTACAAAAACAGAGAGGAAGCAGCAACGCAAATACTAGCACGGGCTACCTACTACGCGCCTAATTTCACTAAGGTATTTGAATACGTTAATGCAATTCATGTGGCGGATGTTCGCGCGACCGAAAAACGTATGCTAGCTGATTTTGTAAGGGAACGTATGGCAACAGGGGGATTAGAGATTTTAAAAGCATTAAAAGCATTAAAAGCTTTTACGTCTACGTCTGACAAGCACTACTCAACTTTGCAAGCTGCATAACCACAGTTGGCGAAGCAGCACCTACAGCTGAAATAGTGGCTGCTATTAATGCTTTAAAAATAGCAGACGCCACTACTCCTTAAGTTTTCCCTTCATAATTTGTGAAGGTTTAACTCTAATACTGTCATCCTGAGCCCTCGTCAGAGGGCGTCGGGATCCAGTTAATAACATCAATGAAAACCTACACCCAAACCACACTTTGTATTGATGCAAGGCTTCGATGCTCCCATAACGAGGCATGTTGTTAAATGATAGTAATAACCACTTTTTTGATTATTAAATTCAAAATATTTGATTAACTTAAAATTAATGGTTTGTTTTGTAATATATTCTTATATCTTCTTTCAAGAGATATTAGATGAAAAATGCTTTTTACTTAAAAATTTTAAGTTTGTTTTTAATCTTGCCAAAAATATTAAGTATGGAAATCGGTAATGATGACATTATTATTATCTCCAGAAAACCAACGGAAATAATACACATAGATCCTCAGCTTACTATGTCTAGTGCAGAAGCGAGAGCACTTGAACAATTAACTGACAACCTTAAACACAAGCGACTTAATCAATACCAAGTAGATGGGATGTTATCAAATGCTGTTGCATTGAAGCATCGATGCATTATGGAGTTTTTACTCACTCCTTCTGAGTGGCAATTGCGGCCAGCTCAACCCAGAATCAATCAAGTTCTTTGGAATGCTGTAATTGCTGATGATCTAATTTTAGTGAAGTATTTTATAAATCGTGGCGAGGAACAGCTACGGCCTGATCAATGGGGAATGAATGAAGCCTTATGGAATGCCGTAATATATGGCAGAGAATCTGCAGTAGAACGTTTGTTAAATCGTGCTGAAGGTCAATTACGCCCTGACAAAAATGGCATTGGTCATGCGCATAAAAAGGCATCAGAAATGGGAAACCAGAGTATTTTAAACCTTTTGATCGAAGCCTTGGATTAGCTTAACTGCGGGGTAGGGACTATAATCAGCCTTGAGCATATCTCCTAATAACTATAATGCTCATACTCACACCTTACTGGGGGCGTCTCTAAGTCGTAGTCCACATCTTCAGGACTTGCAGCATACCTTTCCCAGGTCGGCCCAAACAACAGTGTAGCATTTTGGATACCACTATTATAGACATGATCATAAGCTCTGAGCATGTCACCAAGTATTTTTGGGAAATTTATCCTTATTTGATCAGCACTATAACCAGTATAGAGTATTCTTTTTAATGATAAGAAGTAGATATTTTTATTGCGAAGAGATTTTGACATACTATGACAATTAGGATTAAGACAGCGAAGGTAATTAATGATTTGGGTTTTTTCTGCATTATCCATGGGTGGTTCATTACTGAATATGCTACGATTTAAAATCGGTTGTAGGTAATGTTCTGGAAAGCCTTGAAGGGCCATTATAAAATAGGCCGCTGTGATTTTGCGGTTTACAAGCAAAAGTGATTTTAATACCTCTTCCATTCTATAGTAGAGCCAAACGTGATGTTCTGGACATATATCTAGAATTTCAAATGGATTAGCTAAAGTAATTAGTTGCTTTTTATAAGGTTCCAGAAGATTAAGAGACTGTTCATCTGCAAATATTGAGAAACACGTAGCAGATTCGGTGGTGAAACCTAGTTCGGTCTCTAGGTATGTAATTCTTTCTTCAATACTCTTAGACCCAAAAAATTGTTACTATGTTTGGGTTTGTTCTGATAATGCCCGACATATTTGGGGCTGACAAAGGCCTCATTATAGAAAAATTACCAGGTAACAATTCATTGCCGTTCGCATCTTTTAGAATGCCTTCTTGGGTATAGCAAGGCAATGAACCTTCTGCTTCGGTGGTGAAACTTAGTTCGGCTGAAACGAACTCATACTTGCTGAGAGTAAGAATGCCGCCTTCGTCTTTAATTATGCCATCAATGTCAAACTGCCCACGGTTGAATGCATTATCTCCTTCACTCACACACATCGTGTAGAATTGGTGGTGGGGAATGCTCGCGAAAATTATAGCCGTGCTTTTTGTCATGATAAGAAAAAGTAACCATAAAGCATTTTTGTAAGCTGTATTTGAAAAATTCATGTGTATTACCTTAAGTGTAATTACATTAACTTAATTGTTCTTGTTGTTTAGAAAATAGTCAATGGCCCTAATTTCTACACCCAAACTTTATACTGGTGGGTAGCTTCTCCTGATAAAAACAGATCAGTGAGTCCCCACACCAAGGCATCTAAGCGGTCGGGGGATTTGGCCGATGCTTCTGGCACCCAAGTGCACAGCTGGGTTTCCAAAGCGGGCAGGGGGCCAATATGTTTAACTTTACCTTGTTCGTATAAGCTAACAATTGGTTCGGCCCGAAGCGCCTTTCCCCGGGTTGCGCGCACGCTTTTATAGCTTATGTGCGGGTCACAGGCCATTAGCAAATCTTTGACCATGTCTCCGCCTTTGTTAACCTCGGCCACGACTCGGTCGGCCTGGTATTGATGGTACAACGCTACGACCTTTTTCACCCATAACGCTACGACCTTTTTCACCCATAACGCTACGACCTTTTTCACCCATTCCGATGGTGCTGCTTTATAGGTAGCATCTTCCAACACATATGCTTGTTGGTTTACATTTAGGCCTATGACCATAATGCCGGTTTCGTCGCTGGTTTCACTGTTGGTATCAGCCGGGTCAACCGCTACCACAATGCGCCGCCAGTCGTTGTTCGGGGGACGCTCGTAAATAATTTTATCGGGGGTCCAAAGCGCCCCTGCTGTTTCATCAATCATTTGCGCGTAAATTTCCTGGGCCTCTAGCTTGGTACCAGCGAATTGTTTGTTCAAATTTTTAAGGAATCCTGCAGCTAAATTTGCAGCATTATCAAAGGTTGAGCCACGGGTGACCACACATTCAGGGTTGCTCATCAGCTGAGTTAGCAACGGGTTGCGTCGCGGTGTTGTTGTAATAATGCATTTGGGGTGAGCACCTAAACGCAAGCAAAGGTTCAGTTGTTCCCAAAACTGCTCAGTTTTCTTGAATTTAGCCAGCTCATCTACCCAGGCACCATCAAACTGGGGACCACGCAAACGTTCATAATGGTCCGCCCTAAAAATTTGCACCTTGGCTCCATTGTGAAATTCAATAACGCCATCGCCCTTGCTGTATTTCTTAATTTGGTCTGGTGGAACAACGCTTAGCAGTCCGCTTTCCCCTTCAACCATGACCATGCGCGCTTCAATACTTGTTTGGCCAATCAAGGCAATGCGTTTGTGGCGATTGGTTTGAATCCAGCTCCACACTGTTTCAGCACCGGTTCGGGTTTTGCCAAAGCCACGCCCCGCCAATATTAGCCAGGTATTCCAGGGCTGATGGGTGGGTTCCCGCTGTTCAGGCCTCGCCTTATGCGCCCAGCTTTTGGCATATATCTCTGCTTCTTTTTGCTGCAGCACTTCTTGTAAAAAATTTGTAAGAAAAGGCGCAAGTTCAAACCAAAGGGCATTTAGCTCAAACGTCCATTTCAAGCTATGCAACATTTTGTGCCTATATTTTCAGTGTCATGTTCTTATTTTACGTGGAACTTAAAAAAGCCCATCCAAAAAAAATTGCGATGCATGTCCCCCTATGGTAAAATGAGGGATTCATAAAACAAACGGATTCCTTATGGGGTCGCTATTGCGCTCAACCCCCTTTCAGCTTTTGCTTTGTATTCTTTTTGCCAGTTTGTTTGGTGAAATGCTACCACACTCATGGGTGCGCGGTGCATACACTTTAAGCTTGTTTTTTATTGATTGTGTGCTGTTTTTTCTGCCCGTCATGATTTTTGCTTACATGTTTAACGCCCTTATTTCAGCCGATGAAAAAGGCCCGATTTTAGTGTTTTCACTGCTTGGGTTGATTTGCCTTTCCAACGCGGTGGCCCTGTGTTTTGCCTATGGTGTAGGCAGTGTGGTTATTCCCCACCTGGCTGTGCACGTTACTATGGCTGAGGCTTCGTCATCGGTGCTTCCGTACTTTCGCATGCCTATAAAACACGGTTTGCGTTCAGACTTTGTGGCCCTAGCAGCGTTTGTGTTGTCATTCATTTGCGTGAAAGCTAAGGGGAAAAAGGTTGTTGGCAGTTTTGTTGAACGCATTCGAAAACTGCAAGTATCAATTGGGGTGTTTCTAAAAAAAGCCTTCTTGCCCATACTGCCTTTGTACGTATTGGGCTTCATGTTGAAAATGAACAGCGAAGACACGCTTACGTTTTTGTACACGAAATATTTGCCAATTTTTGCTCTTAATGTTGGGGTTAGTTTTTTGTATGTGCTGACTTTATATAAGGTGGTCAGTATTGGTTACAAGCCAATGAAGTCACTTATTTTCAATATGTTACCCGCGGGTATTACCGGCTTTTCTACCATGTCTGGCGCTGTCACTATGCCGGTAACCTTGGAATGCACTGAAAAGAATGCACGTCACCCAACCCTTGCGCGCATGGTTGTTCCAACGGCTTCAAACATGCACATGCTGGGTGATGACATTACCATTACCCTAACGGCGCTCACCCTATTGGTAGTCAGTGGCGTTCCTATACCAAGCTTTATTGAATTTATTCCTTATGTAATTGGTTTTTGCATAGCGAAATTAGCATGCGTTGGTATAGCCGGGGCCAGCTTATTGGTGGTGTTGCCAGTACTTAAAGAACATTTGGGGTTTTCATCGGAAATGGTTAGCCTTATCACTATTTTGTATGTGCTGCATGACCCCTTTGGGACATTTCACAATGTTATGGGCAATGGGGCGTTTGCATTATTTGTTGAAAAGACTTTTGCCAAACTGCGCTTGGTTGGTAGCCGACGATAGTGAAATTCCCCGCGACTCATGCCGCGGGGTGATGACAGAGCTTTTTACTTTTTATCGCGTTTTAGGGATGTTATTGGTAATTCTGGTTCCTTTTTTACCGCAATAATTTTAGAGGTTCCCCCGGGTTCCATGTAAGATGCAATAGCCGGAAGAGGTGCATGGGAACTATAAAGGGCAAGCGTTCTTTTGGCTGCAATAACATATCCAGCACCAGCAGAATTAGCTGCAGGGTCCACAAGATCCGAGTTAGCTTCAAACGTAACTGGATGTGCGCCGCTCAAGCTAATACCGTTTACATGACCCGGAAAAACTGTTGTTTCTTTTAGTCTCATTACAGCTTTTAAGTAAGCTTCGCTGGCAAGTACTTTAGGGTGTCTTTGAATATCACATATTCTTGTCATACTTGCTAATAAGTGAGAAAACCCAAGCGCAGGCGAGACAGGTGCTCCAATTAATATATCTCCACCATTTAACGGCAATACAACATTAATAAAAGGATCCGCAGACCCAGGCTCAATAATTAGCCTGCACCCAGCGGGAAGAGTGTCTTGAAACCATAGTAATGGGCTTGTGGTTGGCCCCCTGGTAAGTAAAAAATGGATGTTAGTATTAGCAGCAGGAATAGGCAAAGCATAAGCTGCAGGGCCATATGGTAGCTCAGATGGACCATGACGAGTGTTACCTACAACAAGGGTTTGAAAATCACTGGCATCTCCCATCAAATAAATGTCTTTGAGTGTGTTTGGAAGCTTAGGGGCATCTCCAGTACCTCTGTAGCTATTAGTAGGGACTGAATTGGGTTCAACTGGTGATGCCGTTTTTGTAAACGTTATATAAAGTGATTTGCATGTAGAGCTTGGCATCGTAAAACCTTTAAATCCTCCTGAGCTGCCAATTCGAATGCTATCGCTTCTTTCTTCAAGTCCTTATAGCCCAGGAAAGTAACAAGTTGTTGCTTCAGTGTATGAGCTGATGGTAGCGATAAATCCCAGCATGTATTTAAATTGTTTAATCATCATAGAATCTCCTTAATGTTAAGTTGTTACCAAGCTCAGCAAGAACAAATTTGGAAATTCACCTAAGTAATATGACTTCTTGCGGAAAAGCAGTGCTTGAACATGAATTATCTGCGCGAGCAATGCTTAATAACATTAATAGTGAAAAAAAGTTAATATATAATTAAATATAAATAAATGATAAATAACTTGTATTTAAATGGGTTTGTTAAAGACATTCTAATATGAAGAACTCCCTCATTCATGAATTTCATAAATGAGGGAGTAAGGAAGAATTTTAAAAATAGATATTATGCTAGTAGAGGAGATATAGTTGGTAGCTTAGGAGCACTTGATGCTACTACAAACTTAGATGTTCCACCGGCAGTAAGAGTGGGGTTTATTTCTGGTAATGCACTATGCTTACCATAAACTGTAACTGTGGTACGTTCACCAACAGTGTATCCAGTTTCTGCAGAGTCAGCAGCAGGATCAATAAAATCAGAAGATGAGTAAAAAGTAATGGGGAATGCGCCCGCAAAACTAATTCCATTAACTGCAGAAGTGAAAACTGTAGATTCAGCTAGTGTCATACGTGCTTGTGAGTAAGCATTATCTACTGATATTTTAGGGTGCCTTTGAATTGGGCACGCTCCTGTGCTGCTAGCTAATAAATCAGAAAAACCAGCTTCAGGAGCAACGGGAGCTCCAATTATAATCTTTCCGCCTGCTAGAGGTAATACAAGATTAATAAATGGATCAGCAGAGCCTGGCTCAATTACCAATCTGCATCCAGCCGGAAGTGGTCCTTGGAACCAAGTAAGCGGGCTGGTAGTTGGAGCAGCAGATAGACAGAAGTGAACAGTTGTTTTTTCTGCAGGTGTAGGTAAGGCATATGCTGCAGGACGATAATCAGGGCTATAGTAAGTGTGAAGAGAGTTTCCTAAAACAAGAGTAGAAAAGTCTGTAGCATCACCCATTATGTACACATCTTTAATTGTGGAAGGAAGATGGCGCAACATACCAGTATCTGTATAAGTGCTAAAAGTAGGTGTGTCATTTGGTTCTGCAGCTGTACCTGATGCTATAAGTGTTATGAAAAGCATACTAACGTCTTTGCTAGGGTCGGTATATGCTGAAAAGCCTCCGGCGCTTCCAACGCGAATCAAATCGTTTCTAGATCCATTGACTAGCTCAAATCCTGGAATGTAAGCAGTAGCTGCAAAGCATGAACTTATGGTCGCAGCTAGTCCTAATATTTGTTTAAATTGTTTAATCATAATAAAGTCTCCTTAATATTAAATTTTTATTTAAATCAACAAGAACAGCTTGAAATTCATTTGTCTTGCTATAGCAGCAGAACGCGACCACGAACTTTTCATGAGTTGTCATGCTTATTAATATTTATAAATAAAAATAGTTAATAAATATTTAATTAAATAGTATTAACTATTTTTATTTATAAATCGGATAAATTACTGTTTTATACTGAATTATTATTTAAATCGACTTGGGCTATTTGTGTAATAATTATTCAAATGAGCAAGGTATAGATTGGGTCATTGCAGAATGATGAAATGGTTGAGCCACTTTATATAGTGTCAAATCATAAAAACCCCTTCGTTTAATCAAACGAAGGGGCAGAAGAAGGTTTAGAAGCTTCTAGCTATGTGGATTTAATGCAGGAGTTAATTTTGGTAATGCAATTGTAGATGTCACGACCTTAATATTAGCCGTTCCCCCGGCTTCGAGTAGTGAGCGAATACCAGGAAGTGGAGCATGTGCAGCATCAATCGAAAGTGTTTTGTGGGCCGCAACAGTGTATCCAGCATCTGCAGAATCAGCTGCAGGATCAACAAGATCAGAAGTTGCGCTAAACGTAACCGGATAAGCCCCACTTAAGCTAATTCCATTAACTGCGCTGGGGAATACCGTGGTTTCGCTTAATATCATTACGGCTTTATTGTAAGCATTTTTAGCAGCGATGCTAGGGTGTCTTTGAATAGGGCAAGGTGCAGGAATAGTGTTTAATAGTGCGGAGAACCCAACCTCTGGAGATACAGCAGCACCTAATATGATGTTTCCGCCTGCCATTGGTAACACAGTGTTAATGAATGGATCTGCAGATTCAGGCTCGATTACCAGCCTGCAGTTAGCAAGAAGAGGGCCCTGGAACCAAGAGAGGGGGCTGTCTGTTGGTGCTCTGGTAAGTGAAAAGTGCACGGTGGTTCCTGCTGCCGGAGTAAATAGGGCGTAAGCAGCGCCTCCTGAAACAAGAGTATCAAATCCATGCGCATCTCCTTGGATCCAGATATCTTTAATGGCACTGGAAAGATGAGGAAGCTCTCCAGACCCTGTGTAGCTATTTGTATGAACATTATTTGCTTGGGCTGCCGTGCCTGATTCTACGAAGGTAATGTAAAGTGTCTTGCAGTTTCTGCCAGGTGCTGTAAAATCATCAAATCCACCTGCTGCACCTATTCTTATAATATCATTTCTAAATTTTGCAGTTGGTGATTCATCTCCAGGAAGATAAGCCGTAGTTGTTGCCCCAAGATATGAGCCGATAATAGCTATAGTTGTGAATATATATTTAAAGTGTGTAATCATAAAAAATCTCCTTAATATGGGGTTGTCACCAAATTCAGCAAGAGCAGCCAGGAGATTTCCTTCTGTAAGCATAGATTCTTGCTGTAAAGCATGACGTGATAACTAATCATCCGTGTGAGCAATGCTTACTATTAGTAATAATCAAAAATAGTTAACGATTATTTAAAATAAATTGTAGATTTAATTCTTTATGACTATCGCTTTGTTTCAAGCTTGGCTCGAATTTTGCATCAGTAAATTAGGTAGTAAGAGATTGAGGAATTTATGAAGATCGATGCTGGTGCACAAAGCATTCTTAGACAAATGGGACGCACGGATAAAAGCCTTGGTAATGCCCAAGCGCAGATAGCTTCTGGATTAAAAAATCCTAATCCTGCCAGTGACCCATCGGCATCAATTCTTGCAAAGAATATAAACATGGAAATTTCAACGACAAAGCGTGTGCAAAGTGTTGTTACTCAGGCAAAAAATACTGCAGAAATTGCTTGGGGTACTTTGCGTGCTAACACTGAAATCCTCAATAAAATGAGAACCCTGGCAATCCAAGCAAGCAATGGTACACATATAAGTCAAGACCGAAATGACATGAATGCTGTGTTTCAGAATCATGTGGAACAGATTAGCTCAAATGCGTGTGCTACTTGGGGGTCTAGGACTTTACTTGACGGATCTTTTTTCATGAACTGCCAAACAAGTTCTAACGTCGTAGAAGCAAGTGTAACGGGGACAGATATTACTGCAGAACTTAATGATGATGATTTAACCATAAATGGTGTGAATGTCGGGGCAGCAGGAGCAAGCGTTTTAGAAATAGCAGCAGCAATCAATGCGCAAACAAGTATCACGCAAGTGACGGCATCAACATTGGCATCTGCTACCGGGAGCGGTGAATTCAGCAATATATCGGCAGCAGATCCTGTGATTATTATTAATGGTGTCGAAGTGCATGTGGGGCCTTTCGCAGAGACTGATTCAGTTGATAAAGTCATAGGTAAAGTGACGGCTGCCATTAATCAATGTCCTGATTTATTGGATTTAAGCATTAGTGCTACAAATGTGAATGGTCATTTACAGATAAATGCTTACAGTGGAGACGATTTGACTATTGTATACTCAGGAATTAGTGAAAATAACGTAGCGGGTCCTGTGCCTGCAACATATTCAAGTGCGGTTTCTTTGTTGTCAGTAAATCCAATTATTATTGGTGGTGCTGCTCCTGAAAATGCAGGTCTTGTAAGTGGCACAATCGCAGCCTCTGGCATTACGACAGTAACCTTTTCAGACATGAGAGCAGATGCAATTTTTAGCTCTGCAATTCCTGACTTAACAACCCAATCTAATGCGCAAGCTGCCATTTCTGCTATTGATGCGGCGCTAACCAATGTTTTAAATGAAATGACACGTATTTCTTCATCGTATAGTTCACGGTTTGAAGATCTTGAAGAAAACATGGGAGAAATAGTCTTAAATCTGCAAGAGGATTTATCGGCATTAGAAGATGTTGATTTTGCTGAAGCTATTACTAACTCAGAACGATTAAAAGCACTTAAGGAAGCGGCAATGGCTGCTTTAAAAACCGAATTTAGGGCGTATGATCAGCTTGGCCATTTAGTGGCAGATAGTCTGCGCGGACATTAGTTAAGTCTAAGATACAATCCACCTTATACCATCATGAAATTACCCACTGGCCCCCTACGCTCTTGCAGGGCTCTGGGAGACGCTTCCCACTCTCGTCTTCATGAGGAGCGTAAGCGACGTGATGATCCAGTGAATAATATCCACTGAATAATATCCAGTTCATTTTAAATAAAAACAATTAAATAATTAATTTTTATTTAGTAAATACTTAACTATATTTTAATACCCCCCCCTGTAATCTAAAGTTTGTTATAAACATTTTTTATTACAAGGAAAAACCCATGAAAAGAATGCATAAATTAACAGTAGCACTACTAACGGTAGTGGCTACATCAACATGGAACACGACGTTTGCAACGTCCATGACTATTGACGTTGAAGGCACCGATAGCGCAAGCCATAGCGGTGCAATTTCTGTTGGAACCCTAAACAAAACCAATGCAGGTTCACTTGCACTTAGTGGTACTAATGCAATTGGTGCTTTAGGTATTCATGGCGGTAAGGTTTCCGTAAGTTCAGCTAGCAACTTAAATGGAGCATCATCTGCAGTGACCTTTGCTGCATCTGGTACCGACCCTGTAACAGCTGCTGCCAACACGGCAACTTTAGAAATTGCAGGTTCTATGAATACTGGTGCGTTTGCTTTTTCAACAGCTGGTACCGTTCAGGTAGATAGCACGTATACGGCAACCCTAAATGCTGCACCTACAGGAACAGGGTTAGTGCACAAAACTGGCGCTGGTGTAATGAAAGTTGCATCAGACTTAAGCGCTTCTGCAGCCTTAGCGGGAATAAATGTAGATGCTGGAACATTGTATGTACAAAGTGGCAAAGCACCTGTTGCACCAATTCAAATAGCAAATGGAGCTACGCTTCAACTTGCAGGAGTAGATGAATCCGCAGAAAGCCAAATTAGTAGTGCAATTACTGTACAATCAGGTGGAAGTATTGTGGTGGATGCTGGTGTAGATGTTGGTAGTGCACTTACTAGCTCTGTCGCGACCAATTTCAACACAGCTACTGGCTACTATGCAAATGGTGCAGCGGTTATTGCTTGGCCAGCGGCATTTGTGAGTTTCAGGACCGGCGACCCTGAAGCACCTTATTTCTTCGGAGATGCAGCATTCTCAGTGTGGAGAACCACTGACTCTTCTAATCAATCCGTTACGTATGGAGGAGTATCTATGTCCTGGCTTAATTTCACAGGGAACGCAGCTGCAACAGCGTGGTACGGTCAATATGTTTATTACAACAGTGACGCTACTTTGTCAGCAGCTCATCCAACTACCACAGTATCAACTGGTATGGATGCAGCGCTTTCAGGAACAGTACTGTTTAGTTCAGGCTCCAAACTAGTGCTAGGTGCTGGCTCAAATTACACACGTAATATAACTGTAGGAACTGCTAGTTAAGTACGACTTAATACAGTGTGCATGGTGTTTTACTGGAACCTAACCATCGTCATCCCTGCAGAAGGCTGAAAGCCTGGATGCGGGGATCTTAGTCCCCCGAACTTCGGCGCTCCAGCGCCTTGTCAGGGGTGACACCAGGTTTGCCTAAAAACTTGCACATTGAGGTGCTTAATATAATTCAATATCTTGGGGCTTGCGCATGGTTTTGTGCAGGCCCATTTTTTTGGATTTTATATACTGAATTTCATTGAAAAAGTGTGGATTGCCGCGCTGCGCTCGCAAGGACGACACGAACCGTCATCGCGAAGCCTGAATGGCTGTGGCGATCCATACTTAGTCGACAGTATAAAACTGGACCATATGGTCAAGCCATAGAAAGACTAGAAAAGGATATGATGCTTACCGGACCCCTACGCCCTTTCAGGGCTCTGGAAAACGCTTCCCACTATCGTCTTCATGAGGAGCGTAAGCGACGTGATGATCCAGTGAGTAATTTCCTTTTACTATTAAATAGCCATTAAATGGTCATTAAATCTTGTATCGCTGTCTATACTTGGCCTTGTAGCTTACATTAGCCCTAAGAAACTCCACCACAAATACCCCACACCCAACCATATGGCAATGTTCAACACACTGATAATGAAACCATACAACCACCAGTCACTAACTGTCACATACCCCATACCAAAATATATTGGCGCAGACCCTGTTGAATAATGGGTCATGCTTGAAAACAATGAACTAAAGAAACCTAGCAATAATGCGGAAACTATTGGTGGGGCGCCCGCAATAATAGCAACAGTTAAAAAGGCACCATACATAGCGCCAATCTGAGCTGTGTTGCTTGCAAAGAAATAATGACTATAAAAATAAACAATAGCTAAACCATATAAAGCGGTTATTGAATGTGAGCCAGAAAAAATATTCCCAATTACTTGGCTGAACCATCCCGTTAATCCGAACTCTTTCAGGTAATCAGACATCATAATTAAAATTGATAACCAAATAACTGTGCTCCAGGCTTCGTGCTCTTCTAGAATATCTTTCCAAGTCAAAATTCCAGTTAGTAACAATATGCAAACACCAAGTAATCCTGCGCTTGTAGTTGGAACGCCATAACTTTCCCCAATAGTCCACATGGAAAGCATAACTACAAATACACCAGTCATTGTCCATTCTTGTGCAGTCATGCCCCCCATGTTACGAAGATTTTTTTTTGCAATACTAACGGCTTGGGGCAGTTTTTTAAGCTGTGGTGGGTAGATAATAAACAAAACTAAAGGTACTAAAATAATGCTGCATATTCCTGGGACCAGTGCTGCTGTAAACCAATCCATCCAGGTGAAATGCACCCCTTGTTTCGCAGCAATTCCTTGGGCCATTGGGTTTGCAGCCATTGCTGTTAAAAACATTGAGCTTACAATCAAGTTTCCTTGAAAAGCGACTAATGTTAAAAAGCTTCCAAGTTTACGTGCTGTTCCGTCCTCTGGTCGGCTTCCCAAAGTTTCGGAAATTGATTTCACAATAGGGAAGATAATTCCACCAGCACGCGCAGAGTTGCTGGGAATAGCAGGGCCCATGACAAGTTCAGTTAGAATAATGCCATACCCAAGCCCCAAGGTGTTTTTGCCTAAAAGTGCCACAAAACCATAAGCAATGCGGTGACCTAGCTTCGTTTTTATAAAACCACGGGCAATGAAGAAAATGAAAACGACAAGCCAAACAATGGAGCATGAAAACCCCTGAAAAGCTTGATTTTCTAGGTTTAACGTATTGGTGAGAATGCAGAAAAGCAGACCAATTAGGGCAACTGCAGCCATGGGTAATGGCTTTAGAACAATACCTGCAATGGTGCCGACAAAAATTCCAAATAGCTGCCAGCCTTTGGGGTCAACAACTTCTGGTCTGGGGAGCAAATAAACCGTTATGCCTAGTGCAACAGGAACAATAAGTTTCCAAATAGAGTAGGGGAGTTTATTCGCCATGATCCCAAAGTATAAGATAACTTGCAGCTAGGGTAGCCTAAGTTGCCCCTGGGTTCAAAGACTAATTTTAAGTAAATTTTAGCAACTTTTTCGTTGATTTGATTAATCTGAAGTTGTGCTCTGTGCCTTATTTTCCACTTGATATCACGAGCATACAAAATTAATCTTTCAAATTTTATTAAAAAACACACTTTATTTTTTATTTCTGAGGCCTACACTAATTAGGTGAGTACCATTTTTTCAGGAGTTACTAAATGAAGTCATCCCTAAAATTTACGGCCATTGCCCTGCTATTAGGCGGTGTTTTACACGTTCAAAATTTAAATGCTGCAACTTACGCTTCTGTTGTGGCAATCCCTTCTGACTCAGCGATCAATCCCTTCGCTGAAAGAGTGAGTAGAATTTTTGCATCTCCTGGGACTCCTAAAGAATTTGCAACTTCCGTAGAGGCTTTAAGCAAGACTACTTCTAACACGAACCAAGAAAAGCGTTTGTTACTTTATACTTTAGTAAGTGAGGTTGTTAAATCAGAACTGCCCTTAGCGTTCTTTGCAACAGCGTTTACCGATGACGCCAAAGCAAAAGTCTTCATGGCAGCTTGTGTTGCAGCAAAACAAGGGCGCATGAGTAGTGATATAATCATAAGCGGACTTCGTGAGGAGCTTGATACCTTAACGTCAAAACTAGGAAAAAGAACAGATGATACTCCTGTAATAATTGATTTGCAAAATCAAGTAAACGAGTTGAGCGAAGAGTTGGATCAAGTTTACGAAACTCTTGAATCTACGACAGTGCGTGCATTTATACCTCTTACCGGTCCTAGTGTTATTACTCCGGTAGAAGAGCTTGCAGCTTATACAGTTGTTGCTTCAAAGCCTTCGACTTTACCGCTTGCAGAACAAATGTATTTATTGAAAGTGCGCGAAAACCTGGGCGACCCAGTAAAGCTTGGAGCGTCACTAACTCAGCTAGATACACTTATGCAATTTGTACGCAATATTGCGAGTGATGTTCGCACACCTGAAAGTTTAGCAAGATCTGCCTTATTGAGAGATATTATTCCTCAGGTACAAGGAATTGCGCCTATAATTGGCGGATATATGCAATCGATTTTAGGTCAGATTGCAGCAATTAATACAGATGTTCATAGTCGAAGAGGGTATTTTGTGTCGGGGACTCCAACTCCAATACAAACGTTGCAACTAAGTGAACTTGATGTCAGAAAAAACCTAGCGTCTTCAGTTTTTGATGCGATTTTTGGTGCAATGACAAAACCAGCTAGTGTTCCTGCATCGGTTGATTTTAGAGCTGACCAGTCTCCTGCTAACGTTTTAACTAGCAAAGTTCAAACGTTACATACAACATTACCATTAACAGTATCTTCTTCTGCAATAGTTGTTAAAAATGATGGCTCTATAGCGACCATTAAAGAAGCTGATTTTTTAACTGGGATAGATTTGTCTTCAGAATATATGGTATCAATCCGAACTGCTACAGCAGAGTTGTTGGGTAAGGTCTTAGGGGCGCAAACTTTGGTTAGAGGAACTTTCGCGACTTCTTCTGTGACAGGGTTTGCTGAATTAGTAGAAGCAAAAGCATCGCTACTACCTTCACCTGCTCCGCTTGCAACTGTGCAAGTAGCTACTGGAAGTGATGTAAACCGTCTTGATACTTTTTCTCATAGTGAGGGAGGTGTGCTGGTTGACGATGTAACAGAGGAAGAAGTTACCGCCTAAAAAAACGGAAATCGAGCCCTTGCAAATAGTGAGGGCTCTTTTTAAAACGCAGCTCTATTACATACATATATATTAAAATTTTATATTAATAATTTTGTTATTCCTATAACACATGTTCACAAATAATAAAATCTTGAATTCATTACTTGTTTTTTTCTATAATGGAATCATAAGGAATTAAGCAAAGGGAATTTCTAGATGTCAGATAATCACAGTCCATACGTTGTTGTGCTAGGTAATGAAAAAGGTGGCACTGGAAAGTCTACCGCTGCTATGCACGTGATAACGTCACTTTTACGCCAAGGCTATAAAGTTGGTAGCATTGACGTGGACGCCCGCCAGGGAACTTTATCTCGTTATGTGGAAAACAGGCGCCTGCGCAGTGAAGCAAAGCCAGAAGAACACTTGCCACTGCCTGATCATTATCCTGTATTCCGTTCTGAAAAGCCTATTGTCGAAGAAGCCCAAGCTGAAGATGAAAAAAATCTAAAAGAAGCTATGGAAAAACTTGTCGACAGTGACTATATAGTAATTGATACCCCGGGAAGTGACATGTACTTATCACGTTTAGCTCATAGCTATGCTGATACGCTAATCACCCCTTTAAATGATAGTTTTATTGACCTTGATATGTTGGCGCGATTGAACCCTGAAACACTAGAAATTATACGCCCTAGTACCTATTCAGAAATGGTGTGGGAACAAAAGAAACAACGGGCCATTCGCGGTGATCGCCGCGCCATTGACTGGATTGTATTACGTAACCGTTTAACAGCGGTTAATTCACGTAACAAAGAAGAAATGCGAAAAGCCCTTGAAAGCCTTTCAAAACGTATTGGTTTTCGCCTTGTAGCAGGGTTTGGTGAACGTGTAATTTTCCGTGAACTGTTTTTAAACGGTATTACATTGTTAGATTTGCGCGAATCACGCGTCGCGATGAGCTTATCGCACGTAGCGGCTCGCCAAGAATTAAATCAGCTGCTAGAAATGATTCAAATTCCAAAGCAAAAAAAGAAAGTTGCCTAGATGATTAAAACCGCTGTTTTTCCTGTAGCTGGACTTGGCAGTCGCTTTTTGCCGGCAACGAAAGCTATTCCAAAAGAAATGTTGGTGGTGGTCGATAAACCACTTATTCAATATGCTGTTGAGGAAGCAAAAGCAGCGGGCATTGAAAAGTTTATTTTCATAACATCCCAAGGCAAAGAAGCCATTGAAGACCATTTTGATAGTCACAGCGGCCTTGAATCAATTTTGCAAGCTCGTGGAAAAACGGATGATCTGACTAAAATCCGTTCTATTCGTATTCCTGAAGGCCAGGCGCTATTCATACGTCAGCATGAACCCCCTAGGCTTGGGTCATGCGGTGTGGTGCGCCCGTCATTATATTCAAGAAGATGCATTTGCCCTGTTATTGGCAGATGACCTTATTCAAGCAACAACGCCTTGCTTAAAACAAATGGTGCAAGCGTATTCGGAAGAAGACGGCAACATGGCAGCGGTTATTGATGTACCAAAAAATGAAGCAAACCGTTATGGTGTGCTTGATATTTCAACGCAGCTCGGGCAAAAAGTTCGCGCCAAAGCTGTGGTTGAAAAACCTGATGAGGCGGTGGCGCCATCATCTACTGCTATTATTGGTCGCTATATTTTGCGCACATCAATTTTTGAACCCCTAGGGTTTAAAAAACAAGGAGCAGGGGGCGAAATTCAACTGACAGATAGTTTGCAAACTATGCTTGGTGCGAATGTTCCCTTGACTGGTTTTCGTTTTCAGGGTGACCGTTATGACTGCGGTACAAAAGTGGGCTGGTTACAGGCGAACTTGGCGCTTGCTGCTGCTGACCCAGAGCTGCGTCCGTATCTAGAATCGGTCATGACCACGTTAAAAATACCAATGGCGGTTTAGCTTAAACGAAAGGCCAACACGCGTACTGCATGCCAGCCTTTGGTGATAAAACAGCAAAAATTTAATTTTTTTGTGCTGTGCAGCCGTTGCTGCTCTCAATTTATTACCGAGTGTTCTAATAACATCAGCAGGACGTACATTTAATGCATAGAACCTTTCCTGCTCCATTTCAGCAAATTCACCGAATTCGCGACTTGCTTCTTCTGCTTGCTTTATTTTGAGATTTGCTTCTGCTAACTCTGCTTTAGCTGCTCTTAATTGATTACCAAGTGATTTAATCATTTCCTCAGGAGTTGCATTATAGAACATTTCTTGCTGTTCATTAGCAAATTCACCAAATTCTCTGCCTGCTTCGCTTAAACCATTTATTTCTTTTTCATGCCTAATATGAGAGTCTTGACGTTCAAGTCTTGTCCTGCCATGTGCAGTTTCTTCTTGTGCATGTTTATCTTTGAATGCATTACGTTCGGCTTCTATGGAATTTCGAGACACTTAACTAAAGAACGCTAAGATGGTATAATTTTGTCATGGAGG
>DYTB01000043.1 GCA_020726185.1 Candidatus Odyssella sp. | reverse complement strand
CAAATGGAGCAGCGCTTCAGCTTGCAGGAGCAGATGAATCAGCAGAAAGCGAAGTTACCAGTGCAATTACGGTGCAATCAGGCGGAAGTATTGTGGTGGATGCGAATGTAGACGTTGGTAGTGCGCTAGGATCGACACACACGTTAGACTACGATAGCTCGACTGGCATTTATACCGACGGAGTCGTAAACCTTCCATGGCCGAGCGGTCTTACGGGGTACAGCACCCCGAGCCCAGGCGATTGGTGGGGCCCGGCATTTCTCACTGACGATGTAGCCGACCAAGGATTATCGTATGGTGGCGTCTCTCTAAATTTTGAAGGCCCATCGATGTGGCATCCCGGGTTCGCCATATATTGGAAAGACACTGGGGAGTTTGAGAGTGTGCACCCAACTACATCAGTATCAACTGGTATGGATGCAGCGCTTTCTGGAACAGTGCTGTTTAGTTCAGGCTCCAAACTAGTGCTAGGTGCTGGCTCAAATTACACACGTAACATCACTGTTGGTACAGCTAGTTAAGCACAACTTACTATCTTGGGCTTGCGCATGGTTTTGTGCTGGCCCATTTTTTTGATTTTGTATTCTGAATTTCATAGGAAAAGTGTGGATTGCCGCGCTACGCTCGCAAAGACGAAAGAGCCGTCATCGCGAAGCCTGAAAGGCTGCGGCGATCCATACTTATTGATGACGATATGATTAAGATTTCAGAAACAAATCTTTCAAGTGCTTATAGGCAGTGCTCAATTGTTTACTATCTACCGCTATGAATATAGTGTCATCACCCGCAATAGTTCCGGATATGCCAAAGGATTCATCACCTACGAATTCTTCATCAATGACATACGCCACGCTATTTGCATGACCTGGTAATGTATTAATGACAATTAAGTTTGGGGCTAATTGAGTGATTCGGGTAATAGGAACTGCCGAGTTTTGTTTAACAACCTGGTACACCCCATTAACCTTTGCGATGTTTAATTTTTTCAAACGCCGGGAAAGCGTGGCCTGAGGCATATCCACCCCTTTGCCTTTCAGAGCTGCTTGTAAATCAGACTGTTCAGCAAACGTTGCTGATTTTATGCATTTTAGAAGGACTTCGTCTTCGATGGGGTGACGGCTCATAATTTTTTATATAAATCCACTTTTGTGGAAGTATATTCATTTTTGGTTGACAGGGCAATTGTTTGGATATATATTCAATAAAGTGAATATAACATGAATATGATATGTGGAAGATATTTTTGTGGGCGCTTCTTATTGTGTATCAGCTTAATGCTGCCGCCGGTAAAATTACGGTTGGGCTATCTGCTGACTACCCTCCGTTTGAATTCAAACAGGACGAAGAAATTGTAGGGTTTGATGTCGACCTTGCAAAAGCAATTGGCAAAGAGCTGGGTTTAGAAGTTGAAATAAAAGACCTGTCATTTGCAATGCTTTTTGGCGCACTTAATGCGGGAGAAATTGATGCAATTATTTCCTCAGTCACCATAAACGAAGAAAAAAGTAAAAATTATGATTTCTCTGCGCCCTACTATTTCGATACTTTTGCTATTTTGCACACAGCGGAAAAACCAATTAGCAAAGAAACGCTTAGTGGTAAGGTGATTGCTTGTCAAATGGGAACGTCTGGCATGCAAACATGGCTTAAATCCCAAACATCTGATGCTAAAATTGTGCTTATGGATACCATGCCTCAAATGGCAGAGGCATTAAAAGCAAAGCATATTGATGGCGCTTTGATGGACGCCACCCAAGCAAAGGAATTTGTTAAAAATTCTAAAAATCTTTCTTATACGATTGTTGGCAACGTCAGTAATGGCACGGGTGTAGTAATGAAAAAAGGCTCGCCTCTTAAGATTCAAATTAATACTGCAATAGAAGCACTGAAGCAAAAAGGTGTTTTAAAAAATTTAGAAAGCAAATGGGTTGAGGGCAACCATGCAAAACCAACGCACACTGTTTTTAATGATTTTTTGTTTATAGCTAAAGGATTGCCTACCACCCTAACCTATAGTTTTTTGGCCATTTTTCTAGGCGGCGTGTTGGGTGTTTTATTTGCAATATCAAGGCACTTGAACCGTGGGGCAATCAACTGGGCAATTATTTCCCTTATTTCAGTAATTCGTGGCACGCCTGTTTTACTACAGCTTAGCTTTGTGTATTTTTCAGCACCCACTTTAATAGGGGTGAAGCTAAGCGTGCTAACTGCTGGGGTATTAACGCTTGGTATAAATTCTGCCGCTTACATTGCTGAAATATTACGGTCTGGCTTGCAAAGTTTACCTAAGGGCCAATTCGACGCAGCTCAGGCATTGGGAATATCGAAATGGCATATGTGGAAAGACATTATTTTGCCGCAGGTTTTGCGTAATGTTTTTCCGTCATTGATTAATGAAATTGTTACTTTAACCAAGGAAACCGCTTTAGTTTCGGTTTTAGGTGAAATGGATATTATACGGCGAGCCCAGACGTTGGCGGCTGAAACATATAATTATTTTGAACCAATGTGTTTAGCAGGAGTGATTTATTACCTGCTTATTAAAACAATTGAATTTATAGGAAAGACATTAGAAAAAAGGTGGCACCATGCTTAACGTTACCCATGCTACAAAAGCGTATGGTAATCATACAATTCTTAATCAGGTTAGTTTTTCCTTAAACTCCGGGCAAATTGTGGCATTAGCTGGCCCTTCTGGAAGTGGGAAATCAACGCTTTTAAGGTGTATTCAAAATCTTGAGAAGTTAGATGAGGGCACGATTGCTCATAAGGGCACTACAGGGTTTGTCTTTCAAGACTTTCAGTTATTCCCGCATTTAACTGTTCTAGACAACGTGGCTTATGCACTAAGGGTTACAAAAAAACAAACAGCAAGTGATGCTTTAGAAAAAGCCAAAGCTACCCTTAAGTTGTTGGGGTTAAAAACTGCCTATTATAAAATGCCCCATCAACTTTCAGGTGGGCAACGGCAGCGTGCCGCTATTGCCAGAGCCCTTGTACTTGAACCTGATTTGCTATTGTGCGATGAGCCTACATCAGGGCTTGATGGGCTTAGCGGCAAAAATGTTGCAGAGCTATTTCTGACGTTGAAAAATCAAGGAGTGACCATGCTTATTGCCAGTCATGACCTAGACTTTGTAAGTGCAGTCGCCGATAGAATTATTGTGTTAAATGATGCAGCAGTGCTTAAGGACTTTATGATTGATGCAAAAATCCAAGGGCAACTAAGCTGGGATAAATTACTAAATTAAAACTGTTAAAATTTGTTACAAATTTTAAAGAAGCAGCCTATATCTCACTACATCGATATCGATCAAGTCTATCAAGTCTAAAAATTCTTTAGACAGAGGTGTGGTAAATATAAATGACCTTCTTTGATAATTTTAAACACGCTAAATTAATTAGCAAAAATACAAATAAAACAATGCCTTCAGTAATTAGCGTTGGCTTTTTATTTTTAGGAATAGTGCTTCTTGCATGCAGTACTTTTGTCGCACACCATTTGTATTGTCTTTTTTTATCTGGCCCAGACTTACCCCCCCTCTTGTTAACGACATAGCCACCATAGCCTTGACGGTCACGCCGCTTAAATTACTTGGCAGTCTTGTTATATACATGCTTGCTAAAAACTATAAATTTTTCAATACGATAATAAGTTTTTCAGTAATCCACTTAGTTTTAGCGTGTTCACTTACATACTTAGTTGCTCATGCAACACTTAACGATATCGCTCATAAAAGTATGCTGATTCCTGCACCACTCATGCATATGTTATTTATGCCGGCAGCGATCAGCTTATTAGCGCTATTTTTCTTTACAAGCACCCCTCCTAAGTATCACAATGCTATCAGTGTTTGCATACCTTTAGCTGTGGCGTTTGGTGGAATATTAGCTTGTTCCATTAAAAATACTGTCATGTACACACATATAACCTTGCAGGGTTACACATTAATTTTCACGATATGTAGCTTGTATTGTTTTCTAGCGGCTAAATTTTACCGTTTTGAAGCTGACTTACAGGCCCCAGAAAAAAATATACATGTAAGAAAAATTCAATTTTCATCATATATTTTGCTATTTTTATCGGGAGCCCTATTAGGCATAGTTATTGGTTTTCCTATGCTTTTTTCAAAATCTTATTTCACTGAAGCACTTATTCTGAGCTTTGGCAGAGGCATGTCTCCCTTAGACTTTCACTGGATTTCGTTATCTTTGTTCTTATTGCCTGCTCATTATGTTTTAAAAAAAATTGGTTTTTTAAAAACTACTTATGTTTCAATTTATGTTTCAATTTTAGGTGTTGTCTTTTTAGTTGCTATTTTATGGCTTAATGTAGAAATGACACTTCCTATTTATAGTGCATTTCGTTTAATTTTTGCTTGCTCTAGTGCATTAATCCTAGCGCCATTATTTTTGATAGTGTACAAATCAGCACAAAAAACTAATTCAATTTATTCGCCTGTTTTATGGACATCATGGGGATACATTATGACAATTGCACTTAGAGCTTTCCTTCAGACTCACATTCAATCACCCACCTTATTAACAAACATTTTGATGCTGTTGGCAGTGCTTTTACTGTATCTATTCACGATACGGATGACTAAAGTAGAACATAGCAATTGCTAAGTACGCGTATCTGGCCTCTGCCGCCCCTGCTATAAAGAACAAAGACAAAACCAGCGTCACTCCCATAATGTTTTGGAAAAACAAACTAATGTATTTAGGGTGTTCATTAAAACGTTTGTAGCTTTTGTATATATATATAAGTTGTATGAAAAAATACATCATATACGCCATGAACCAAGAAGCGACCGTGAACATTCCCGACTTTTCTACCAAATTTAATATAGTAGTTATGGTCGATGTAGTTTCTCCCTTGATGCTGGAAGGCGGTTTTAATAACGATACCGTTAGTTGTTGATAAAAAATTCCCCAGCGGTGCTTAATGTAAGCAGCTGGGTAGGCAATTATTGCCGATATCCAAGCTTTGTGAAGTATGTTTGCTTCTTCCGGTGAAGCAGCAGCAGTAAGAGGACTATCATTTGGAAACGTTAAATCATCAACACGATTAGGGTTGTATAGTTGTTTTACTTTTTCAAAATCATACAGCTTATTTTGCTTAATATAGTCAGGGAATACAGGATCATTAAGGTTAATTGAAATTCCAGCCAAGTCGTAGAGCTTAGTATGAAGACCTCTGTTTGATGGTGTAGACATGGTTTTGTTAAAAGCTGTCACGCTTGTCATGAAAACACCGCACAAAAGCAAACCAATACCTATCCATTTTTTTGAACTGTCTGGCCAATAGAATTTTGCAAACCACAAACAAAGCCAGGGCAAAGCGATTGCGGCTTGATAAGTAGAGCATGTACCGTAAAACGCAATAACAAACCATGTCAGTAAGGAAAATAATCCAGGACGAAGATCCCGCATACTATAAAAATGAAGCCATGCGGCACAAAAAAGGTACGCATTTACAAATGATATATCTTTAATAACAAGCAATTGATAAGCAAAAACCGGAGGCAAAATGGCTATGCTATACACCCATTTTTCTTTTTGAGGTTGGGCACAGGCAAATAAGGACACTGCTCCCCAATACAAAGAAAGATGAAATAAAAACATAGGACCAGAGCCGCTGTATATTTTATCAAATAGCCCCCAAAGCACCCCCATTACGGGTGGGTGCCAGTCAGACAAAACGCCAGAAACACCTTGATTCATTTGCACCATGCTGTCAGGGCGCATTAATCCCGGCCAAAACAAAAGCACACAAATGCAAAAAGCAAAAAAGGAAATAGTCGTTTTATTAGAGATGATAGCTGCACAGCAATGCACTTATAAAGTTTTCATATGTAGGTTATGTAAATGCATACAGAAAGTCAAAAATCATCCTGTGAGCAAGAATCACTAAGCATTGGCACAGATGTTGCACAACTCAAAGCAAGATATTTCAAACAAATTAATAGGAATTGAGGACAACATGTCAATGGTCATCAATACAAATACACTAGCTTCGAATACATTGAAAAGCCTAGAAAAAAATAAATCCGAACTAGCTGCATCTATGCAAAAGTTATCATCCGGATTAAAAATCAATAGAGCTGCTGATGATTCAGCTGGTTTATCTATTGCTTCTCGGATGGCTGCTCAAATAGGAAGCCTTACTCAAGCATCTGCTAATGCTCAGTCTGGGGTTTCTCTTATTAATATTGCTGATGGTGCCCTCAGCTCTATCGCAAGTTCATTAACAACGCTTCGTGCCCTTGCAATACAAGCAGCAAACGGCACCCTAACAAGCAGCGATCGCTCATCAATCAATGCAAACGCTGAATCACTACTAACACAAATTAACAGTGTAGCTGCGCAAACAAATTTCAATGGTATTAACTTATTAGACGGAACGCTTGATACCACTTTACAAGTTGGCACAGAAGAAGGAGACACTGTCGCTCTTGCTGCTAAATCTGCAAATACTGCAAACATCGGCACTGTAATTCTTGCTAGCGACTCTGTAACTGAAGCTCTTAGTGCTGGAGACTTAGTTATTAATGCAGCAGATATTAAAGCATCTGAATCTGACGGTGTCAGTTATCATTGCGCTGATGGCAGTGCTATAGCCATAGCTGCTGCCATTAATGGAAATGGAACAGATCTTGACGCCCGTGCCGTTGCAAACCCTACCGTTACAGATGTTTCTGAATTTTATGAATCAGTTAATACAGGGGGAAGAATCGTAATAAATGGCGTAACCACTTCAATTATTTCCATAACTGAACATCAAGCTGATAATGTGACAAATGCTATAAACGCAGTCAACGCATTATCAAATGAAACTGGCGTAGTTGCTTCCGCAAATGCTGATGGTCAATTGATTTTTACAGCAGCTGATGGACGAAATATAACAATTGAGTACGGTGAAGGTATTGAAAATACTGATCTTGGTTCAGTGGATGCTGGGACAACGCGTGCTTCTGTAACATTAACTTCTAGCCGACCTATAACTATTGGTGGCGCTAACCCTGGATATGCTGGTTTGACTGGTGGCACAACATCAGATCTCACTGCCTTAGCTACTGCTGATTTAAGCACTCAAGCTAATGCAATTCGTTCTTTAGCAGTGATTGATGGTGCAATTGATGCAATTAGTGACATTCGCTCTAACTTCGGGGCTGTAGAAAACCGTTTGTACAGTGCAATTGAGAACTTAAGCAACAATTTGGTTAACCTGCAGGATGCAAAAAGTGAAATAATGGACACTGACTTTGCAGTTGAAATGGCGAATTTTGCAAAACTTCAGATTATGCAACAAGCAGCGACTTCAATTTTAGCGTATGCAAATGCTGCACCACAGAATGTTTTAAAACTTCTTCAGTAATAAAACGTTTAAGAAAGTTAAAAGCCATAGGGCCTAAAACCCTATGGCTTTTTTTATTTCACAAAAATTTTGTTAATTGTCAGTAGCCTATAAGCCGGGTTCTGTCCAAGCACAATGTGCCTTGGGCGACCATTCCTCTGGGATGACAGTTACCTGCCACCTCGTGCAACCTACCCGAGCAAAAAAACGGTGCACAAACACACCGGGCCCGAAAACCTTTTGCCCCTATTTGGTCTTGCTCCGGATGGGGTTTACCTTGCAAAGCATGTCACCATGCTCACGGTGCGCTCTTACCGCACCTTTTCACCCTTACCAACTTAGATTTTGCAACTTAAATTGGCGGTACGTTTTCTGTGGCACTTTCCCTAAAATGGGCTTTGAGCCCACCCCGCTGGACGTTATCCAGCATCCTGTTTGTAAGGAGCCCGGACTTTCCTCTGCATGACACAGCGATCGCCCAGCTACTGACCTCTGGAAGGCTAGCTCATTTTTATAAGTTAAGCAAAAGTTTTGTATATTCATTTTCATGGACGTCTGCTTACTTTTCTGATACTTTCTCTTTGTATATGTAATCCCTGTATGGAGACTAGTTATTAGCCGATTTCCCAACGATGGCACGAATCAACGCGAATCACGCGGACATGATGGGCCTAGAATAAACAATGAAATTCACGCTTCAAGTGTTCGGCTGATTGATGAAGCAGGAGAAATGCTTGGTGTTGTAACAAAATCAGAAGCAATGAATTTGGCACAAAAAGCTGGTATGGATTTGGTTGAGGTTTCTCCAAATGCTGAGCCGCCTGTTTGTAAAATTCTTGATTTTGGAAAATACAAGTACGAATTACAAAAGAAAAAAGCTGAAGCAAAGAAGAAGCAAAAAGTCGTTGAAGTCAAAGAAATTCAGCTGCGCCCAATGATTGACCCCCATGATTTCGGCATAAAATGCAAAGCCATTCAGCGGTTTATTGAAGAAGGTAACAAAGTTAAAATTATCATGCGTTTTCGTGGTCGTGAGCTATCACACCAAAATATTGGCTACGAAATTTTAATGAAAGTGAAGACCCAGTTTGAGGAAGTGTCGAAAGTTGATCACAGTCCAAAACTGGAAGGTAAACAAATGATTATGATTATTAGCCCCAAATAACAATCGAGGATTTATATGAACACCCTATTAATTATACAAATTTTTATAACGTTGGCACTTATTGGCGCTATTCTTTTGCAACGCAGTGAAGGTGGCGCACTTGGTATGGGAAGCGGTGGCAATAGCTCAAGCATGTTTACAGCCCGTGGATCAGCGAACCTTTTAACTAGGGTAACAGCAGTATTAGCTGCTTTGTTTATGGGGAATTGCTTGATTATGACTGTAATTACAAGTCATTCGATTAAAAACGAAACGAAAGTCGTTAGCCAAACTCCAAGCCAATCGTAAATCATGGCTAAATTTATTTTCACAACCGGTGGTGTTAGCTCATCTCTTGGTAAAGGTCTTGCATGTGCTGCATTGGGGGCACTATTGCAAGCGCGCGGTTTAACAGTTCGATTGCGTAAACTTGATCCATACTTGAATGTTGACCCAGGTACAATGAACCCATATCAACATGGAGAAGTTTTTGTAACTTCTGATGGAGCCGAAGCAGACCTTGATTTAGGGCATTACGAACGATTTACCAACCAAGATGCAACAAAATTTGATAGCGTCACTAGCGGTAGAATTTACTCATCTGTAATAGCTAAAGAACGCCGTGGGGATTATTTGGGCGCCACTGTTCAAGTTATTCCACACATTACCGACGAAATTAAAGCTTTTATCTGCAATGGCAGTGATGATGTCGATATAATTATTTGTGAAGTAGGCGGCACCGTTGGTGACATTGAAGCTTTGCCATTTTTTGAAGCAATGCGCCAGTTACGCAATGAACTTGGCAATGAAAATAGCCTGCTTATTCACGTTACCCTTTTGCCATTTTTGGCAGCTGCGGGCGAACTTAAAACAAAACCAACACAGCATTCGGTTCAAGCATTACAAACGCTAGGACTTCGCCCTGATATATTGTTATGCCGAAGTGAGCATGAAATTCCAGATGATGCGAAACAAAAGCTAGCCTTGTTTTGCAACGTAGCTTATGAAAATGTTATTCGCGCACAAGACGCTGGAAACATTTATGAAATTCCTACTGTGTATCATAAGGAAGGGCTTGATGCAGCTGTTGCAAAAGCGTTCAAAATTAACGCAGCACCTGACTTAAAGCCATGGAATGACCTAATTGTTAAGCTGAAAAATCCAAAATCCAAAGTTCGTATTGGCATTGTTGGAAAATATGTCCAACTTAAAGATGCTTACAAATCTCTTGATCAAGCCATTACCCATGCTGGCATTGCTGAGCAAGCTGAAATTGAAAAAATTTGGATTGATGCGGAAGACGAAAAACTTCTTTCTAAAATTCAAGGCGTTGATGGACTAATTATTCCTGGTGGATTTGGCGAACGTGGAATTGATGGAAAAATTAAAGCAATCAATTACGCTAGAAAAAATAATGTGCCGCTCCTTGGTATATGCTTAGGTATGCAGTTAAGCGTTGTTGAGGCGGCTCGTACTGAACTTGGCATGGTTGATGCTTCAAGTACTGAATTTGGCACTACAAACACTCCAATTGTTGCCCGCATGACCGAATGGATGAGCGGCGAGCAAAAAGAACTTCGTGGTATTTCTGATGATATGGGTGGCACCATGCGTCTTGGGTCATTTGCGTGCACTATTACTGAAGGTACTCTTGCACATAATTTATATAACAAAACACAAATTGATGAACGACACCGTCACCGTTATGAAGTGAATTTCAAATACCGTGATGTTTTAGAAAGCAAAGGGTACGTGTTTTCAGGTATGTCACCAGATGGGCTATTACCGGAAATTGTTGAGTACCACCCTCACCCATTTTTTATAGCTTGTCAGTTTCACCCAGAATTGAAGTCACGGCCATTTAGTCCGCATCCGTTGTTTACAGGTTTGGTTCGGGCATGTTTGCCAAAATAAGTTGAGATTACACACTGGATTGCCACGCTTCGCTCGCAATGACGGCGCGGTAATGGAGAAAAAAAATAAATGACTAATCACACAAAAGTTTTAATCATTGGTGCTGGCCCTACCGGATACACTGCAGCTATTTACGCCGCGCGCGCAAACTTGCAACCTATTCAATTATTGGGACCCCAACCTGGTGGACAATTAACAATTACTACTGATGTAGAAAACTACCCTGGTTTCAAAGATGTTATTCAAGGCCCATGGCTAATGGAGCAAATGCATGCCCAAGCTGCCCATGTAGGCACTGATATGCGCTATGAATCTGTAGAGAGTGTTGATTTTTCAAAGCGTCCTTTCGTCGTGACCACCGACACACCAGCAACCTACACAGCTGATGCAGTGATTATTGCAACCGGTGCTCAGGCAAATTGGTTAGGACTAGACAGCGAAAACCACTACCGCGGATATGGCATATCTGGCTGCGCAACTTGCGATGGTTTCTTTTTCAAAAACAAGAACGTTGCGGTTATTGGCGGCGGAAATTCAGCCGTTGAAGAAGCAATATATTTAACTAATCACTGCGCTCATGTGACGCTTATCCACCGCCGTGATCATTTACGTGCTGAAAAAATTGCTCAAGACAGAATGTTTAAAAATCCTAAAATTTCTGTAATCTGGGATTCAGCTGTTGAAGAATTCTTAGGCAGCGATCAACCATTCAGAAGCCTAACTGGTTTGAAGCTTAAAAATTTAAAGACTCAAGAAATTTCAGAGCACGTATTTGACGGTGCATTTGTAGCAATTGGCCACTCGCCGATGAATGGTCCATTCAAAGATCAGCTGGCATGTGATGCGGAAGGTTACATTATTACAACGCCTGGCAGCACAGTAACATCAATACCAGGTGTGTATGCTGCTGGTGATGTGCAAGACAAAATTTTCCGCCAAGCTGTGACTGCAGCTGGGCAAGGATGCATGGCTGCCCTTGAAGCAGAAAAATTTGTGAATCATTAGATCAGGTAAGATATGAGACTCCGTAGCTTGTTCTGTGGAGTCTCATTTTAAAAATTATTCTTCGCTATCATCTTCGTCATCGTCATCTTCTTCGTCGTCATCACTTTCTTCTTTATCATCATCTTTTTTTTCTTTATCGTCGTCTTCGTCACTTCCTTCTTCGGAGACACTTAACTAAAGAACGATAAGAAGGGTTTGAGTAGTTTTTCAAGATTTT
>DYTB01000042.1 GCA_020726185.1 Candidatus Odyssella sp. | reverse complement strand
AATAAACAACAAGAGACTCCTTTAAAATATGCTTGCTAAACTGGGGGCATTACATTCTTTACTAGCAAATAAGGCAATATTTGAAGTAAATAAGTGTTTTTGCATCAGATGTGGTGCTTCTGGAATTAAAGAACGTATAGTGCAGCTTCTTCAGCTACAATATTTTTACGTGATCTAAAAAGAAGTTTCAGTTTAATCTTTGGGTAATCATCGCTAAATTTCTTGAGTTTTGGCAACAACAATTCCGACCCCAAATGGGGTGTGGTCCTAATCACCAGATCTCCTTCCACTTCATCTATTTTTCATGAAAAGATTTTTCAAACACATTTGCATCATGAACGATTTTTTTCGCAAACTCATAAAGTCGTTTGCCCTGAGCCGTTAGTTCGATACCGCGTGTTGTTCTAATCAGCAGTTGATCCTTGACGCGATACTCAAATGTATTCACACAACGACTCAAGGCCGATTGCGATGTGTTTAATTTTTTAGTAGCGCCAGTGATGCTTCTTATTTCTGCAACAAGGTAAAATTTTTTGAGAAGTTCTAAATCCATTTTTTACACCTACAAAAGGAATGGTAACTGGTAACCTAATTGACGATAGGTTACCATTCTCCTTTATTAATATATGATGTCTTTACAATTGCTTAAGCAAGTAAGATATCTTCTTAATCGTAATTTATTAACCATCGCTTGTTCGGTAGTTAAGTCATAATCAATTGCATCCAACAGTAATTCATCTAAATAATTAAGAGTATTTGGTGGCATGTTTTTTGCCAGATATAGCCATCTTTCTTCAGCTTTTGCATCACCATTTTCCCGTTTTTGAGAAAAAGGGAGGTTAGTAGGCGCAGCTAATGCATCGCAACTTAGTTGTAAGCGACGGCGTTGCTGATGGCGCAAAACGTGAATGCGTAAACGCAAATAATGCTCACCAAGATCAAAAAGATCTTGATTAATGATATCTTGATGACGAGCAATATGTAGCCATGACAAAACCGTGGGTGACTTTGTCGCTGCTAAAACTTCACGTATACGTCGATTTTTTTGCTGTAATTCAGGTGTGGAACCCGTGAGGTGTCGATTTTTCGGACGACCACGACCTCGTTTAAATCCAGCTTTTGAGGGTGTGGTGATATCAAACATTGGTGATTCCTTTCGCTCGAAAAATGGGTAAGTTTTTTTCTAACCGATAACGATTGCAATTTAGCAATAATTGACCCATTGTCACGGATAGTTGATTGAGTTTAAATTTTTTTCTATGTGTGTCTACTTCACGAATATTAAATTTGTTATCCACCATCCATCGAATCATGCGTTGAGATGAAATCCAATCGTCATGAAAGCGTTTTTGCTTTTCTCTAATACGGGATTTTATGGCATTGACTGGTACTAACGTGAGAGTGGCGGAATTAGTTTTTCAGAGTCAAACCTGATGTTAAATCGTGCGAGTGCTTTACTAACGCTCATGCTTGAGCGATTAAGTTCATTGGCAATTGTTTTTATTCTTTTACCAGAAAAGTAAGATTCTGTTAAATAAATAACCTCTAATGTGCTCCATTGTGTTCGATTCATTTAAACCTCTCGTTGTAATATTTTGAGTTACATTGTTTAACTAGAGATTGTTATGAGAAATTACACTACAAAAAATCGATTTTTTTCATGCTTTTTTCAAAAAAACTTCTGAATTTAAAGGGAAAAAATTTTTATGATGTAAATTTTGATAAATTACAAGTCATTGTTATCTTAAATGTAATTATGTTATATAAAAATAGCGTGGATTCAGCATAAAAAATAATTTAAGTTCAAGAAAGCTAAGCGGAATCGTCATGGCGAGGAACATCGTTCCGTGGCCATCCAGAAAAATAGCTTTCATACGTCACATTTTTACTGGATCACCACGGAGCTTTTGCTCCTAGTGATGAAGGACTTTTTATTTTTATATGTGATTAAATCACTCCTTACGTCGAGTTGACGTTAAAAATACTGTATAAAGCTAAAAAAATAATAAATGAAAGGGTAAATGATGGGATCACTTCTTGCGAAGCATAAATTTGCTGTTGTTGGAGCTACTGGAAATGTTGGACGTTGTCTTTTGTCAATCCTGGCAGAACGAGGTGCGCCGATTGAGAATGTTGTAGCTATCGCATCGGATAGATCTGCGGGTCGGCAAGTTTCTTATGGTGAAAAAGGGGTGCTCAATGTTCAGCCGTTAAGTTCATTTGATTTTAGCAAAGTTCAGATTGCTCTTTTTTCACCAGGTGGTACTGTTTCTGCAGAATATGCACCAAAAGCGGCAAGTCTTGGATGTATTGTCATTGATAATACATCGCATTTTCGTATGGATGCGCAAATCCCACTAGTTATCCCAGAAATAAATGGGGATGCTCTTGTCGATTATAAAAATAAAAATATTATCGCTAATCCTAATTGTTCAACCATTCAATTGCTTATGGCTTTAAAGCCCTTGCATGATAAAAGCAAAATTAAGCGCGTGGTTGTTTGTACCTATCAATCTGTCTCTGGTGCTGGTAAAGAAGGAATGGATGAGTTGATGGGGCAAACAAAGGCAATTCTAATGAATATGCCAACCAATCCGCAAAAGTTTTCTAAGCCCATTGCTTTTAATGTTATTCCTCAAATTGATGTTTTTATGGATGATGGTGCTACTAAAGAAGAATGGAAAATGACGGTAGAAACTAAGAAAATTTTGGATCCAACCATTGAAGTTGTTGCAACGTGTGTTCGTGTGCCAGTGTTTATTGGACATGCGGTTGCGGCACATATTGAATTTGAAAGTTCTATCAGCAATGTAGAGGCAACAAAATTACTACGCAATGCGCCGGGTATGAGAGTAATCGATGATCCTGAAAATTATGGATTTATAACACCAATTGAAGTGGCTGGTGATGATTCTGTTTATGTAAGCCGTATTCGCCAAGATAAAACGGTCGCTCATGGATTAAGTTTGTGGATTGCCGCTGATAACGTGCGTAAGGGTGCTGCGTTAAATGCTGTTCAAATTGCAGAACAGTTGATCAAAAATCATTTAGGTAAGTAATTTTTAATATAGAAAATAAGCAAGGGAGCTGTTGCTCCCTTTTTTTATGTATGATTAATTGATTTTACAACTTCATCACAGACTTTCTTTGCATCTCCTAAAACCATGAATGTGTTGTCATGGTAAAAGAGTTCGTTATCAACGCCCGCATAACCAGAAGCCATGGATCTTTTGACAAAAAAGATCGTTTTAGCGCGTTCCACATCTAAAATAGGCATACCATAGATAGGTGAGGAAGGATCTGTTTTTGCCGCAGGATTAGTAATGTCGTTGGCACCAATAATGAAAGCAACATCAGCTGAAGAAAAATCATTGTTGATTTCTTCAAGTTCTAAGACTTCATCATACGGAACATTTGCTTCTGCCAACAGCACATTCATATGGCCAGGCATACGTCCGGCAACAGGGTGAATGGCATAACGTACTTTAATTCCTTGTTTTTTTAACAAATCTGCCATTTCACGAAGCGAATGTTGCGCCTGCGCTACCGCCATTCCATATCCTGGAATAATAATAACAGAACGAGCATTGTTAAGCATAAAAGCAGCATCTTCAGCACTGCTAATTTTGACCGGACGGTCACTAGTATGTGCATTAGAGCTTGCGGCAGTAGCATCACCTGAATCAGTTCCAAATCCACCTAAGATGACATTGAAAATTGATCGGTTCATGCCTTTACACATAATATAGCTAAGGATTGCACCTGAAGAACCCACCAGGGCGCCAGTAATAATTAAGAGGTTATTCCCAAGCGTAAATCCGATACCTGCAGCTGCCCAACCAGAGTATGAGTTAAGCATTGAAACAACAACAGGCATATCAGCGCCACCAATTGGCATAATGAGCAAAAAGCCTAACCCAAAAGTAAGGATTGCCAATAACCAAAAGATGATGTGTGACCCGGTGCTGACAAACAACAATAAAATTAAAACTGTAACGATGCCAAGAATAGCATTTAATTTATGTTGCCCTATAAAGGTAAGAGGTTTGCCGCTAATAAGCCCTTGAAGTTTGCCAAATGCAACAATTGAGCCGCTGAAGGTAATCGCCCCAATCGCAGCACCCAGACCCATTTCAATAAGGCTGGCAGCATGAATGTGGGTTGCTGTGCCAATTTTGTATGTTTCAGGCGAATAAAGTGCAGCAGCAGCAACTAAAACTGCAGCTAAACCAACAAAGCTATGAAACCCAGCAACCAATTGCGGCAAGGCCGTCATCTTAATTTTGCGAGCGATAATACCACCGATGGAACCACCAATGACTAAAGCCAAAATAATTAATCCATAACGAGAAACATCTCGCAGTAGCAAGGTAGTAAGAATAGCAACGGCCATTCCAACCATGCCATAAAGATTGCCTGATCTAGATGTAGCAGCAGATGATAATCCCCGCAGAGCCATAATGAAACAAATGGCAGAAATCAGATAAAAGAAAGCAGAAGTGTTTGTGGATATGTACATAAAAATTCTCCTGATTACTTGCTTTTAGAGAACATCTCAAGCATTCTTTGCGTGACAATAAAGCCGCCAAAAATATTGATAGATGCTAAAATAACAGCTAAGAATCCAAAGGTTGTAGAAATACTTGTAATTGCTGGGCCAGCGGCGATTAATGCACCAACGATGATGACACTCGAAATCGCATTTGTTACTGACATTAGTGGTGAATGCAAAGCAGGGGTGACCTTCCAAACCACATAATAACCAACAAAGCATGCCATGATAAACACTGTTAAACCGATGATAAATGGGTCAAGGTGTTCAATGCCAGCGGCTTTTGCCACTTGTTGCGCTGAGTTTTGAAGTTTGTCGACTTGGGAAACAAGTTCTTTGGCCGTCTCTTGTACCTGGTGGGCTCTATCAATTAAAGACTGAACGTCCATAATAATTCTCCTGATAAGCTATTGAAAATTAGGGTGAATAACGAAACCACCGTGGGTCAAACAAGCCCCTTTTACAATTTCATCTTCAAAATTAATGTCAAGATTTGTACCTTCTTTGTTCATTAATCCTTTTAAAAGATTGAGTATGTTTTTGGCAAAAACCTGGCTGGCATCTTGGGCAATATGGCTCATAATATTGGCATATCCAATAATTTTGACTTGATTTTTAACAACGGTTTTCCCAAATTCAGCAAGTTCACAGTTACCACCGCTTTCAACAGCAAGATCAATTATGATTGATCCTGGCTTCATTGAATGAACCATGTCAGCCGTGATAAGAATGGGCGCTTGTTTTCCGGGAATTTGAGCCGTTGTAATAATAATATCTTGTGATTTGATAACTTCGGCAAGTCTTGCTGCTTGACGTTGTTTATAATCATCGCTCATTTCTTTAGCATAACCACCTGATCCTTCACCCGTTTCATCGGATTCAACCTCAACAAAGCTTGCACCTAAGCTTTCAACTTGTTCTTTGGCAACGCTTCGCACGTCAAAAGCACTGACAATGCTACCAAGTCGGCGAGCCGTTGCAATCGCTTGAAGTCCAGCAACACCAGCGCCAATAATTAATACACGAGCAGGGGCAATCGTTCCAGCTGCAGTCATCATTAACGGCATTGCACGGCCATATTCAGCTGCTGCATCAATCACGGCTCTATAACCTGCTAAGTTGCTTTGCGAAGATAAAACATCCATTGCTTGGGCTCGTGAAATGCGTGGAATCATTTCAAGTGCAATAGCAGTGACTTTATGCTCTGCAAGTTTCTTGATGAGATTTTGATTGGCATAAGGTTTTAAAAGACTTATTAAAATTAAATTCTCTTTAGTGCCTTTTAAGTCATCAGGTGAAATAGGGGCGACATGGGGGATAATATCAGCTTGTGTTAAGGCTGTTTTAATATCTTTGGTAATTTTGGCGCCTGCTGCTTCAAAAGCCGCATCAATCATCCCAGATTCTTTACCCGCATCCTTTTCAACAATGATCTCAAATCCCATTTCAATCAATTTTTTCGTTACATCGGGAGAAATCGCCACTCTTTTTTCATGTGGATCGGTTTCTTTTAGAACAAGAATTTTCATCAGTTTGCAAAGTCCTTCATATTTCTAGATAAATGATAACATACTTTATTGTTACCTAAATTAGTTTCTTAACTATAAATACACAAATCCCACTTACTTCGTACACCGAAATTTGTCATACTGTACACAAATAAGTAAATTTTAAGGTAAGTTATGACAAAAAAAACAACAAATGTTGTACTTTGCATTTTAGATGGATGGGGCATTAATCATTCAACCGATAACAATGGTATTGCAGCTGCGGCGACGCCTTGTTGGACATCGATGAGTAATCTCTACCCCCATTCTGAATTGCAAGCTTCTGAATTGTATGTGGGATTGCCAGATGGGCAAATGGGAAATTCGGAAGTGGGGCATATGACAATTGGTAGTGGTCGAGTCATTATGCAAGACCTACCTCGCATTGATATGGCAATTGAACATCAAAAAATTCCCCTATTAGCTGCGTTTAAGAGTTTTTCCTCTCAAGCTTTAAAAGCTACAAAAGTTGTTCATTTAATGGGGTTATTGTCACCTGGGGGGGTGCATTCACATCAAGATCATTTGATTTATTGTGCGAAGATTTTAGCAGCCCAAGGGCTTGAGGTAAAAATACATGCCTTTTTAGATGGGCGTGATACACCACCAAAAAGTGCGCATGATTATCTTAGCTCTTTTTTAACCGCTCTTTTAGACTATCCAACTATCACTCTTGCTAGTTTTTGTGGGCGATATTTTGCAATGGATCGTGATCAACGATGGGATCGCATTCAAAGTGCCTATGAGGCAATGGTAGAGGGGGTAGGGAAACAATCAATAGACCCACTTCAAACTATAGCTGATTCTTATGAAAACGATATCGGTGATGAATTTGTGCTTCCCCATGTATGTCAGGGGTATAAAGGAATGAATGACGGCGATTGTCTAATGATGGTTAATTTCCGGGCTGATCGCGTTCGTCAGCTTTTAACCGCATTGCTTGATCCAGAATTTAAAGAATTTACGCCTTATAAAAGAATTTCATTTGCTGCAACATTAGGAATGGCACCCTATTCTCAAAAACTTACAGCCCTTATCCCTGCATTGTTTGATAAGCATCCAGTGACGCATACCTTAGGACAAACTGTTTCAGAAGCCGGTCTTAAACAGCTTAGAGTTGCAGAAACAGAAAAATATGCCCATGTGACTTTCTTTTTTAATGGTGGACGTGAATTATTATTTGCAGGCGAAGAACGCAAACTTATAGCTTCTCCCCAAGTAGCTACCTATGATTTACAGCCCGAAATGTCAGCACCTGAAATGACAGATTATTTGGTAGAGATTATTGAACAACAAACTCACGATTTGATTGTGGTGAATTATGCAAATGCGGATATGGTAGGTCATACAGGAATGCTGCCAGCTATTGTTCAGGCAATAGAAACTGTTGATCAATGCTTAGGACGGCTCATAGATATTTGCAAAAAAACGCAGACAATTTTAGTGATAACAGCAGATCACGGAAATGCGGAACAAATAGTTGATAGCGTGACAGGAGAGCCGCATACCGCCCATACGTTGAATCCAGTGCCGTTTTTAGTTGCGAATGCACCAAGCTCATTGATCCTAAAGAATGGATCTTTGGAAAATATTGCACCAACAGTTTTAGATCTTATGAATCTTGACAAACCTAAAGAAATGACGGGAGTTAGTTTAATTGAATGGAAGGATGCTTGTGCTGGTTAGGCTATTCATTCATCTTTGTTTTTTTGCGTGCTGGCATGTGGCTGTATTTGCCGTTGATTCTGGCGCGCAGGATTTGGTAGCTGCGCAAACATCTATTCAGATGGCTGTGAATGTAGCTAAAGCAGGCGATGAAGCTCTTTTTAAACAACAAAAAAATGTTGAAAAATATCAACAACAAGCCCAGTTATCTATTGCGCAAGTGAAAGAGATGGCGACGGATGTTGTCTCTTTGGTAAATTATTTGCACCATATTAAGCATTTTTCACCCTTTCTTACGGCACTTGTAGCGGCAGAATTGAAAGACATTGTGCATTTAAACATGGCGTTAAGTTATTTAGCTCCCCGAATTCCTAAACGATTTGAAAACGTATTGGATGCTTTAAAACAACTAGCACAGTCACGTCAATATCTGAAAGATAGTCAATCAAAATTGTCCGAACTAAGCGTGGATCATAAAAAACAACTGAATGCTATTAAGAAACAATTTAATGAATTGGATGAGTTGTTATTTGCAACTAATCAATCCTTACCACTGCGACATTTTGATTCAGAAGCGCAAATTTCAGAACTGATCGACCGTCTGACTGTGCAGGCAATGGATTGTCAAAAATTGACTCAATTACCAGAAAAAGAAAGTAGTGAGCTTATCTTTGCACCTGCCACCATAAAAAATAACTCGATCTATTATCTTGATGTGATTGATCGGGTGATTCAAGCGCCTGTAGACGGTGATGTTTTATTGTCAGGTAATAATATTGAAACTGGTGGTGTGCTCTTGATTCGACAGAACGAATACATCATGCTTATTAAAGGTATTGATCGGATTTTAAGTTTTGTAGGGGAAAAAGTAAAACAACAACAAGCAATTGGGGTGGTTTTTGGAAGTACGGCATTGCCGAAAAAGATTGAGCTGACTATATGGCAATGCAAACAACGATGATAGGGATAATCAGGATTATGGGTAAGTTTAAACATGTTATTGCGCTGTTATTGATAAGCGCTATGTTGCCAGGATGTTATAACAAATCCACATCTGACTCTGGGGCAATAGATTTTTGTCATGATGGGTTAATGAAAGAAATTCTTGAAATGGTTCGGCTCAAATACGTTGAAAAGCCAGATGAACAGAAAATGCGTGAAGGAGCTATTAACGGTATGCTAATGGCTCTTGATCCGTATTCAACATATATGAATCAGGAAACCTACGAATTGTACATGGAATCTACCAATGGAGAATTTGGGGGTATTGGTGTTGAAGTATTATTTATGGAAAATGCGTTGCGAGTCATTTCACCAATTGATGATACGCCAGCTGCAAAAGCAGGTCTTTTATATGGAGACTTGATTATAAAAGTCGATGACGAGGCTGTGGGTAGTCTTAGCCAGATTAAGCTCTTTAAAAAATTGCATGGTACGCCAGGAAGCGCCATAAAGTTAACAATTCAACGGGGTAATCAAGATTCATTTGAATTAACTCTAACACGGGCAATTATCACCATTAATCCTATAAAATATAAACGTGAGGGAGATATTGGGTATTTGCGTATCAGCTATTTTAATGAAAAAACCACACAAATGCTGCAAAAAGCCATTCAAAGTATTCAAAAAGAAGGGGCGCTCAGTGGGGCGATTATTGATTTACGTAATAACCCAGGTGGGACATTAGATCAAGCGGTTAGTGTTACTTCCTTGTTTGTTAATAAAGGCAAGATTGTGGAAGTAAAATCGCGTGACACCACAAAAAGTATGGTTTACGAAGCTGAGGGAGTGGAAATGTTAAAAGATGTTCCTTTGATTGTGTTGACAAATAATGGCTCTGCCTCTGCGTCTGAAATTATGGCTGGAGCACTAAAAGATTATAAACGAGCCATCATTTTAGGAAAAACAACCATGGGTAAGGGTTCTGTGCAAGGGTTATTTTCGCTAGAAGGACGTGGCGCAATAAAATTGACAATTTCACATTTTTATACTCCTCTTGGACACGAAATTCATGGTAAAGGAATTGCTCCAGATATTGTTGTAGACTCCGGCCCCATCATTTCAAATATTGGTTATGTAAAAGATGAAAAACAATTAATTTCTGATGATGATCACCAGTTGAATCGAGCTTTTGATATGTTAAAGGGTATGGCACTTTTAAAAAGCCGTTAGTAATGAATAAAATGCATGAAATAGTGAGCACGACCAATGGATGAAATAGAAGAAGAAAAAGAAACAGAAGAAATAAAGGCAGATAAAAGTAAGTTAAGTCGTTTTATTGCTCATTGTAAAAAATGGGTCGATAAACTTAAACCTGCAGATAAAGAACTCACTATTCCTGAACTAGTAACACTAGATCAAATTTTTCATGCTCCCCATTTGCCTAAAAAATTTTTCACACCTCTTAAATTATTAATATTCGTTCTATTATTTCTGATTGCAACGGGTGGCTATGCGTGGATTCATGTTGTTTATAATCAGAATATTGTTTTTAAAGATCCAATATCGAGTACCTCTCAAGAAACAAAACCATTAGTTGTCAAAGTGGAGCCAGTTAAAAATTTCGACAAAAAAATACCCGTGAAAAAAGAAAATCCTCAAGTTTTAGTAGCAGAAGAGCAAGCGACATCTTTTACGATGCAACCTTATCTGGCAGCAAATGCGCAGCAATCCTTAATTAGCACAATTAATCCCCAGTTTTTTGTGCAATCTAGCGATAATCATACACAAAAAGTAGCTATTTTAATTGTTGGTCTTGGTATTAATCAAACACTTACTGAACAAATTATCTCTAATCTGTCTCGCTGGTTTTTAGTCCCTATACACCGGATTTAGATGATGAACTTGACACAGCAATTGCCGAAGATTTTGCGGTCTTAGTGGCATTATTTCTTGAGGATGAGGATAGTACGACAGATCAAGGATACCTTACGTTAAAAGCCAGTGTTTCAAATGAAGAAAATTTAGAGATTTTAAAAAAGATAATTGTGCGTGGCACCGATGTTGATTGTATTTATGGACAAGGAGGAGGGCGTTTATGGCGTGCCCCCGAAAGTTTGACGCCTATTCTAACGTCATTACGACAGCTCAATAACTGTTTTGTCACACCACCAGATGTTTTGATGAATCGATTCCATGAAGTTGCTGCTGCGACTCGATTAAACTATGTATCGACAACAATTGAAAATCCCACGGAAAATATGATGCCTTCGATTAAAGCATTAACACAACGAACGGGGTTTTCAGTATTGGCTTTTGATGCTAGGATAAAGATGCTAGAAGAGGCTAAAATTTCAGTTGTTCCTATAACAGAGATTATTCATTCATAATGACAGACCAATCTATAAAAAATCCAGAATGTTATCGCCCATGTGTAGGGATGGTGATTATTAATGATGAACATAAAATTTTTATTGCTAGGCGTAAAGACCTTGACGCCGATGCTTTGTATGCTTGGCAAATGCCACAAGGCGGCATTGATGATGGGGAAACACCTCAACAAGCAGTAATGCGAGAAATGATAGAGGAAATTGGAACAAATGCAGTGGCGCTTATGTCTGAGTCACTTGATTGGGTTTATTATGATTTTCCTGATTGGCTAAAAAACAAAACTAAGAGAGATTATTATGTTGGCCAACGGCAAAAGTGGTTCTTATTTAAATTTGTTGGCAATGAAACAGACATTAATTTGAAAACAAAACACCGCGAATTTTCGCAATGGCAATGGGCTGAAAAAGAAGAGGTAATGCGAGAAATTGTGCCATTCAAATTGAGAGCTTATGAAAAAGTATTTCAAGAATTTGCACAATTGCTGAATTCTGTAGAAAGTTAAAAATGATCTATAGCTAAAGCTAACCTGAGTTCGATATAAGAATTGCAGAAAATGTATAAAAACGAAGAAATCCGT